>NZ_JARWKZ010000047.1:0-46982 GCF_050577975.1 Rhizobium sp. BR 315 | reverse complement strand
GACTTCGGGGGCACTGCCATCAGCCCTCTGAGCAAGGTCCCTTCGCCGGGACGATGGATGGGTTAGGCCGCAACCGCTCACGCAGCACTCAAATGACTGCGCATCTTTAGATTGGCCAGCCGGTCCTCAGCAGACCCCATACAGCAGCGGCCCCAGCGTCGACTGCGGACAGAAGCAAGCACTCGGCGAGGGATTAAGCTCAAAAGGGATTGACTCAATGCCCGTTACAGAAGAGCGGCTCTCAGATTCCCTGAAAAACTGAACCGCTCTAGACAAGAGAATTATGGCGATACTCTACTATTGATCGCATTCGGTGCGAGCGCTCGATCGAAGAATGCCGGGATTTCTTCGCCGAGTTGCTTCAGAAATTCCGTGCGATCGAAGCCGGGCGGGTCGGCGCTGATGTCGCCATCCAATGTCGGAATCGGAGCGCTGGCGGGGTTCATGAAGGCGAAGTGCCCGGCATTGGCGATGACGCGATAGCCCGCTCCGGGAAGGTTCTGCCCGATCCATGCGGCGTGAAAGCGTGGCGGTAACCAGCGGTCCTTTTCCGCGGCGTAGATCAGGCTCGGCACGGTGATGGCCTTCAGGGATTGCTCCGTGAACATGACGCCGACGGGCGCCATGGCGACGATCGCGCGGACACGCGGATCGGCGGTCGACTCGAGCACAAGTGGCGCCTGCATTTGGCGCATGTCGCGGACCATGCCGCAGGAGATCGGGTCTTCCGCGGTGTCCTTCGCGCAATGCGCGCCGATCCGGGATAGATCGACCTGCCCTCCCGCCAAGGCCACCACGGTGTAGCCGCCGGCCGAGTGCCCGGCAGCGCCGATCCGCGGACCTTTGGCATCCGTCGCGATGCGGTCCTTCCATTCGGGGTCCGCAAGCAGCGCGTCGATCAGGCGCGAGACCTGCCGGGGCCGCTCCGTGAAGTACGCGCCCAGCGGCTTTTGCCACAGCGAGCTGTCTTGGTAACTGTCGCCCGGATGACGCAGCGCCGCCACCAAATAGCCGTCCCGCGCGAGGGCCTCGGCCAAGCTGCTTTGCCCGAATTCCGAACCACCTGTTCCGTGGCTGATCACGATGAGGCCTTTGGTCTTTGCCTCCGGAGCGGCCATGGGGGTTGCGTTGACCGTGAACGACCCCACCACCATCGAGCGCATAGGCGCCTGCGTCGGGTAGTACAGAGCGGCCGGGATCTTCTCGGGGTTGGTGACGGAGGGCGGGACCTCGTAGGGCCGCCACCCTGCCTCGGCGGCGCTCGCTGCGCCGAAGAGCAGGCCCATCACCATCGGTGTGCTGCAGAACAGCAAGGCGGCCGCGCGGAGCCGCTTGTAAATCGCAATTGTCATTGATGCACCTCTTGTGAGCCGCTATCCTGTTACGTAAGGGCAGCCGAGCAGGTCGAGCCCGATTTCGCGAACGGTAGGGTTTATTCGCCAGTGACCATTCCCGGCATCTTCTCGGCAGCTGCGCCCCTTCAGTGGCGCCGTCCCGCCGCCATCTTGCTCCCACTCGTCGTCGCGACGGCGCTTGCCGTAACGGGTGCGTTCGGCACTTATGTCAGCATGACGCTTCCACTCCGCCTGTTGCATTTCGCCGGGGTCGCCATTGCCATCTGCGCGATCGCCTTTGCGCTCTGCGAAATCGTTCAGCGATTTTGGTTCGGCGGCGCATTGCCATTTTGGGCGATGCTTGCAATTGGCGCCATCACAGCTCCGGTCGGCGGCTGGATCGTTCTCGAAGCCTTGGGCTTGTCGGCGCCTCGGGCGCTTGCCCATGTTACCTATTCCGAGCTGACGATCCAGGTGCTGCTGTCCAATCTCGCGATCGCAAGTCTCGGCTGGACCTTGCTCCGGCAGTCCCGCCCACAAAGCACCGCATGCGAGGCGCAGCAGCAGCTTCATCCGACTACCGACCAGGCGTTGCGCGCGAAGCTTCCGGTCGGGATCCGCAACGCCGCCATCCTCGCCCTGAGCGCCGAGGACCATTACGTGAGGGTACGGACCGACCGCGGCGAGGCCTTGATCCTGATGAATCTCGCAGCCGCGATTGCGGCGCTTGGCGAGGATGGCGGCGTGCGTGTCCATCGCTCGCATTGGGTGTCACACCAGCTCGCCGAAAAGGCCTCGATGCGAGCCTGCCGGCGCGGCGTTCGCGTCAATGACGACACGGTGCTGCCGGTCAGCCGTTCTGGCCGAAAGCTGCTGAACGAGGTCTGGACGGGCTAATGGAGTTCAGGCCGCCTTTCGTCCGACCGAGACAGCGGGAAGGAGCCCTTTTTTGAGCAGACTCGCAGCGGTGCGATGCGCCTTCAGATGCGTCGCGCCAGCGCAGGCCGTTGCGGATGACGATGCCGCTCAGGACGCGATGGTCGTCAACGCGCGGAACGCCGTGAGACGACGGAAAACACGGCTCGATGCGCTTCATCTGCGCCTGCGACAGCCAAAACAAATCGCTCATGACGGCTCTTGTTCGCCGTTATGGAATCAATCTCGTACCCATCATGCAAGAAATTTAATAGGTCCTGAGCCTAGCCGAGAACTTTCACTGATGTTTCCAGATTAAAGTCGCCGATTGTTTACGATCTCGACGTATTAACGCTGCGCTTTAAGAAAAAATATCGCAATCGCGATGGAAATTGTCGAAGGAGCTTGGCGAAAGCACAATGGTTGTGCATCGTTAAAAGACGCTCCAAGTGAGATGTCCAGGAGAGGCAGAGCATGGCGGCAAAAATCGTTCCGGTGATCATGGCAGGTGGCAAGGGCACGCGGCTTTGGCCGCTGTCGCGCGCTTCCGCTCCGAAGCAGTTCATTCAGTTCATCGGCGACAGCACGCTGTTTCAGAACACGCTGAAGCGCGTTGCGGATCCTGAGCTCTATGAGGCACCGATCGTTCTGACCAATGAGGAATTCCGCTTCCTCGTCGCCGAACAGGCACGCGAGCTGGATCTGAAGCTGGCAGCCATATTGCTGGAGCCGGTCGCCCGCAATACCGCCGCAGCCGTCGCTGCCGCCGCGGAACTTGTTGCCGAGCTTTTCGACAAGGACGCGATCATGCACGTCCTTGGTTCCGACTACGAGATCGACGCCGGCAAGACCTATTACGATTGCGTGCGCCTAGCGCGCGATACCGCGCTTCAAGGCAAGCTCGTCACCTTCGGCATCAAGCCCACCGAGCCGGCCACCGGCTATGGCTACATCGAAAGCGGCAAGGCGCTGCCATCAGGCGCGCATGCCGTCAAGCGCTTCGTCGAGAAGCCTGTCCTGGAAAAGGCCGAGGAGATGGTTGCGAGCGGCCATTTCTACTGGAACTCGGGCATGTTCATGTTCTCAGCCGCTCAGCTTCTCGCCGAGATGAAGGAATTTGCGCCCGACGTCGAAAAGGCCGCCAGCAAGGCCGTTTCCAAATCGACGCGCGATCTGGATTTCACCCGCCTGGATGCGGATCATTTCTCCAAGAGCCCGAACATCTCGATCGACTACGCGCTGATGGAAAAGACCGCCAATGCCGCCGTCGTTCCCTCGCCCTTCACCTGGTCCGACCTCGGCAGCTGGGATGCGGTCTGGAAAGTCGGCAAGCGCGACGAAAGCGGCAACGTCTCCACCGGCGCCGCGACGCTGGTCAACACGAAGAATTCGCTCGTGATGTCGCACAGCCTCCATGTGGCCGTGCAAGGCCTTGAAGACGTCGCCGTCATCGCCAGTGAAGACGCCGTCTATGTCGGGCCTCTCAAGGACAGCCAGGAAGTCGGCAAGCTCGTCAAATTGCTGGCAAGCGAGAAAAAGACCGCCAAGCTCACAGAGACGCACCCGACCTCCTATCGCCCATGGGGCGGCTACACGTCGGTGCTGAATGGCGACCGCTTCCAGGTCAAGCGCATCTTCGTGCTGCCGGGCAAGAAGCTGTCTCTGCAGAAGCATCACCATCGTTCCGAGCACTGGGTCGTCGTCAAGGGTACGGCGGAAGTGACGGTCGGCGAGAATGTGCAGATGCTGCGCGAAAACGAATCGGTCTATATTCCGCTTGGCGAAGTGCATCGCCTGGCTAACCCGGGCAAGATCCTGCTGGAACTGATCGAAGTACAGACCGGCTCCTACCTCGGCGAAGACGATATCATCCGCCTCGTCGACGAGTTTGGCAGAAGCTGACAGCAAGCAGATCGATTGAGATTTCAGAACGGCGGGCGAAAGCTCGCCGTCTTTGCTTTTGGCTTTGAACCGCAAGACTTTGATGAAATGCCGACACGCCTTGCTTTCTTTCGCTGCATTGCACACACTGCCCGTGGGAACGGCAATCATCGCACAATGATGCGGGCTAGGCGAAGAGACATATGGCGATCAAGGCAAGCATCTATCATCTCACTCACTACAAGTATGACAATCCGGTCCGCCTTGGCCCCCAGATCATCCGCTTGAAACCCGCCTCGCATTCCAAAACCCATGTGCTGAGCCACTCGCTGAAGGTCACACCATCAAATCATTTCGTGAATCTGCAGCAGGATCCCTACGGCAACTATCTCGCCCGGTTCGTCTTTCCCGATCCGGTGACAGAACTGAAGATCGAGGTCGATCTCGTCGCCGACATGACGGTCTACAATCCCTTCGACTTCTTCGTCGAAGAGGAAGCCACCAGATGGCCCTTCGACTATCCCGAGACCATCCGCGAGGATCTGTCGATCTATATGAAGCCAGAGGAGCCCGGCCCCCGGCTGAAAGCCTTCCTCGCCACGCTCGACCGCTCAGAACAAAAAACCGTCGACATGGTCGTCGGCCTCAATACGCGCCTGCAGAATGAGATCGGCTACGTCATCCGCATGGAAGCCGGCGTACAGACGCCCGAGGAGACCTTGGAAGCGGCTAGGGGTTCCTGCCGCGACACGAGCTGGCTGCTGGTGCAGGTGCTGCGCCACCTCGGCCTCGCCGCCCGCTTCGTCTCCGGCTATCTCATCCAGCTCACGCCCGACCTGAAGGCGCTCGACGGCCCTTCCGGCACCGAAGTCGATTTCACCGACCTGCATGCCTGGGCGGAAGTCTATTTTCCCGGCGCCGGCTGGGTTGGCCTCGATCCGACCTCGGGGCTGCTCACCGGCGAGAGCCATATTCCGCTTGCCGCCACGCCGCATTATCGCAATGCCGCCCCGATCTCCGGCGGCTACTTCGGCGAGGCCAAGACCGAATTCGACTTCGCAATGACGGTCACCCGCGTCGCCGAACATCCGCGCATCACCAAGCCGTTCTCCGACGAAAGCTGGGAAGCGTTGAATGAGCTCGGGGAAAAGGTCGATGCCGTCCTCAGACAAGACGACGTGCGCCTGACGATGGGCGGCGAGCCGACCTTCGTCTCGATCGACGATTTCCAGTCTGAAGAATGGAACACCGCCGCCGTCGGCCCGACCAAACGCGACCTTGCCGATCAGTTGATCCGGCGCCTGCGCGAGCGCTTCGCGCCCGGCGGCTTCCTGCATTATGGCCAGGGCAAATGGTATCCCGGCGAAAGCCTGCCCCGCTGGACCTTCTCGCTTTACTGGCGCAAGGACGGCCGGCCGATCTGGCAGAACCCCGCTCTGATCGCCGAAGAAACGGCACAGACCGGTGCGGACTCGGAGAGCGCCGGCAAGCTTCTGAATGCGATTGCCAAGGAACTGGCGATCGAGCCTGACATGGTGCAACCGGCTTACGAAGACCCGGCTGAATGGATCGTCAAGGAGGGGAGCCTGCCCGAGAACGTCGATCCTTCCAATTCGAAGCTCAAGGATCCCGAGGAGCGTAGCCGCATCGCCCGTGTTTTCGAGCGCGGTCTGACGACTCCAACCGGCTACATACTGCCCATACAGGCATGGAACGCGCGCGCCGGCGGTACCCGCTGGGTCAGTGAAAAGTGGCGCACACGCCGCGGCAAGATTTTCCTTGTCCCCGGCGATTCGCCGGTCGGCTATCGCCTGCCGCTCGGCACGCTCCCTTATGTGCCGCCGTCACGCTACCCCTATATCCACACGGCCGATCCCTCCATTCCGCGCACGCCTCTGCCCGACGTCATCGTGCCGGCTGGCCGCGCCATGCCAGAAGCCTCGTTCCAGGTGGACGAAAGCTCGCAATCGCGGGTCGAACAGACGCTCGGCGAAATCGGCGGCGCCGTTCGCACCGCGATCTCTGTCGAACCGCGTGACGGTCGGCTTTGCGTCTTCATGCCTCCGGTCGAAAAGATCGAACATTATCTCGAACTGTTGGCGGCCGCCGAGAATGCCGCGGCTGAACTTGCGCTGCCGGTTCACATCGAAGGCTATTCGCCGCCACAGGACGAACGCATCAACGTCATTCGCGTCGCGCCCGACCCGGGCGTGATCGAGGTCAATATCCATCCTGCGTCGAACTGGCACGACTGCGTCGACATCACGACGGCGGTTTACGAAGAGGCGCGACAGACACGTCTCGGCACAGACAAATTCCTGATCGACGGGCGTCACACCGGCACCGGTGGCGGCAATCATGTCGTCGTTGGCGGCGCCAATCCGAACGACAGCCCGTTCCTTCGCCGCCCCGACCTGTTGAAGAGCCTGGTGCTGCACTGGCAGCGCCATCCATCGCTCTCCTATCTCTTTTCCGGCCTGTTCATCGGCCCGACCAGCCAGGCGCCGCGCATCGACGAAGCCCGCCATGACAGCCTCTATGAGCTGGAAATCGCGCTTGCACAGGTGCCTGCGCCCGGCCGCGGCAACTCGCCTCTGCCCTGGCTGGTCGACCGGCTTTTCCGCAATCTTCTGACCGACTCCAGCGGCAACACCCATCGCTCGGAAATCTGCATCGACAAGCTGTTCTCGCCGGATGGCCCGACAGGACGCCTCGGCCTCGTCGAGTTCCGCGGTTTCGAAATGCCGCCGAATGCCCGCATGAGCCTTGCCCAGCAATTGCTGGTGCGCGCGCTGATCGCCCGCTTCTGGCGCAACCCCATCGACGGCCGGTTCGTGCGCTGGGGCACGACGCTGCATGATCGCTTCATGCTGCCGCATTATATCTGGCAGGATTTCCTTGACGTGCTCGCCGATCTCCGTGAAAACGGCTTCGATCTGCGGCCGGAATGGTTTCAGGCGCAGCTCGAATTCCGTTTCCCCTTCTGCGGCGAGGTGGAATATGAGGGCTGCAAGCTGGAACTGCGCCAGGCGCTGGAGCCGTGGCATGTGCTCGGCGAAGAAGGTGCTGTCGGCGGCACCGTGCGTTATGTCGATTCATCGGTCGAGCGCCTGCAGGTTCGGTTCGAGACCGCCAATCCCTCCCGCTATACGGTTACCTGCAACGGCCGTCCCGTGCCGCTGACGCCGACGGGAATGGCGGGCGTTTCGGTCGCCGGCGTGCGCTACAAGGCCTGGCATCCGGCCTCGGGCCTGCATCCCGTCCTGCCCATCGACACGCCGCTGACCTTCGATATCTACGATACATGGTCACGCCGTTCGATCGGCGGCTGCATCTACAATGTTGCTCACCCGGGCGGCCGGAACTATGACACCTTCCCCGTCAATGGCAACGAGGCGGAAGCGCGACGTCTTGCGCGTTTCGAGCCTTGGGGGCATACAGCGGGTGGCTATGCCCTGAGACCGGAGACTGCATCGGTGGAATTCCCGCTGACACTCGACCTCAGGCGGCCGGCAGGAATTTGAGACGGAACTATGCATGAGTAGAAAACCGGCGACGGAACGGCGGGACGACGTAAAGACTGGCATCGGCAAGGCGCCGGCCTTTGCCTATCGTCCTTTGCCTGGTGTCGCCGATGAAATGGTCGACAATAAAGGCGCCGTCCGCCCGGTCTGGCAAAACCTTCTGTCGGCGCTGTCGCGCATGTCGGAACAGGAGCTGACCGAGCGCTTCGCCCGCGCCGATCGCTATCTACGCGATGCGGGCGTTTTCTATCGAGCCTATGGGACGACGGGCGTCAGCGAACGCGGCTGGCCGATCTCGCATATTCCCGTGCTCATCGATGAGCGCGAGTGGCAGTCGCTGTCGGAGGGCTTGCGCCAGCGCGCCGATCTGCTCGAAGAGATTATCGCCGACATCTATGGCGACAGTCGTCTGGTGAACGAAGGACTGTTGCCGCCGGCCTTGATCGCGGCCAATCCCGAATTCCTACGCCCGCTCGTCGGCGTTAAGCCTGCGCATGGCCACTACCTGCATTTCCTGGCGTTCGAAGTCGGCCGCGGTCCGGATGGTAATTGGTGGGTGCTCGCCGACCGCGCCCAGGCACCATCGGGTGCCGGCTTCGCACTCGAAACCCGCGTCGCCACCACCCGAGCGTTCTCCGATATCTATGCCGAAACCAAAGTCCATCGCCTCGCCTCCTTCTTCGGCGCCTTTCGCGATGCGCTGCTCGGCGGCAAGCGCGGCACCGAGGGACGCGTCGCCGTTCTGACGCCGGGGCCTGCCAACGAGACCTATTACGAGCACGCCTATATCGCCCGCTATCTCGGTTTCATGCTGCTGGAAGGCGAGGATATCACCGTCGTCAACGACCAGCTGATGGTGCGCACGGTCGCAGGGTTGCGGCCAATCAGCGTGCTCTGGCGCCGTCTCGATGCAGCCTATGCCGATCCGCTGGAGCTCAACCAGCAATCCCATATCGGCACGCCAGGCATAGTCGAAGCGTTGCGGGCACAGACGGTAACCATCGTCAATGCCCTCGGCTCCGGCATCCTTGAGACACGCGCCCTGCTCGCCTTCATGCCGACCATCTGCCGGCATCTGCGCGGTGAGGAGTTGAAGCTTCCGTCGATCGCGACCTGGTGGTGCGGCCAGAAGAGCGAACGCGAGCATGTCGCCGCCAACATCGAGAAAATGGTGATCGGTCCAGCCTATTCCCGCATGCCATTCTTCGATGACAACGGCCAATCAGTGCTGGGCTCGACATTGCGCAGCACCGCCCGCGATTCGATCGCAGACTGGCTGGCGACCGAAGGCCAGAAGCTGGTCGGCCAGGAAGTGGTGACGCTTTCGACCACGCCGGCCTGGGTCAACGGCAAGCTGACGCCGCGGCCGATGAGCCTGCGCGTGTTCGCCGCCCGCACGGAAAACGGCTGGCAGATCATGCCCGGCGGCTTCGCCCGCATCGGCAGCGGCGATGATGTCGCCGCCATCGCCATGCAGGCCGGCGGCTCGGCGGCCGACGTCTGGATCGTCTCCGACAAGCCCGTCGAAGCCCATACGCTGCTGCCGACCGAAGAAACTTTCACCCGCAATATGCCGGGCAGCCTGCCGAGCCGCGCCGCCGACAACCTCTACTGGCTCGGCCGCTACATCGAGCGTGCCGAAGGGGCGCTGCGCATCTTACGCGCCTGGCACGGGCGTTTCGCCGAAGCGGCCGATCCGAAGCAGCCGCTGCTTGCCGACGTCAGCGACTATCTTGCCGCCATCGACATCGATACCAAGCAGGCGGTGCCGGAAAATCTGCTGCGTAACATCGATAGCGCAGTCTATTCGGCCAGCAATATCCGCGATCGCTTCTCTCCGGACGGCTGGCTGGCACTGAACGACCTTGCCAAGACGGCACGCCGCTTCAAGGAAGGCGTGAAGCACGGCGATGACGCCAGCCATGCGATGACGATCCTGCTGCGCAAGCTCGCGGGCTTTGCCGGCCTCGTGCACGAGAACATGTATCGCTTCACCGGCTGGCGCTTCCTGTCGCTCGGCCGCTATATCGAACGCGGCCTGCACATGACGCGACTGCTCGGCCATATGTCCGGCCCCGATGCGCCCGATGGCGCACTCGACATGCTGCTGGAAATCGGCGATAGCGTCATGACCCATCGCCGCCGCTACAACGTCAATACCGCTCGCCTGACGGTGACGGACCTTTTGGCGCTCGATCCCCTCAACCCGCGCTCGATCCTCTTCCAGATGAATGAGATCCACCGTGAGGTCGAGCAACTGCCGAATGCTTTCGTCAACGGCCAGATGTCGCCCTTCTATCGCGAGGCCATGCGGCTGCATTCGGGGTTGGCCGTGATGACGCCGGAAACGATGACAGTCGAGGTCTACCAGCAGCTCGCGCGCGAACTGGAGCGGCTTTCCGACCTGCTGGCACGCACCTATCTCGGATGACGTGATGCTCTACGACCTCTCGCTTCATATGGGCTATATCTATGACGTACCGGCAAGCGGCGCGCGGCATATTCTGCGCGTCATGCCGCTCTCCCTGCCCAATCGGCAACGGCTGATCGCCGGCTCGGTGAAAATAACCCCGGGGCCGGACGAGCAATCGAACTTCACGGATTTCTTCCAGCATCCGGCAACCTCGATCCTGGTGCGAGATCCGCATGAAAGGCTCGACATCCGCATGCAGGCACGTGTGCAGGTGGAAAGCCAGCCTGTCACGGCCGACTTTTCACCCCTGCTCGCCAAGTTGCCTGAAGAGATCGACGATTGCTGGTCAATCGATCCTTCTTCCCCTCACCATTTCCGCGGCAGCAGCCCGCGCCTGCCTGAAACAAGCGAGATTGCCGATTATAGCAGGCAGTGGAAGGCTACGAATCTGACGACTCTGCAGATCGCCCATGCGGTCTGCGCGCAGATACACAAGGATTTTACCTACGATCCCAAGGCAACGACGGTGGACACCACGCCCAAGGAGGCTTTCCGTATCAAGCGCGGCGTCTGCCAGGATTTTTCGCATGTGATGATCATCGCGCTGCGCAGCCTCGGCATTCCGGCCGGCTATGTCAGCGGCTTCCTGCGCACCATTCCGCCACCGGGCAAGGAAAGGCTCGAAGGCGCCGACGCCATGCATGCTTGGGTGCGCGTCTGGTGTGGGGAGACGGCGGGGTGGATCGAGCTTGACCCGACCAACAATATCCCGGCCGGCACAGATCACATCGTCGTCGCCTATGGCCGCGATTATTCCGATGTGGCACCCGTCATCGGCGTGCTTAAAGGTTACGGTGACCAAAAAACCGTTCAAGCTGTAGATGTAATCCCTCTAATATAATACAAAGCTAATACAAAGCTAATACAATATAGAACCACATCAAAATGAGACCAATCAGGCGGTTTGTAAAAATTCAAACTACTACTTAAACGATTGACTCATATTTTTCGTCGATAGTCCGGCCCATTCTTGAGGCTTTTAACTCCCTCCAGCAGGCGGACATGATGATCTCCGGTTCGGATATACTTGGTATATTTAAGAAATTTCTGGCCAATAGCGCTGGAAACTTCGGCATTTTGACCGCAGTTTCCATACCGGTGCTGGTCGCTACCGGCGGCGTTGCGCTCGATGTCACGAACATGACGCTGTCGCACAGCCAGCTCCAGGAGGCAACGGATGCCGCCGCGCTCGCCGCCGCAACGGCGCTCGCCAATGGCACGGCGACCACGACGACCGCCAAGGATCTCGGCAACAATTTCGTCCTGGGGCAGATGTCTAACTACCTGTCCGGAGATGGCGCGACAGCGGATGCACTAAAGGCTGGAACGTCGACCTCGGTAACGTCGAGCAGCAATTCATCCGGCGGCACAAGCTATTCGGTCACGGTCAACGCTTCCTATAGCATGCCGGTCAATAGCATGAGCCGCTTGCTTGGCATGCAATCGGTATCCATCGCGGCATCCAGCTCGACAACAAGCGGAACGGCTATTCAAAAAACCGCCCTATCGATGGAGATCGCACTCGATAAGTCCGGATCGATGCTGCTGAACACGAATGCCATCGACAAGTCACAGAGCAGCTGCACGCAATACTATACTGATGGGACCTATCTCTATCAGTATCCAAATCCATTAAGCCCCTGCTACGTCAAAAAGATAGATGCGCTGAAGACGGCAGTTGGCAATCTTCTTGACCAACTGGATGCTGCCGATCCCAAGTCACAATATGTTCGCACTGCAGCCATTGCGTGGAGCAGCCAGGTTGATAGCTTCAGCAACCTTGCTTGGGGAACAAAGACGACGCGCACCAACGTCGTTAGCGGACTGAATGCGTCGGGTGGCACTGAGTCGAACGCCCCGATGAAAAAAGCCTATAACAGCGTCGCATCTACGACTGAAGCAACTGCGCAGAGCAATGGAGGCAATAAAAGCTTCCAGAAATATATCGTTCTGATGACAGACGGCGAAAACAACGACACGAGCTCGGATCAAAAAACACTGGCGACCTGTAAAGCCGCAAAAGATGCCGGTGTGCAGATTTACACGGTCGCCTTCATGGCCCCGACGCGTGGACAAACCTTGCTCGCCTCCTGCGCATCAAGCCCATCCAATTATTTTGATGCGCAGCAAATGTCCGATCTGGTCACCGCCTTCAAGACCATCGGCGCTCAAGCGGCAAAGCAGATGACACTGCTGACCAATTGACCTTGCAGGCGCCTCGCGCGAAGCAATCACAGGACGATGCAAAAGAAAAAGCCGCGCGGAACGTGTATCGCGCGGCTTTTCGTTTCAATGATGCGCGAATAAGAGCCGGAAACATCATCGGAATCAAGTCATTTCCCGCCGGAAACAAGCATTTGGCGGCTATTTTGGCATCTGCTCAACTCCCCTGTTGCAACTGCTTTACATCAGTGCGTAAACTGATAGTGAAGAGGAGAGGAAATTTGGTTTAATCGGGCATAACACCCTGAATATAAAACACAAATGGCGAGAGTTGATAGTATGAATAATTTGACGAAGGCTGATCTCCCCGTTCCAGCCCCACGCAGTTCCCGCCCCGAAATCCTTGCGGAAGAAATTATCGAACGCCTGACCTATCGCATCGGCAAGGATGCGAAAGTGGCTAAGCCGCACGACTGGCTGACGGCGACGATCCTCGTTATTCGTGACCGCGTCATCGACAAATGGATGGAATCGACCCGCCGGGTCTACGAGACCGGCGCCAAGCGCGTATACTATCTATCCTTGGAATTCCTGATCGGGCGCCTCATGCGCGACGCGGTTTCCAACCTCGGCTTGATGGAAGAGATCACCAACGCGCTCTCTTCGCTCGGCGTCGATATCCGCGTCATCGCCGGCCTCGAGCCTGATGCGGCGCTCGGCAATGGCGGCCTTGGCCGTCTCGCCGCCTGCTTCATGGAATCCATGGCGACCGTCGATGTGCCGGCCTATGGCTACGGCATTCGCTATGTGCACGGCCTGTTCCGGCAGCAGATGGCGGATGGCTGGCAGGTGGAGCTGCCGGAAACCTGGCTGGCCCATGGCAACCCATGGGAATTCGAGCGCCAGGAAAGCTCCTATGAAATCGGCTTTGGCGGCGGCGTCGAAACCGTCGGTGGCCATGACGATCAGCCCCGTTATGTCTGGAAGCCGGCCGAGCGCGTTATCGCCACTGCCTTCGACACGCCCGTCGTCGGCTGGCGCGCCAAGCGCGTCAACACGCTCCGTCTCTGGTCGGCGCAGCCGATCGACCCAATCCTGCTCGATGCCTTCAACGCTGGCGACCACATCGGCGCGCTGCGTGAAAGCAACAAGGCCGAAAGCCTGACGCGCGTCCTCTATCCGGCCGATGCGACGCCCGCCGGCCAGGAGCTGCGCCTGCGCCAGGAATTCTTCTTCTCGTCAGCCTCGCTGCAGGACATTATTCGCCGCCATCTCCAGCAGTACGACGATCTGACCAACCTGGCCGACAAGGTCGCAATCCAGCTGAACGACACGCATCCAGCCGTTTCCGTCACGGAAATGATGCGTCTCCTGGTCGATGTCCATGGCTTCGAATTTGACAAAGCCTGGGATATCACCCGCAACACCTTCGGCTACACCAACCATACGCTGCTGCCGGAAGCGCTCGAAAGCTGGCCGGTGCCGCTGTTCGAACGGCTCCTGCCGCGACACATGCAGATCATCTACGCCATCAATGCGAAGATTCTTGTCGAAGCCCGCAAGGCTCGCAACTTCAACGATACGGAAATCCGCTCGATCTCTCTGATCGACGAGAACGGCGATCGCCGCGTGCGCATGGGCAATCTCGCCTTCGTCGGCTCGCATTCGATCAACGGCGTTTCCGCGCTGCATACCGACTTGATGAAGGTCACCGTCTTTGCCGACCTGCATAAGCTCTATCCGGATCGCATCAACAACAAGACCAACGGCATCACACCGCGCCGCTGGCTGATGCAGTGCAATCCCGGTCTGACAAACCTCGTCCGCGAAACGATCGGCGACGCCTTCCTCGACGATGCCGAAAAACTGAAACCCCTGGATCAGTTCGCCCGCGACAGCGCCTTCCAGCAGAAGTTTGCTGCCGTCAAGCGCGCCAACAAGGTGCAGTTGTCCAATCTGGTCGCGAGCCGCATGGGCATCAAGCTCGATCCAAATGCGATGTTCGACATCCAGATCAAGCGCATTCACGAATACAAGCGTCAACTTCTCAACATCATCGAAACAGTCGCTCTTTACGACCAGATCCGCTCGCATCCCGAGCTGGATTGGCAGCCGCGCGTCAAGCTCTTCGCCGGCAAGGCGGCGCCGAGCTACCATAACGCCAAGCTCATCATCAAGCTGATCAACGACGTCGCCCGCGTCATCAACAACGACCCGTCGGTACGTGGCCTGCTGAAGGTCGTCTTCGTGCCGAACTACAACGTCTCTCTCGCCGAAGTCATGGTTCCGGCCGCTGACCTCTCCGAGCAGATTTCGACAGCCGGCATGGAAGCGTCGGGCACCGGCAACATGAAATTCGGCCTCAACGGCGCGCTGACCATCGGCACGCTCGACGGCGCCAATGTCGAAATGCGCGATAATGTCGGCGAGGACAACATCATCATCTTCGGCCTCACGGCAGATGAAGTCGCCAGCCTGCGCAGCGACGGCCATGACCCTCGCGCCGTCATCGAACGCTCGCGCGAGCTCGCTCAGGCGCTTGCGGCCATCGCCTCGGGCGTCTTCTCGCCGGACGACCGCAGCCGCTATGCCAACCTGATCGAAGGCATCTACAGCCATGACTGGTTCATGGTTGCCGCCGATTTCGATGCCTATGCCGCAGCCCAGCGCGAAGTCGACATCCTCTGGGCCAATCCGTCCGAGTGGTACGCCAAGACGATCAACAACACCGCGCGCATGGGTTGGTTCTCCTCCGATCGGACGATCCGTCAATATGCCAAGGAAATCTGGAGAGCTGGATGAAAAAGCCGAAGAGACCCGCTGACGGCACAAGCTTGAGGGACATTTCGGCAGGCGATATTGCTGCAATTCTCGCAGGCACACATTCCGACCCATTCGCCGTTCTCGGCGTGCATCGGATGGATGACGGATTTGTAGCGCGTTGTTTCATCCTTGGCGCGGAGGCAGTAACCGCCACCGCGCTGGATGGCACCGTAATCGGTGAGCTGGATTGTCTCGATCCGGCGGGCTTTTTCTCCGGCGAGGTAAAACTCTCCAAGCAGCAACCGGTGCGCTATCGCGCCAGGCGCGGCGATGCCGAATGGGCGATCACCGACCCCTACAGCTTCGGCCCGGTTCTCGGGCCGATGGACGACTATTTCGCCCGCCAGGGCACGCATTTGCGCCTCTTCGACAAGATGGGCGCCCATCCCCTGAAACACGAGGGCGTTCAGGGCTTTCACTTCGCGGTCTGGGCACCAAACGCCCAGCGCGTCTCGGTCGTCGGCGATTTCAATGGTTGGGATGGCCGCCGGCATGTCATGCGCTTCCGCTCCGACTCCGGCATTTGGGAAATCTTTGCTCCGGATGTTCCGGCCGGCGTTGCCTACAAGTTCGAGATTCGCGGCCAAGATGGCGTGCTGCTGCCGCTGAAGGCCGATCCTTTCGCCCGCCGCAGCGAGCTCCGCCCGAAGACGGCGTCCGTCACAGCCAACGGACTCAATCAGGTCTGGGAAGATGCGGCCCATCGCGAGCATTGGGCAAGCGTCGACCAGCGTCGCCAGCCCATCAGCATCTATGAGGTGCACGCAGGCTCCTGGCAACGCCGCGATGACGGATCGATGCTGTCCTGGGATGAGCTGGCCTCGCGCCTGATCCCCTATTGTGTCGACATGGGCTTTACCCATATCGAATTCCTGCCGATCACCGAGCACCCCTACGATCCTTCCTGGGGTTATCAGACCACTGGTCTTTATGCGCCCACCGCCCGTTTCGGCGAGCCGGAAGGCTTTGCCCGTTTCGTCAACGGCTGCCACAAAGTCGGCATCGGCATCATTCTCGATTGGGTGCCGGCACATTTCCCGACCGACGAACATGGCCTGCGCTGGTTCGACGGCACGGCGCTCTACGAACATGAAGACCCGCGCAAGGGCTTTCACCCCGATTGGAATACGGCGATCTACAATTTCGGCCGTACCGAGGTCCTCTCCTATCTGGAGAACAACGCACTCTTCTGGGCAGAAAAATACCATCTGGACGGTTTGCGCGTCGATGCCGTCGCCTCCATGCTCTATCTCGACTATTCCCGCAAGCATGGAGAATGGATCCCGAACGAATATGGCGGCAACGAAAATCTTGAGGCGGTGCGCTTCCTCCAGTCGATGAATACGAGGGTCTATGGCGCGCATCCGGGCGTCATGACCATCGCCGAGGAATCGACCTCCTGGCCGAAGGTATCGCAACCAGTTCACGAAGGCGGCCTCGGCTTCGGCTTCAAGTGGAACATGGGCTTCATGCACGACACGCTGAGCTACCTCTCCCGCGAGGCCGTGCACCGCAAATATCATCACAATGAGCTGACCTTCGGCCTGATCTACGCTTTCTCGGAAAACTTCGTGCTGCCGCTCTCCCATGACGAGGTGGTGCACGGCAAAGGGTCGCTGATCGCCAAAATGGCCGGCGACGACTGGCAGAAATTCGCCAACCTGCGCGCTTATTATGCCTTCATGTGGGGATATCCCGGCAAGAAGTTGCTGTTCATGGGCCAGGAATTCGCGCAGTGGAGCGAGTGGAGCGAAGAGCGCGCTCTGGACTGGAATCTGCTGCAATACCGTATGCATGAAGGCATGCGGCGCCTCGTGCGCGATCTCAATTTCACCTATCGCAGCAAGCCGGCATTGCATGCCCGCGACTGCGAGGGCGATGGTTTCGAGTGGCTGATTGTCGATGATTTCGAGAATTCGGTCTTTGCCTGGCTGCGCAAGGCGCCCGGCGAAAAACCGGTTGCAGTCATCACCAATTTCACGCCAGTCTACCGTGAAAATTATACCTTGCGCTTGCCAGTTGAGGGGCGGTGGCGTGAGATACTGAATACCGATGCCGACATTTATGGCGGCAGCGGCAAGGGCAACGGCGGGCGTGTGCAGGCCGTAAGTGCCGGCGGTGGCATACAAGCGACAATAACGCTGCCTCCGCTGGCGACCATCATGCTCGAACCGGAATTTTGAGATCACTACGGACAGGGAGGAATAAAATGGTAGAAAAACGTTTCCAGCCGCTGGCACGCGACGCCATGGCCTACGTTCTTGCCGGGGGCCGAGGCAGCCGATTGAAGGAACTGACCGATCGCCGCGCCAAGCCAGCGGTCTACTTCGGCGGCAAGACCCGAATCATCGATTTCGCCCTCTCCAACGCGCTCAATTCCGGTATTCGCCGCATCGGTGTCGCCACCCAGTACAAGGCGCACTCGCTGATCCGCCACATGCAGCGCGGCTGGAACTTCTTCCGCCCGGAACGAAACGAGAGCTTCGATATCCTGCCGGCTTCGCAGCGCGTGTCGGAAACGCAATGGTATGAGGGCACCGCCGACGCAGTCTACCAGAACATCGACATCATCGAGCCCTATGGCCCGGAATACATGGTCATCCTCGCCGGCGACCATATCTATAAGATGGACTATGAATGGATGCTGCAGCAGCACGTCGATTCTGGCGCTCAAGTCACGATCGGCTGCCTCGAAGTGCCCCGCATGGAAGCCGTCGGCTTCGGCGTCATGCACGTCAACGAGAAAGACGAGATCATCGATTTCGTCGAGAAGCCCGCAGATCCGCCAGGCATTCCCGGCAATCCGGATTTCGCGCTAGCATCGATGGGCATCTATGTCTTCCACACCAAGTTCCTGATCGAATGCCTGAAGCGCGATGCGGCCGATCCGAATTCGAGCCGCGACTTCGGCAAGGACATCATCCCCTACATCGTCAAGAACGGCAAAGCCGTCGCGCATCGCTTCACGCAATCCTGCGTCCGCTCGGATTTCGAGCGTGAGGCCTATTGGCGCGATGTCGGCACGATCGATGCCTATTGGCAGGCCAATATCGACCTGACCGCCGTGGTGCCGGAGCTCGACATCTACGACAAGTCCTGGCCGATCTGGACCTATGCCGAAATCAGCCCTCCGGCCAAGTTCGTCCATGACGACGAGGATCGCCGCGGTTCGGCAGTCTCTTCCGTCGTCGCCGGCGACTGCATCATCTCAGGCGCCAGCCTCTACAACAGTCTGCTGTTTACCGGCGTGCGCGCCAACTCCTACTCCAAGCTGGAGGGAGCCGTGGTGCTGCCCAGCGTCAAGGTCGGTCGCCGCGCGCAGCTCAAGAACGTCGTCATCGATCATGGTGTCACCATTCCCGAAGGGCTGATCGTCGGCGAGGATCCGGAGCTGGATGCCAAGCGCTGGCGCCGCACGGAAAGCGGCATCTGCCTCATCACGCAGACGATGATCGACAAGCTGGATTTGTAACTTATGAAGGTTCTCTCGGTATCGTCCGAAGTCTTCCCCCTGATCAAGACAGGGGGCTTGGCCGATGTGGCCGGCGCCCTGCCTATTGCACTAAATCCCTATGGCATTGAAACCAAGACCCTGATCCCGGGCTATCCCGCGGTCATGAAGGTCATTCGCGATCCGGTCGTCTGCCTCGAGTTTGCCGACCTGCTCGGCGAAAAGGCGACTGTGCTGGAAGTCGAGCACGCTGGCATTTCCTTTCTCGTTCTGGATGCGCCAGCCTACTACAATCGCACCGGCGGCCCCTATGTCGATGCTACCGGTAAGGATTATCCCGACAACTGGCGGCGCTTCGCCGCTCTGTCGCTGGCGGGTGCGGAAATCGCCGCCGGCCGACTGCCCGGATGGCAACCGGATCTGGTGCATGCGCATGACTGGCAATCCGCCATGGTGCCGGTCTACATGCGCTACTATCCGGCGCCGGAACTTCCGAGCGTGCTCACCATCCACAACATTGCCTTTCAGGGCCAGTTCGGCCCCGACATCTTCCCCGGCCTGCGCCTGCCGGCGCATGCGTTTTCCATGGAAGGCATCGAATATTATGGCGATGTCGGCTTCCTCAAGGGCGGCCTGCAGACGGCCCATGCACTGACCACCGTCAGCCCGTCCTATGCCGCGGAAATCCTGACGCCGGAATTCGGCATGGGTCTGGAAGGCGTCATCGCCAGCAGGGCGGACAGCCTGCACGGCATCGTCAACGGCATCGACGACGACATCTGGAATCCGGCAACCGATGCGATGATCGCGCAGACCTATAGCGCGGCAACGCTGAAGGATCGCGCCATCAACCGTCAGCGCATCATCGAGCATTTCGGCCTCGATGCCGATGACGGCCCGATCTTCTGCGTCGTCAGCCGCCTGACCTGGCAGAAAGGCATGGACCTTCTGGCGAGTATTGCCAGCGAAATTGTCCAGATGGGAGGCAAGCTTGCCATCCTGGGTGCCGGCGACGCGGCACTGGAAGGCGCGCTATTTGCCGCAGCCGGCCGTCATCGCGGCCGCGTCGGCGTTTCCGCCGGCTATAATGAGCCGATGTCGCATCTGATGCAGGCCGGCTGTGACGCGATTATCATCCCCTCGCGCTTCGAACCCTGTGGCCTCACGCAGCTTTATGGCTTACGTTATGGCTGCCTGCCGATCGTTGCGCGTACGGGCGGGCTCAACGATACCATTATCGACGCCAATCACGCCGCACTTCAGGCGAAAGTCGCCACCGGCATTCAATTTTCGCCCGTCACCGCCGAAGGACTGCTACAAGCCATGCGCCGTGCCATGCATCTTTTTCAGGATCGAAAGGTCTGGACGCAGATGCAAAAGCAGGGCATGAAATCCGACGTATCCTGGGGCAGGAGCGCAGAACGCTATGCCGCTCTCTACTCCAGTCTAGTCTCGAGAGGCGCTTAACCCGATGATTAAAACCGTATCCACCACCCCCTATGCGGATCAGAAGCCCGGCACCTCGGGCCTGCGAAAGAAGGTCCCCGAATTCCAGCAGCCGAATTACGCGGAGAACTTCATCCAGTCGATCTTCGATTCGCTCGAGGGCTACCAGGGCAAAACCCTGGTCATCGGCGGTGACGGCCGCTACTACAATCGCGAGGTCATCCAGAAGGCCATCAAGATGGCCGCCGCGAACGGCTTCGGCAAGGTGATGGTCGGCAAGGGCGGCATCCTCTCGACGCCCGCAGCTTCGAACATCATCCGCAAGTACAAGGCCTTCGGCGGCATCATCCTGTCGGCCAGCCACAATCCCGGCGGACCGACGGAAGACTTCGGCATCAAGTACAATATCGGCAATGGCGGCCCGGCGCCCGAAAAGATCACCGACGCCATTTTTGAGCGCTCCAAGGTCATCGACAGCTACAAGATATCGGACTTCCCCGATATCAACCTCGATCGCATCGCCCGCGAAGATGTCGGCGGTATGATCGTTTCGGTTATCGACCCGGTCGAAGACTACGCGGCTCTGATGGAAGAGCTGTTCGATTTCGGTGCGATCCGCAACCTGATCAGCCTCGGCTTCCGCCTTAACTTCGATGCGATGAGCGCCGTAACCGGCCCTTACGCCAAGGAAATCTTCGAGATCCGCCTCGGCGCGCCCGATGGCTCGGTGCGCAATTTCCTGCCGCTGCCAGATTTCGGCGGCCATCACCCGGATCCGAATCTCGTCCACTGCAAGGAGCTTTACGACGAGATGATGAGCGACGATGCGCCCGATTTCGGCGCGGCGTCGGACGGCGACGGTGATCGCAACCTCATCATCGGCAAGGGCATCTACGTTACCCCGTCCGACAGCCTGGCGATCCTGGCGGCCAACGCCAATCTCGCCCCCGGCTATTCGCACGGCATCGCCGGCATTGCCCGTTCCATGCCGACCAGCGGCGCTGCCGACCGCGTTGCCGAAAAGCGCGGTATCGGCATCTACGAGACGCCGACCGGCTGGAAATTCTTCGGCAACCTGCTCGACGCGGGCATGGCGACGATTTGTGGCGAGGAAAGCTCCGGCACCGGCTCGAACCACGTTCGCGAGAAGGACGGCCTGTGGGCCGTTCTGCTCTGGCTGAACATCCTGGCCGTGCGCGGCGAGAGCGTCATCGACATCGTCACGCAGCATTGGGCCACCTACGGCCGCAACTATTACTCCCGCCACGATTATGAAGGCGTCGACACCGATGCCGCCAATGGCCTGATTGCAGCGCTGCGCGGAAAGCTGCCGACCTTGCCTGGTACACAGATTGGTGATCTCACCGTTTCCGCCGCCGACGACTTTGCCTATCACGATCCGGTCGACAAGTCCGTCAGCCAGCATCAGGGCATCCGCATCATGTTCGAAGGCGGCTCACGCGTGGTCTTCCGCCTCTCCGGCACCGGCACGACGGGCGCCACGCTACGCGTCTACATCGAACGTTACGAGCCCGATTCGACCCGTCACAATATCGAAACGCAGGAAGCGCTCGCCGACCTGATTGCCGCAGCTCAGGCTATCGCAGATATCAAGGGCCACACCGGCCGCGACGCGCCGACGGTCATCACCTGATGATGGCGTGAGCCTAACTTCGCCCCGCAAACGCGGGGGAGAAGTTGGGCGGCGACTGGTCGGATGAGTGGCCTTCTCAAAATTCACAGCAACCGCATAACTCGCCGAGCGCTCCGCCTCTCACCCTGACCCTCTCCCCGCAAGCAGGGAGAGGGGACTACTCCTAGCGACCCGGAAAGCCCACGAGACATGTCAGATCAGACAATCCGTTCCCTTGGCGCTACCTTCACAGACACCGGCGTTGAATTTGCCGTATGGTCGAGGAATGCCGAGCGGATCGAGCTTTGCATGTTCGATGCGGAGGGCAAGAAGGAAATCCTGTGCCTGCCATTCACCCGCGATGGCGACGAGCATCGTCTGTTCGTCAAGAACGCCAAACATGGCATGCGCTACGGCCTGCGCGCTCATGGCACATACGATCCCGATCAGGGCCTGTGGTTCGACCCATCCAAGCTGCTGATCGATCCCTATGCCAAGGAACTGGATCGGCCTTTCCAATATGATCCGCGCCTGAGCATTGTCGGCGAAGACACGCGGGACCTGATGCCGAAGGCGATCGTCACGCGGGACGTCGCCGTTGCCCCGGCCAAGCCGCTGTTCCAGCCAGGCGGCCTGATATACGAGATCGCCGTCAAGCCTTTCACCATGCTGCATCCGGATGTGCCGGCGAAACAACGCGGCACGGTCGCCGCCCTCGCCCATCCCTCTGTGATTGCCCATCTCAAACGGCTGCGCGTGAATGCCGTCGAGCTGATGCCGATCACCGCCTGGATCGATGAACGGCACCTGCCGCCGCTCGGCCTCACCAATGGCTGGGGCTACAATCCTGTCGCCTTCATGGCGCTCGATCCGCGTCTTGTCCCCGGCGGTATGAAGGAATTGCGCGAGACCGTCGCCGCCCTTCACGCCGAAGGCATCGCCGTCATCCTCGATCTCGTCTTTAATCACACCGGGGAGAGCGATCGCCACGGGCCGACGCTTTCGCTGCGCGGCCTCGACAATCCCACCTATTTCCGCCACCTACCGGATCAGCCCGGCACGCTGGTCAATGATACCGGCACCGGCAACACCGTCGCCTGCGACCAGCCGGCGACGCGCAGGTTGATTATGGACAGCCTGCGCCATTTCGTCCGGCACGCCGGCATTGATGGTTTCCGTTTCGATCTCGCCACCGTGATCGGACGCGGCGGCAAGGGCTTCGATCCCGACAGTATGACGCTACGCGCGATGCTGGCGGACGAGGTTCTCCGGGATCGCATCCTGATCGCCGAACCTTGGGACATCGGTCCCGGCGGCTACCAGCTGGGGAATTTTTCAGCACCCTTTCTCGAGTGGAGCGATCGCGCCCGCGACGATCTGCGCCGCTTCTGGCGCGGCGACGCCAGGATCGGCGACCTGGCAACGGTGCTTGCGGGCTCCTCTTCGATCTTCGGCCGCGACGGCCGCACGCAGACCCGCAGCGTCAACTTCCTCGCCGCCCATGACGGCTTCACGCTGATGGATCTCGTTTCCTACGAGAACAAGCACAATGAGGCCAACGGCGAGAACAATCGCGACGGCCACAACGAGAATTTTTCCTGGAACAATGGCGTCGAAGGCAAGACGGCCGATCCATCGGTCCAGCGTAAACGCCGCGCCGACATCGAAGCCATGCTTTCGACCCTGTTTGCCACGCGCGGCACGATCATGCTGACGGCAGGCGATGAAGGCGGACGCAGCCAGCAGGGCAACAACAACGCCTACTGCCAAGATAACGCCATCACCTGGATGGACTGGACGACTCTCGACGAGGAACTGATCGGCCATACCGCCTGGCTTTCCGGCCTGCGCCGCCGCTTCGGCGCCTTCGGCGAGATGGATTTTTTCCGCGGCGATGGCGACGTGAGCTGGTTTTCCGCGGCGGGATCGTCGTTGACGACAGCTGAGTGGGAAGCACCGGATGCCGATATGCTCGGCATGGCGATCAGAACGCAGGATCTCGACAACGGCCGATCCACACGTCTCGCCGTTGTCGTTAATCGCACACCGAATGAACTTGGCATCAGGCCACCACCATCCGAAAGAAGCGGCTGGTCGCTGCTAATCGCAGCAGGCGAAACGCCGGCCGGCGAGCAGATCACCATTCCCGCGCGCTCCGTCATCTTCCTCGTTGAGACCTGATCTTCGTTGCACTTTCCGTTGCGATTCGCCAGAAAGGAGCAATGACCATTCGGAACGATGAGGACGGAATGCCTGGCGATATCTCGCTTGTTGAGATCATGAAACTGGTGGGAACGGAGATCGGCGTCTCCGACTGGATCTCGGTCGATCAGACGATGATCGATACCTTTGCCGATGCCACGCTCGATCATCAGTTCATCCATGTCGATCCCGAACGCGCCAAGGCGGAAACGCCCTATGGCGGCACCATCGCCCATGGCTTCCTGACGCTTTCCCTGCTTTCTGCGATGAACTATAGCGGCCTGCCCAAGATCCGCGAGCAGACCATGGGCATCAACTACGGCTTTGAAAAGATCCGCTTCATGTCGCCGGTCAAATGCGGCGCACGCGTGCGCGGCCGCTTCTTGCTTGCCGAAACGCGGTTGCGCGGCGCCAGCATGCTGATGCTGACTTATGACGTGACCGTCGAGATCGAAAGCGAGCGCAAGCCGGCGCTGACGGCGACATGGACGACCATATCGCAGTTCGACCCCAAGGATCGGCCGGAAGAGGTCTGACCTGAGCGAATGTGGGCCTTAAAGGCCCACATCCTCCGCAGCTTCGCTCAGAAGGCCGAAGGCATAATCGGAAAAGGAACGCCAGACCTCGACGCGGAACGTTTCCTCATCCAGCCGCAGCAACACGACTTCGACCTTGCCGAGCAGCGTGCGCGAGCAGGCTCCAACCGGAAAGGCCTCGCGCGACAGATCCTGCGGGCAGCCGCCCGAGATCGTCGCTTCGGCACCGGGGCCGGACACGATGACAGCGGTATTGCGATGCGACACATCGGTCGCCGAGTGCAACACGCCAGACGATGCAGCCACGCCCACCAGATCAGCGCCATTTTCGTCGATAACAAGCCATTCGTCCGGGCCGATCCAGAGCGCGTGACGACCATTGTTGCTGGCCGAGGTTTTGGGCCGGGTCGGCACTTGCAAGCCGAGCGCCTGCGAAAGGCTGCCGATGGAATCGGCAGGCGCTCTCAATGCAATCCGGCTTGCGGGTGCTGCGGCCGTCAGCCGGACGGTGGCGGAGCCGCCGTGGCGGCCGGCGAGTGGCAGTTTGCGGGTAGCGAGCTCAGCCATTGATCCGGCCTCCTTCCTTGTCAAAGAACACCAGATCCGTCACCTCGACGGCAATCGTCTTGTCGGGCATCGGCACGTAGAGCGTCTTGCCCATGCGCTCGCGTCCGCCGGCAACCAGCGCAAAGGCGATGGAGCGGCCGAGATTTTCGGACCAGTAGGCCGAGGTGACATGGCCGAGCATGGTCATCGGCTTCGGCTCGTTCGGATCGGCGACGATCTGTGCGCCCTCCTCCAGCACCACCTTCGGATCTCGGGTGATGAGACCGACCAGCTGCTTGCGCCCTTCCTTGACGAGATCCGGCCGCTTCAGGCCGCGAATACCGACGAAATCGGTCTTCTTCTTGGAAACGGCCCAGGCAAGCCCGGCATCGTCAGGAGTCACCGTGCCGTCCGTATCCTGGCCGACGATGATGTAGCCCTTCTCGGCGCGAAGGACGTGCATGGTCTCGGTGCCGTAGGCGCAAGCGCCCAGCGGCTCGGCGCGGGCCCAGACGGCTTCCAGAACCGACTGGCCGTAATCGGCCGGCACGTTGATTTCATAGCCGACTTCGCCGGTGAAGGAGACGCGGAACAACCGTGCCGGCACGCCGCAGACCTTGCACTCGGCCACGCTCATATGCGGGAAGGCCTCGTTGGACAGGTCCTGGCCCTCGACGAGCGGCTCAATGATCTCGCGCGCCTTCGGCCCCTGCACGGCGATGACGGCCCACTGCTCCGTGGTGGAAGTGAGCCACACCTTCAGATGCGGGAACTCGGTCTGGAGGTAATCTTCCATATGATGCAGCACGCGCGGCGCACCGCCGGTCGTGGTGGTCACATGGAAGCGATCCTCGGCAAGACGACCGACGACGCCGTCGTCATACACGAAGCCGTCCTCGCGAGTCATGATGCCGTAGCGGCAGCGGCCGGGCTTCAGCGTATCCCAAGCATTGGTGTAGATCAGGTTCAGGAACTCGGCCGCATCCGGCCCGACCACTTCGATCTTGCCGAGCGTCGAGGCATCGAACACGCCGGCCACTTCGCGCGCCGTGCGGCATTCGCGATTGACGGCCTGATGCATGGTCTCCCCGGCGCGCGGATAGAACCAGGCGCGCTTCCAGTTGCCGACATCTTCGAAGATGGCGCCATGTGCCTCTTCCCAAGCATGCATCGGCGTCTTGCGGGCGGGATCGAAGAGGAACCCGCGCGAATGGCTGATCAGCGTGCCGTAAGTGACAGGCGTATAAGGCGCGCGGAAGGTGGTGAGACCGACCTGCGGAATATCTTTGCCGAGCATTTCGGCAGCGATCGCCAGCCCGTGCATGTTGGAAAGCTTGCCCTGGTCGGACGCCATACCGTTGGTGGTGAAGCGCTTGATATGCTCGATGGAATGCATGCCTTCGCGCACGGCGAGACGGATATCCTTGGCGCAGACATCGTGCTGGAAATCGACGAAGGCCTTGGCATTCGTGTTCGGCCCTGCCCCTTCGGCCGCACCGATCATGCCGCCCGTCCATTCGAAAGCCTGCTCCGCCTGAAGCTGGATCTTCTCGCCGCCATTGGTGCTACCCGTAGCGCGCGCCATCAGCTCGCCGGCCGCCAGCGATTCCTCGATCGCGGCCTGCAGGCCATCCGTGCCGTTGCAGGCGCCGACGGAAAGGCAATCCTGAACGTAAGTGCCCGGCAGGAAGCGCTGCTTCTCCGCCTCGAACTTCAGCTTGCCACGCGATTGCGAGAACATATGGACCGATGGCGTCCAGCCGGCCGAGACCAGCAATGCATCAATGGCAATCTTGCGAGTGGCGGAGCTGCCGTTGCGCGCGACGGTCATGGAGGAAACGCGCAGCTTGCCGGCGGTATCGACGACGGCATAGTCGGTCATCACCTCGATGCCGAGCCGCTTTGCCTCGGCCAACACTGCCTCGCTCGGCCGCGCGCGGCTGTCGACGATGGCAGCAATGGAAACGCCAGCACGCTTCAGATCGAAGGCGGCTTCATAGGCCGAATCATGCGCCGTATAGACGCCGATCTTGGCGCCAACGGCGACGCCATAGTGATTGAGGTAAGCGCGAGCAGCCGAAGCGAGCATGATGCCCGGCCGATCGTTGTTCGGAAACACCATATGACGTTCGATGGCACCCGTCGCCAGAATGACACGCTTGGTGCGAACCTGCCACAGGCGCTCGCGCGGCAGGTTGCGGCCCGGCTTCGCCAGATGGTCGGTCACTCGTTCGGCAAGGCCGATGAAATTGTGATTGTAGTAGCCGAAAGCGGTCGTGCGGGTCAGCACCTGAACATTCGGCATCGCCTCGAGCTTGGCGACGATAGCCTGCGCCCAGTCATAGCCTTCGACGCCGTCGATCTTGACGCCGGTGTCGAAGCGCAGCGCGCCGCCGGCTTCCGGCTGCTCGTCGCAGAGGATGACCTTGGCGCCTGTTTCGGCAGCGGCGAGCGCTGCCGAAAGACCGGCGACGCCGGCACCGACGACGAGCACGTCGCAATGGGCATAGCGGCTGGCATAGTGATCCGGATCCTCTTCCGTCGGCGCGACGCCAAGACCGGCTGCACGACGGATGAAGGGCTCATAGATGTGCTTCCAGGCAGACTTCGGCCACATGAAAGTCTTGTAGTAGAAGCCGGCCGCAAAGAACGGCGACATCCAATTGTTGACGCCGCCAATATCGAAAGCCAACGACGGCCATCGGTTCTGCGACTGCGCCTTCATGCCGTCGAAGACTTCCTGCACACTGGCGCGCACGTTCGGCTGCCGCCGCGCCGCATCGCGGGAGATATCGAGCAGTGCATTCGGCTCCTCGGCTCCGGCCGAAAGGATGCCACGCGGACGGTGATATTTGAAGGATCGGCCGACGAGATGGACGCCGTTGGCAAGCAGCGCGGAGGCGACGGTATCGCCTTCGAGCGCCGTATAGGTCTTGCCGTCAAAAGTGAAGCGAGCGGTTCTGGCCGGCGTCAGACGTCCCTTGCCCGCGATACGATTGGCGCCGCTCATTCAGCAAATCCCTCTGTTTGTGCCGTCTGTTCTTGTTCGTTCTGATGCTGTGCTACCGGCTCGGAAGTGCGCGATAGCAGCGTCGCCGGATCCGGCTTCGGCTCGCCGGCCTTGTAGGTGCGGTAGAAATGATCGCTCACGGTGTCGCGCGCCGCATTGAAGAAACGGCCGCAGCCATGGATATGCCGCCAGCGCTCGAAGATCAGGCCCTTCGGATTGTCGCGCATGAAGAAATATTCCTCGAACTCCTCATCCGAGATCCCGGCAATATTGGCGGGCCGCACGATATGCGCATCGCCGGCGCTGCGGAATTCGAGTTCCGAACGCTCTTCCTCGCAATAGGGGCAGTAAATCAGCAGCATCGTTTTCTACCTGTGTTAAAGCTCGGAGCCCGAGAGGCTTGTACCGGGAGGCTGTGCGCAAAGCCGCCGTCCCATGGTGACGAAAGGCGTTATGCGCTTCAGGAGCGCCTCCAGCGATCCGTAGGGTTTCAGCACGTTGGTCATTCCCAGATTGACCAGGCCCATGGCGAATAGATCCGTGTCGAGCACGAAAGCCCTCGTTGCCTCAGGTTTCTGCTCCGGGACGAAAAAGACACCCGGCTTGTTTAGTACCTTGGCGCAGATCAGCGTTCCGCTTTCGGCCACGAAGGGCCATTCGACCTCATCCTTCGCCTTATGGATCACTTGCATGCGAAAATCCTCGGCCCCTGGAAAGAGATCGTTGACTTCGGTCACGATCGCTCCTGCCGGCAACAAAAGCCCTGCAGCAAGAACGATCCCGACCGCCGTCGGCATCAGTGCGCCACGGCCGCAGCCGCAGCCTCGTCGATCAATCGGCCGGTGCGGAAGCGATCCAGATTAAGCCCGGCATTGAATCGATGCGGCTCGTCGCGGGCGATGAGATGCGCAAAGAGATTGGCCGAACCCGGCGTCGCCTTGAAGCCGCCCGTGCCCCAGCCGCAATTGACATAGAGACCCGGCACCGGCGTCTTCGACTGGATCGCCGAACGGTCCGGCGTATTGTCGACGATGCCGCCCCAGGAGCGCATCATCTTGACGCGACGGAACATCGGGAAGAGCTCGCAGATCGCATCCAGGGTATGGGTGATGATCTGCAGACCGCCGGTCTGGCTATAGGAGTTGTACTGGTCCGTACCGGCGCCGATAACAAGCTCGCCCTTGTCGGACTGCGAGATATAGGCATGCACCGTGTTCGACATGACGACGCAGGGGAAGATCGGCTTCAGCGGCTCGGAAACCAGCGCCTGCAGCGGGCTCGACTGCAGCGGCACACGGACGCCCGCCATCTGCATGACGACGGTGGTGTGGCCCGCCGCCGAAACGCCGACCTTCTTGGCGCCGATGAAGCCCTTGCTCGTGTCGACACCGGTCACTCGGCCATCCGGCCCGCGGCGGATGCCGGTCACTTCGCAGTTCTGGATGATGTGGACGCCGCGATCGGAAGCAGCGCGGGCAAAACCCCAGGCGACAGCATCGTGTCGTGCCGTGCCGCCGCGACGCTGCAGCGCAGCGCCGTTGATCGGGTAGCGCGCCGTTTTCGCGATATCGAGCGGCGGACAATAGGCTTTCGCCTGTTCGGGCGTCAGCCATTCATTGTCGATGCCGTAAAGACGGTTGGCGTGGATATGCCGCTTGAAGGACTGCTGGTCGTGCACATTGTGCGACAGCATCATCACGCCGCGCGGCGAATACATGACATTATAATTGAGATCCTGAGACAGCCCCTCCCAGAGCTTCATCGAATGCTCGTAGATGTGCATGCTCTCTTCATAGAGATAGTTCGAGCGGATGATCGTCGTGTTACGGCCGGTATTGCCGCCGCCGAGCCAGCCCTTTTCGATGACGGCAACATTGGTGATGCCGTGTTCCTTGGCGAGGTAGTAGGCCGCACCCAGGCCATGACCGCCGGCGCCGACGATGATGACGTCATACTCCTTGCGCGGCTCCGGCGAGGTCCACTGAGCCTCCCAGCCCTTGTGAGCCCGCATCGCTTCCCTTGCCACGGCAAAAACCGAGTATTTACGCATTCGCCCTCAACTCCTTCAGGCAAGACGCCTTCTTTATGGGTCATACAAATCGCAAATCAGAAACCGACACAACGGCTCTTTTGCGACGCATTCAGGACCAGCTTTCGACACGGCTAAAAGAATGAGCGGGCGGCGAGGCCGAACTATCTGAGGAGCCCGCGACCGCATGGCCGAATTCAGCCCTCTGAGGAACAAACCACAGTATTGCGTCACGCGTAAAAAGAAGACACGCCGCAAGCAGATAAAGCGACGTCGCCAGAATTAGGAAAACGAGTTCCAAAACGGTTCCGTCGGCGTGGCCCTTATTGGCGATTATGCCGAAGCCGAAACCAATGACGAACATCACCGCGAATTGAGCGCCAAGCGTCATCCAGCGCGCCCAGTTCACCCTTTTACGAACAACCAGCCAAACCCAGAAGATTTGGACACAAGGAAACATAATTTGTACAATCGTAAAAATGTGCAGCGCTTCAGCAAAATGACTGGCCGTCCTATCCCAGTTCACCAACTGATTGATAAAAACGACCACCATCCCAGCATATGTGAGGCGTTCGTAGTACCGAACGCTCTTCGGCATGGTCTGATCGTTCATAGTCCCCCCGTCCTACTTGCGCTGCAGGTGACAAACCTTTACCCGGCCGGCATGGCCGTCGCTGCGCCAGACGCATCCTTCCTTGCGCGGCTTCTGGCTGTAAAGGTAAATCTTCGCGCGATGCTTGTTATCGAAGGTCTGGTTCGAAAAATCGTGGCCGCCGACGCGCACGTTCTTGCCGAAACGCACTTCGCCGGCCGCCGCAGGCAAAAGCGTTGCGGTCAGGACGAATAAAGGCAAGCGCAGGCGCAACGAGCAGCCTCCAGGCGGTGGCGAGATCGAACGACGTCATAGTGCGCTTCCCTCTTATTATCTGGCAACTGCGAGAATCAGGCTGTCGCCATTGCCCGAATGACAGGGATCGGGAATTTCCCTTAGGCATGCCAGTCTGCAAAAGACGGAAAATCAAGCCCGCATCCCATAGCCGCAACAGCGCAGACACGGCATCAATAGCCAAAGTCGGTACTCGACAAACCGCTTTTTCCTCTGCAAACTCACGATCTGGCTAGACTTTGACAAACCGATCTGCTATCTCGCCTAACCAATCGCAAGGCCGCGGCTGCGCGAACGTTATATTTTTGCCTCCTGGCGCTGCCGTCGCCGCTGGCATCAACCAAACCAAAGGAACGTGATTCTCGTGCAGGTACTTGTCCGCGATAACAATGTTGACCAGGCTCTCCGCGCTCTCAAGAAGAAGATGCAGCGCGAAGGTATTTTCCGCGAAATGAAGATGCGCGACTACTATGAAAAGCCGTCGCAGAAGCGTGCTCGCGAGAAGGCAGAAGCTGTTCGTCGCGTTCGCAAGCTTGCTCGCAAGCGCGCTCAGCGCGAAGGCCTGGTTGCCAAGTAATCGCCGTTTTTTCGACGTTTTCAGATGCATGTGTGGCGGGGGCGAGTCGTTCGCCGCCGCCTTTTTGATTTGTTCTCTGCGCAAATCGGATTAAATCAGAACCGTCTGATATGACGCATGGGGAAAGCGAACCCGATAATGGCAATGACGACTTTCGAAAAGTACCGCACTTCGAACCTCTCCTCCCGTGTTTCGAAGCAGATTGCGGCCCTGCCGGCCTTGGCGGTTCTTGCCGCGATCAGCCTCTCCGGCTGCCAGACAGCCTCCACCGATAGCGTGATCCGCATCGACAAAGCGCAAGGCTCTTCGGAAAATATCGCTTCGCTGACCTCGGTCATCAATGCCAATCCACAGGATCCGGAAGGCTACAACGTGCGCGGCACGGCCTATGGCCGCGGCGGCGATTTCAGCCGCTCGCTTGCGGACTTCAATCAGGCCATCCAGCTCAATCCGAAATTCTACCAGGCTTATGCCAACCGCGCGCTCATCTACCGCAATATGGGCAAGCTGCCGGAGGCGATCGCAGACTACAATGCCTCGCTGCAGATCAACGGTAATTATGACGTCGCCTATATTGGCCGCGGCAATCTCTACCGCCAGGCAGGTCGCGACAACGATGCCTTCAACGACTATTCCAAGGCGATCAGCTTGGGAACGACGGATGGCCGCGCCTATAATGGCCGCGGCGTGATCTTCCAGAAGCGCAATCAGCAGGACAAGGCGATCGACGATTTCTCCAAGGCGATCTCGCTGTCGCCGAACTCGCCGGAGCCCTACAACAGCCGCGGCATCTCCTATCTCGCGCAGAATGACGACGACAACGCCTTCGCCGACTTCAATCACGCCATCGATCTGAACAACAAGGTCGCAGAATCCTGGGCAAACCAGGCGTTCGTCTACGAGCGCAAGGGTGACAAGGTAAAGGCCCGCCGTTCCTATCAGCACGCGGTCAATCTCGACCAGAACTATCAGCCGGCCAGAGACGGCCTGGCACGCGTCGGCGCCGGCTCCTAAAATAACGGCATAGCAATAAGAGACGTTCAGCCGCCGGCAATCCCTGCCCGGCGGCTTTTCTTTGCGCGATCGAGCGCTTAGTCTCGCAACACCCTTATCCGAACGAGACAGCCACATGCCCTCTCCGCAGAAAATCATCGTCGTCGGCGCTGGAATCATCGGTGCCTCCATCGCCTGGCATCTCCAGCGCAAAGGCGCCGACGTCACGGTGGTCGCGCAGACGATCGGCGGCGTGGCAACACCGAACTCTTTCTCCTGGATCAACGCCAGCTGGGGAAACCCAGAATTCTATTTCCGTCTTCGTCACCCCTCGATGGCCGAATGGTCGCGGCTTGCGGCGGAACTGCCCGGCCTGCCACTGTCATGGTGTGGCGGATTGTGCTGGGATCTCCCAGAGGCCGAACTGGATGCCTATGCCGCACAGCATCATGGATGGGGCTACGGCATACAGCCGGTCAATCGCGCGACCAGCGCGCTGATCGAACCGAACCTCGCAAACCTGCCGGATTATGCGCTACATGTCGCCGAGGAAGGCGCCGTCGAGCCGGTTGCAGCCGCCGAGCTGCTGCTGAACGATGCAAGGCACCGTGGCGCAGCGCTTCTATCCGGCATCGAGGTCAAGCGTCTGCTCTCGGAGCGCAACCGGATTGTCGGCATCGAAACGAGCGAAGGGGCGATGCACGCCGATCATGTCGTTCTTGCCGCCGGCGCCGGCACGGCGGCGCTTGCGGCATCGGCCGATATCCTGGTGCCGCTCGAAACGCCGCCGGGGCTCATCGTCCATTCCCGCCCCGTGCACAAAATGCTGAACGGTCTGGTGATGGCGCCGGAATTGCATATGCGCCAGACGCTGGAGGGGCGGATCATCGCCGGCAGCGACTTCGGCGGCACCGACCCCGGCGACGATCCGCAGGTGGCTGCCGGCGAGCTTTTCGCCAAAACCAGAGCGGCCTTGAAAGGCGGCGAGACGCTGGAGCTCGATTTCCACAGCATCGGCTATCGCCCGACACCGAAGGACGGCTTCCCCATCCTGGGTCGTGTCGATGCAGCGCCGGGTCTCTATCTCGCGGTCCTGCATTCCGGAGTCACGCTCGCGCCGCTGGTCGGCTTGCTTGCAGCAGAAGAGCTCGTCGACGACAGTGAAGATCCACAACTTGCCTCGTTCCGCCTTTCCCGCTTTGCCTGACCTGGCAAAGAAAGCCGCCAACGCAACTCAAGGGATGCATTACCAGCGCCGTAAATATCGGGGATCGCTTATGATTTCACGGCAATGACTTTTCAGATGTTGCAAGGCAATTTACCGAGCCCTAACATGGGCGCTCCGAGAGCATGTAGCTCAAGTCTAGGCATTGGGGGCGCTTGGCATGATGACCAGAACCACTCTTTCCGCTTTTGCCAGGGCTTTCGATCGTCATGGAGATACGATCGGTTGATCGCCCCATGAGGAAGCCGCATTTCCCGAAAGCGTCGATTGGGGCCTATCTCATCGCCATAGCCTTGGCGATCGCTTTGCCGATCCTGGCTTTCGTCGCATTGCTTCTCGTCCAGCTCGAAAACAATGAGCGCGATGCGTTGAAGGGCGAGACGGTTCAGGATGCACAGGCTTTGGCGCGCGTCATTGACCGGCAATTGCAGGACATGGCGACGACGTTGCGGCTGCTGTCTTCCTCGCCGGAACTCGAGCACAATGACATCGCCACCTTCTTCGCCCGAACGGAGACGGTCCTGCGCACCGATTCACTCTTCGTGCTGCTGATGGAGAAGGATGGTCAGATCCGGCTGAATACCCGCTGGCCGCTCGGCAAGGCGCTCGGCAAGACCGGCAACATGGCCGCGCTGCAATCGGCGCTTGATTCCGGGCGCATCGAAACCTCCGATGTCTTTATCGGCGCCACAGTCCGCCGCTGGGTCTACAATGTCACGTTGCCCCTGGAGCACTCCCCGGCCGGTGCAGCGCTCGCCATAACCCAGGATGCCGACGATCTTGCCAAGCTTATAACGACGGAAGCATTGCCGCCGGGCTGGTCCGCGGCCGTCATCGATAAATCCGGCCATATCGTTGCCGCCGGCGGTCCGACCACCCATGCGCCGGGTGACGCATTCAACAAGGAGATCCTGTCGAAGCTGATCGCCTCAAGTGGCGTCTATCAGGACGACAAAATCCTGCCGCACTCGCTGCTCGGATACGCACAAATCTCCGGCTGGTCGTGGAAGGCAATCGTCTGGGGCCCGGTCACCTCGGCGCAATCCTCGCTGATGAGCACCTGGCGCTTTCTCATCTATGGCGGCGTCACGCTGCTGCTGGTCGCGCTGATCGCCGTCTACGCGCTGGCGCGGCAGGTGCGCATCACCATACAAAGCATCGCCGACATGGCCGACCGCATGGGCCGCGGCGAGATCGTCGCGCCGATCGACACCAGCGTTATCGAAGCCAATCAGGTGGCCGTCGCGCTCTCCAACGCGTCTTTCGACCGCAGCGTCACGGAAGACCGCCTGCATTTCGTCATGCATGAACTCGTCCATCGCACCAAGAACCTGCTGGCGCTTGCCCAGGCGATGACCCGCCAGCTCGCGCGCCAGACGGACAGCGTCGATACCTTCCAGCGGGCGGTCGCCGACCGCTTGGAGGGATTGGCCCGTTCGATCGAGGTGCTGACCAGCGAGCAATGGTCCGGCGTCTCGCTGCGACGGGTGATCGACATCCATCTCGCGACTTTCCTGCAAGCGCCGCAACAGCTCGATGTCCGGGGCAATGACTTCTTGCTGAAGCCGGAAGCCGTTCAAAATCTCGGTCTGATCCTGCATGAGCTTGCGACCAATTCGGTGAAATATGGCGCACTCTCGGCGACAGAAGGCAGGATCGCCATCGAATGGACGAATGAGATCGGCGAGAACGGGTCGATGATCCACTTCATCTGGACCGAAAGCGGCGGTCCCGAGGTCAAGCCGCCGGTTGAAACCGGCTTCGGCACCACCGTTACGAAAGTCCATGCCGCTGCGTCCTTCGGCGGGCATGTCGAGGTTGACTTCCGTCCTACCGGCCTCGTCTGGACGCTGATCGCGCCGCGCAACATGATGGAACGCGAGCGGACTTGACGCTTATGACTGGGTGACGGGAGCCTCGGCGCGGCCAAGCAGCAATGCGCGCTCCCTTTCATTGCCGGTCAATTCGGCAGCGCGGCGGAACTCGGCGCGAGCCTCCGCAACGCGCCCCAGCTTCGCCAAAAGATCGCCCCGCACCGTCGGAAGCAAATGCGATCCCTTCAAGCGCGGCTCGTCAGCCAGCGCGTCGGCGATGGCAAGACCCTGGGCAGCACCAAACGCCATGCCAACGGCCACCGCCCGGTTGATTTCGACGATCGGCGACGGCGCTGCCAAGGTGAGCGCCTGATAATAGGCGGCGATGGCGATCCAGTCGGTATCGGCGGCGGTCGCTGCACGGGAATGGCAGGCCGCGATCATCGCCTGCAGCAAATAGGGACCGGGCATCGACGTCAGGAGCATGGCGCGGGCCAGACCATCGAGGCCGCTGCGGATCAACGACCAGTTCCACCGGCTGCGGTCCTGATCGAGCAACAGGATTGGATTGCCCACCCCATCGACCCTGGCGGCAAAGCGTGAGGCGTGCAACTCCATCAGAGCCAGAAGCCCCAGTACCTCCGGCTCTTGCGGCATCAGCGCCGCCAGCGAGCGCCCCAGCCGCAAGGCTTCACCGCAAAGATCGGCACGCAGCCAATGCGGCCCTTCCGTTGCTACGTATCCTTCGTTGAAGATCAGATAGACCACCTCCAGCACCGCGGCGAGACGCTCCCGGCGCTCTTCGCCCCGCGGCGTCTCGAAAGCGATTTCGGCATCGCGCAGCGTCCGCTTGGCGCGCACGATGCGCTGCGCGACGGTGGCTTCAGGCAGAAGAAACGCACGACCGATTTCCTGCGTCGACAGCCCGCCCAGCAACCGCAAGGCAAGCGCTGCACGCTGCTCGGCCGGCAGCACCGGATGGCAGGCGGTGAAAATCAGCCGCAGCAGATCGTCGTCTATGTCCTCATCGAGCATCGCCTCGATATCGGGCGTTTCGCGCTCAAGCTCGGCAAAGTCTATGGACAGTTCGCGATGCTTGCCGTCGATCAGTGTGGTGCGGCGCAGCCGGTCGAGCGCCCTGTTCTTGGCAACCCGCGTCAACCAGGCCGCCGGGTTGCGCGGAATGCCAGCGCGAGGCCAGCGTTCGAGGGCAAGCACGAAGGCATCCTGCGCGATCTCTTCCGCGAGGCCGATATCGCGCAGCAAGCGGTTCAGCCTGGCGGCGAGCTTTGGTTGCTCGATCCGCCAGACCGCTTCGATGGCACCGGTCGTGGTCACCCCTTCAGCTCGCTGAAGCCTTCCGCTGCCTTCTGCACATCCTCGGGAAACTCGCTCATCTCATGGATGCGGCGGACTTCGATGATATCATCTTCCGATGCCGGGCAGCGGCGTGCCCATTCGATAGCCTCGTCACGCGAGCGCACATCGAGTATCCAATACCCGCCCAGCACTTCCTTCACCTCAGCAAACGGGCCATCGACGACGGCAGGTTTTCCGCCCTTGAAGCTCACCCGAGCCCCCGAAGCCGGCGGATGCAGCCCTTCCAGGGCCAGGAGCACGCCGGCCTTCTTCAGCTCCTCATTGTATTTCATCATCGCTTCGATTGCCTCAGGGCTGGGCATGGCATCGGGCGCAGCAGATGCGTAGCCGCCGGGGATCATCAACATCATGAATCGCATGGGTTCTTTCTCCTTGGTTGGGTTGAACATACCACACGACGAACGAGCTATAGCAGAATCGACGGGAGCCAGAAAAATAAACGCATTTTCTTATGAGGCGCGCGAAGGAGGACAAAAGGCGAGGAACACCGCACGCCGCAATGACCACCTCGACCGCTTTCCGGTCGAGGTGGTCTGCAGATCCGACATTCTAAATGGGGCAAGCTTCGATTGAACGACTAGGGTGTTTAGCCGCCTACTCGTTCATAGCCTTGACGATTTCCTCGGTCACCTTCTTGGCATCGCCCAAAAGCATCATCGTGCCGTCCTTATAGAACAGCGTATTGTCGATGCCGGCATAGCCGGAGCCGAGCGAGCGTTTGACGAAGAGGCAGGTCTTGGCCTTGTCGACATCGAGGATTGGCATGCCGTAGATCGGCGAAGTCTTGTCGTCGCGCGCCGCCGGATTGGTGACGTCGTTGGCGCCGATGACATAGGCAACGTCGGCCTGGGCGAGTTCCGAATTGATGTCCTCGAGCTCGAAGACTTCGTCATACGGCACATTGGCCTCGGCCAAAAGCACATTCATGTGGCCCGGCATGCGGCCGGCAACGGGGTGGATGGCATATTTCACCTCGACGCCATGCGCCTTCAGCCTGTCGGCCATTTCGCGCAACGCATGCTGGGCCTGCGCCACCGCCATGCCATAGCCCGGCACGATGATGACCTTGGAGGCGTTCGCCATCAGATAGGCGGCATCCTCGGCAGAACCGAGCTTCACGGTCTTGTCGGAATTATCGGCTCCGCCCGATGCCACCTCGCCGCCAAAACCACCGAGAATGACCGAGATGAAGGAGCGGTTCATGCCCTTGCACATGATGTAGGACAGGATCGCACCCGAGGACCCGACAAGCGCGCCGGTGATGATGAGCGCCAGATTGCCCAGCGTGAAGCCGATGCCGGCGGCTGCCCAGCCGGAATAGGAGTTCAGCATCGAAACGACGACCGGCATGTCGGCGCCGCCGATTGGCACGATCAGCAGCACGCCAAGCGCCAGCGACAGCAGGACGACCGCCCAGAAGGCGAAATGGCTCTCGCTTGCCGCCAGGCTGATGATGAAGAACACGATCAGGGCAAGCAGGGTAGCGTTGATGATGTGGCGGTTCGGCAGCATGATCGGCTTGCCGGACATGCGTCCATCGAGCTTCAGGAACGCGATGATCGAGCCGGTGAAGGTCAGCGCCCCGATGGCGACGCCGATCGCCATTTCGATGCGTGCTTCCGTGTGGATATGGCCGATTTCGCCGATACCGAAGGAAGATGGCGTATAGAGCGCAGAAGCGGCCACGAGGACAGCCGCGAGACCGACCAGCGAATGGAAACCGGCCACGAGCTGCGGCATAGACGTCATCGGAATGACGCGGGCGATATAGGCACCTGCCCCGCCGCCGATGGCAAGGCCGAGAACGATCAGCACGAAGCCGCCGAAAGACGGCGTCGCCAGCACAAGCGTCGTGGCGATGGCGATGCCCATGCCGATCATGCCGTAGAGATTGCCGCGCCGGCTGGTTGCCGGATGGGAGAGCCCGCGCAGTGCCAGGATGAACAGCACGCCGGAGACGAGATAGAGGAAAGCCGCGATATTGCTCAGCATGCCGCCCTCACTTGTCCTTCTTCTTGTACATCGCCAGCATTCGCTGGGTGACAAGGAAACCACCGACGATATTGACCGAGACAAGCATCAGCGCCACGAAGCCGAAGCCGGTGGCGAGACCACTCGCCGAAATTCCAACCGCCAACAATGCGCCGACGACGATGACCGAGGAGATGGCGTTCGTGACCGCCATCAGCGGCGTGTGCAGGGCCGGCGTCACCGACCAGACGACGTAGTAGCCAACGAAGATCGCCAGCACGAAGATGGCAAGCTGGAAGACGAAGGGATCGATCACTCCGCCCGTTGCCGCGCCGGCAACTTCTGGCGCCTGCGTAGCGGCGGTCCTGACGGCGGTGACGGCATCATTCAGTTGCTGAAGTGCCTGGTCCATTGCTTGACTGGCCATCTCAGAGATCTCCCTTGTTGACCGTCGGCTGGTCGGGATCGACGAAATTCGGGTGAACGACTTCGCCGTCATCGGTCAGCATCGTCGCCTTGATCAGTTCATCGGCGCGGTTGAGGCCGAGGCTCTTGCTATCTTTGTCGACCATCGTTTCCAGGAAGGTGACAAGGTTCTTGGCATAGAGAGCCGAGGCGCTGGCCGCGATGCGGCCGGCCATGTTGGGATAGCCGACCACCCTGACACCCTCGACATGGGCGACCTTGCCGTATTCGGCGCCCTCGATATTGCCGCCGCGCTCGACAGCAAGATCGACGGCGACCGCGCCGGGGCGCATCGCCTTCAGCATGTCGCGGCTGACGAGGCGCGGCGCCGGCCGGCCGGGGATCAGCGCCGTGGTGATGACGATGTCCTGCTTGGCGATATGATCGGCGACAAGAGCCGCCTGCTTGGCCTGATATTCCTTGGACATTTCCTTGGCATAGCCGCCGGCGGTCTCCGCCGCCTTGAATTCCTCGTCCTCGACGGCGACGAATTTCGCGCCGAGCGAGGCGACCTGTTCCTTGGCTGCTGGCCGCACATCCGTTGCAGAGACCAGCGCGCCGAGACGCCGCGCCGTAGCGATCGCCTGTAGTCCGGCAACGCCGGCACCCATGACGAACACCTTGGCCGCCGGCACGGTGCCCGCCGCCGTCATCATCATCGGCAGCGCCCGGTCATAGACGGCAGCGGCGTCGATCACGGCCTGATAACCGGCAAGATTGGCTTGCGATGACAGCACGTCCATAGACTGCGCCCTGGTGATGCGCGGCATCAGCTCCATGGCAAAACTGGTGAGCCCGGCGCGCGCCATCTCCTCAAGCGCCGCCTCGTTGCCATAGGGATCCATGATGGCGATGACGATTGCGCCGCTCTTGTAACCGGCGATCTCAGCACTCGTCGGCCGCCTGACCTTGAGGATGACATCGGCCGTTTTCGCATCATCGACAGAGCCGATCCGCGCGCCGATGGCCTCATACTCCGCATCCGGGATGCGCGACAAGGCGCCGGCGTCAGCTTCGATCACGACGTCGAAACCGAGGCTCCTCATCTTCTTTACCGTCTCGACGGAGGCCGCAACACGCGTCTCCTCCGCCACGCTTTCCTTGGCCACGAAAACCAGATTGCTCAACGACAACACCTCGCATCGAACGGCGGCACGCCTGGTGAGGCGGCGCTGCAGCCTGCAGAATCACGGGAAGGCTCGGACCAGAAAGGTCCGGCGCGTCGATCAGCGCTGGAACGTCAGCGCAGCAGAATGATGCTGGCGATGGAAAGAACGATGAAAATGAGCAGGCCGCCGAGGAACCCGGCATGACCGAAGAAACCGGCCGCCATCGCGATCATCAATGCTGCAACGATCGCGGACCCGACCCGAGCACCCGCGATGAAAAGACCATAGGTCTTCTCGTGCTCCTTATAGTCCATGGGAGCACCAGTTTCAGCGGGTCCAGTGTGATGTTCGGCCATTCAAAAATCTCCCCTCGATGCACTCAACTCCATAGGCCTAAAAACTGACCGGGAGCTGGAGTTCGTCCTCAAAAGCAGCGGCACCCAGTATTAAGGTGCCGCAGCCAAATTTCCTCTATCGAGGGGTTACACAAAGCGGCGGGAAATGCAATGCACGAGAAGGTCGCATCGGTGCGCAGCTTAGCTGAATTGCGCGCCAATCTCGCGCCTGCCGCCGCTTGCCAGCCGCGCAGTGGGCAGAATGGTCAACGGAGGCGAGCCATTGTCCTCGCTGCGCGAGAACATCATGCGCCGTTCATACGGTTCCGAATCGAAGAACGGATAGCGCTTCATCAGTTTTCCGCGAATCTCCTTCGACCGCGACGCCAGCAGCGTGAGTTCGAAGCCATAGGTCTTGGTCATGCGGGGCGGTACGACCGTATCGGCATAGAAGACACGCTTGTAGAACGCCGCATGGGCCGGACGAATGTGCTGCATTACCCGATCCGTGTTGAAATAAATGGCGCCGACGATCGCTGGCCTCAGCGTCAGATAGGGCAAAGCCGGCAGTTCCAGCTCGAAATCGGGATCCACGGCAAAGCGCGCGGGATCGATCAGCGTCATGCCGGCATCGAGGAAGGCATGAATCTCGTCTGGAAAAATGCCGGTCGACTGGCATACCCGGTGATCCGGCGTCACATGGTGGATCCGCACCGTGCTCACCAGCTCCTCGTAGTAATAGACTCCGAAGATATAGGCGTGATCATCGAAATCGATATCATCAATCAGGTTTTGGGCGGCCACGGGCAGGACGTCGCGTGCCTTGTAAGCCTTGTAGCGTAGCCGCGCGACATCCTCCATGTCTTCGCTGCTTTCGATCCGGCGGTACTCCACGTGATCGAGCACCTCCATCAGCTTGCCGGCGAAGCTGTTTTTCAAAGTACTCATATGAGTCATGGTTAATGTTCCGTAATGGTTAACGGAACATCTTTGGTATTAAAGCAAAATTTGATCAATATTTGTTTTAAATTTTATTAACTATTCGTTCATTAAGGTTAATTTTCTTGGCCAATACCGGCAAAAGCTGAGGTTGCGAAAGCGCTCTAGCTTCCATTGCTACAAGGCGGCGCTCTCACAGCTTCGACTCTCCACTCCGACATGGGGAAATGAGCCAGCGCCAGCCACGCTCGATCCCTGTCAGTTGGCCTTCAATGAGGTGAGTGATCGTTGCGAACGACCCTAGCATCGAGAGATGACTTAGGGGGCTACCAAAGCATCAGGCGACGTGATCGTGCCGCAGCCCCGATTGCCGGCGGGCGAGGCTGTCCACTGTTCCGACAACCTGTTCCCGCAGCACGGGCATGGAGAAAACATAGCCCTGGATGATATCGGCGAGATTGTTCTCAACGATCAGCGCCAGTTGCTCCGGCGTCTCGACCCCCTCGATCACGATGTGGAGACTGAGGGCGCGGGAAAGATCGACGATGCCGCACAGAAGCTTGAAACGGCGGCTGTCCGTCGTGATGTCACGAACGAACGACCGGTCGATCTTCACAACATCCACCGGCAAGGAGTCGAGATAGCTGAGGCTGGAAAAGCCGGTGCCGAAATCGTCGATGGCGATGGTGATGCCCTTGGCGCGCAGATCCGCAAGAATGGAGCGAACGGTCGCCATCTCGTCCATCAGGCAGCTTTCCGTCACTTCGAGATGCAGCCGCGAGGGCTCCAATCCCGATGCATCGAGCGCTTCCGCAACGATATCGACGATATCGTTGCTGCGCAGATCCTGGGCCGAGAGATTGACCGAAACCGCGACCTGTCCCGGCCACGAAACGCAATCCCGGCAGGCCTGATTGATCATGAAGCGGGTGATGCCGCCGACAATGCCCATCTCTTCGGCGATCTGCACGAAGATGTTGGGCGGGATCGAACCCTTTTCCGGATGAGTCCAGCGCGCCAAAGCCTCGCAACAATCGATGCGGGAGCCATCCGGTGTGAACATCGGTTGATACATGGCCAGAAGATTGCCGGCTTCCACCGCCTCGCGCAGATCGTCCTTCAGCTTCTGCCGCTCGACGTAGCGCGCATCCATCTCCTGCTCGAAGGCGCTGCAGCTTCCCTTCAGCCGCAGTTTGGCATCGAACAGCGCCAGATCGGCCTTGATCTGCCACTCTTCCGGACGGAACTCGCGGCTCGACATGGTGACATAGCCGCCGCTGAACGAGATCCGGAAGCTGTTGTCATCGACATCGTAGGTGCCAGTCATCGCGGCATGCAATGCGCGCACGCGTGAATCGATATCGGATTCATTGCTCTCATTTGGAAAGAACAGCACGAATTGATCGCCCACCAGACGGGCCGGAAGTACCGTGGTGCCCGCAAGCTCTTTCAAGCGCTCGCCGATAGCGACCAGCAGACGATCTCCCGTCACATGTCCCTTGGTGTCGTTGACATGCTTGAAGTCGTCCACGTCGAGCACGAGAATACCGACCTGGGTTTCGCCGCTGCGCGCAGCAAGCTTTTCCTTGACCAGCTCGACGAAATATTCGCGGTTCGGCAGCCCCGTCAGAGGATCGTAGCGAACCATGTGCAGGATCTTGCGCTCTGCCCGGATGCGCACCGTCACATCTTCGAAAATCAGGATGACGACGCCATCGGCACGGCGGCTGGCCGAAAACTCCAGAAACTGATCTTCATTGAACTGGATCAGGGTGCGCGACAGCGTGCCGCTGACCAGCTGCGCCATCTGCCGCTGAATGAGCCCCGGCAGCGATCCGTCGATGAAGGCGTGACGCGCGCCGTAACGCAGCACGACGTCGAATTCACAATCCTTGAGCTGTTCCTGATGCGAGAAATTCAGCAGCTCGCATGCCTTGCGATTGACCACGAGAATGCGGTTATGCGCGTCGAGCATGAACAAGCCATGCGTCATGTTGTTGAGCGCGGTATCGAACCGGTCGGCGATCTGCGATATCTCGCGCGATGCGATGACGTTCTTGTAGAGAAATTCACGCACGCCGTTCGCCATCGCGCGCGTGGTCAATCCGAACGGAACGAGCATGATGGAAACGATCGCCTTGTAGAGCTGCTCCGACATCAGACAGGCGATGATGATGGGCAGGCAGCAGGCAAGCGTCTGGAGATCGATCGCCTTCTGTGAGCCGTAGTTGCGGCCGACGATCGATACCATCGACGCCATGGTCACGGCGATACAGATGAATTCCGCCAGCGGGTCCTGCACGATCAGGATGGCATAGCCACTGCCGATGCCGAGTATGGACGCCGTCGCCGCCGCCCCGATGACGTAGCGCGTTTCCCAACTCGAAATGTCGGCGCGCGTAAAATTATGCTTGTCGGCCGCGTCGAAGAGCCGGAACGAATATATCCGCAGCACGAAAACCGCTGCAAAAGCCAGGCAAAGAACGAGATAGATGCTCGCGCGCGTGCTCATAAACACGACGACATACGTCAGGATATGAACCACCACGCCCGTAAACAGCGTTTTACGGTTTCCGAAAAGCGAACTGACGAACGACAGATAAACATCCGTCGGCACGGTGTCCGGGCTTGGAGGCTTCATTCAGAGTTCCCCTGATGCGGCGGACACCCTAGTCGAAACTTTTTAAAATTTGATTGCCCAAATAGCACGTATATGGACAGATTTTCCAATTATGTCGGCAACTTAGGTTGAATTTAGATCACGAAACGCATCGTATTCGTGCAATCGACCTAAGTGAATTCGAACGCCGAGACAATATTTAAGTGACTAATAGATAAAATAAAACACCATTAGACACTTGTGGAATACGTATCAGAGCTTGCCCGCCCGCTGCTGGATCATCATGAATGTGTCGAACGTATACTCGGAGAGTTGCATCCACAGATACGCGTCCTTCTTATAAGCGACCTGATCCGCATAGATACGCTTGAAGGAATCGTTGGATTTGGACAGATCGGCATAAAGTCCGTTGGCGGCCTGGAAGCAGGCTTCCATGATCTCCTGGCTGAAGGGGCGTAGCGTCACGCCCTGCTGCACGATATCCTTCAGTGCCTGGGGATTTTTCACGTCATATTTCGCCAGCATGTTGGTGTTGGCGAAAGCGCAGGCATCGATGAGGATGGCCTGATAGTTCTTCGGCAGCCCGTTCCATTTTTCCAGGTTGAAGAAGGCGTGCACCACGGCACCGCCCTCCCACCATCCGGGGTAATAGTAGTATTTGGCGATCTTCTGCAGTCCGAGCTTCAGGTCGTCATAGGGGCCGACCCATTCGACCGCATCGACGGCGCCCTTGTCCAGCAGATTGTAGACATCATTCGCGGCGATATCCTGCTGCGGGGCAACGCCGATCTTCTGCACCACCTTGCCGGCAAGGCCGGCTATGCGCATCTTCAGGCCCTTGAGATCGTCGAGCGTGTTGATTTCCTTGCGGAACCAGCCACCCATCTGCGCACCGGTATTGCCGGCGGGAAGCCCCAATATGCCTTGCGTGGCATAGAACTCGTTCATCAGCTTGTTGCCGTTGCCCTGGTAGAACCAGGCATTGGTCAGCCGGGCATTGAGGCCGAACGGCAGCGTCGTGCCGATGGCGTAGGTCGGATCTTTGTCCGCGAAATAATAGGAGCAGGTATGCGCGGCATCGACCGTGCCGGCGCTCACCGCATCTGCAACCTGCGCGCCGGGCACGATTTCGCCGGCCTCATAGATCTGAATGGTGAAATTGCCGTTCGTCGCATCGGAAACATGGGTGGCGATATCTTCGGCGCCGCCATAGATCGTGTCCAGGCTTTTCGGAAAGGAAGACGTCATCTTCCAGGTGATCTTTGGATACTCCTGAGCCAGAGCCGGGCTGGCAAGCGCGGAGGCGGCAGCACCTGCGCCAACTGCTCCTGCCCGCCTTATGAAGGAACGGCGATCCATCGAAATCTCCCATACGGACGGCTATGCTGGAGAGCGGAACGCTCCCCGATTGGCGCAAGCGATGGAGCTAACCACGCCGCACACGGTCTTTCAAGTTTGCTCTCGCATCGCATTATGGCGATTCCTGTACATCCTTGTGACGAATGAAGGCAAAGCCTTACTGAAACCACTCCGCGTTGCCGGCAGGCCTATATGCGCGTAGATTGAAAGCAAGGATAATCCGCCCTCGGATTGACATTTTCGTCTTCCAGGGGTCTCAGCGAATAGCCGTTTGCACCTTCCGGAGCCTTGAATGTCCAGACCAATCATCGCCATCCCCGCCGACATCCGCGAGTTCGACGGAACGACCTGGCATGCGGTTCAGCAGCAGTATGTCCGCGCCACCGTCAAGGCTGCAGGACTGATGCCGCTGATCGTTCCGGCGCTGGAGGACGGCAACGATGCGGACGCCATTCTGGACCGCGTCGACGGGCTGCTCGTCTCCGGTTCCGCCAGTAACGTGCATCCCTCGCTCTATGGGAAAGAAGCACGCGACAGCGACGGCCCCTTCGATCCGGCGCGCGACGCGACATCGCTGCCGCTCATCCGCCGCGCCATCGAGCGCGCCATTCCGATGCTCGCCATCTGCCGCGGCATTCAGGAGCTGAACGTCGCGCTCGGCGGCACGCTTGCCAGCGAGATCCAGGAGCAGCCTGGCATCTGGGACCATCGCAAACCGCAGAATGTCGATCGCGACACGATGTATTCGATCCGCCAGAGCGTCTTCGTCAAGGAAGGCTCGTGCATCGCCCGCGTCGTCGGCCCGGGCGAAGTGCGCGTCAACTCGCTGCATCGCCAGGCGATTGCCGATACGGCGCCGAGGCTGCAGGTGGAAGCACTGGCCGAGGACGGCACGATCGAGGCCGTCTCCGTTATCGGCGCCAGGGCCTTTGCCGTCGGCGTGCAATGGCATCCGGAATATTGGGCTGAGACGGATTCGCCGTCACGCAAGCTCTTCGTCGCCTTCGGCGATGCCGTGCGCGACTATGCGGCAAGCAAGGAGCGGCTCGCCGCCGCCCAATAGAGCATTTCCGCTATCCTTCGAATCGCAAAAACGCTCTTCTGTAACGGGCATTGAGTCAATCCCTTTTGAGCTTAATCCCTCGCCGAGTGCTTGCTTCTGTCCGCAGTCGACGCTGGGGCCGCTGCTGTATGGGGTCTGCTGAGGACCGGCTGGCCAATCTAAAGATGCGCAGTCATTTGAGTGCTGCGTGAGCGGTTGCGGCCTAACCCATCCATCGTCCCGGCGAAGGGACCTTGCTCAGAGGGCTGATGGCAGTGCCCCCGAAGTCTGTCTATGCTTT
>NZ_JARWKZ010000046.1:0-49313 GCF_050577975.1 Rhizobium sp. BR 315 | reverse complement strand
AGTCGGTCTCATCGGAGCGCAGTATCTTGCGGACCGTGTTGCGGGACACATGCAGCTCCCGGACGATCTTCTTCACCGACCAGCCCTGCACATGGAAGGCTCGACGAACACGCGCAATCGTATCCACTCGCTTCAACTCCCCCTCCATCCGCCAGCAAAAGACGGATGGTCAGACGAAACAGGTGGGGGGTCAAAATTGGACGCCGGTCACCCCGCCAGAGGGGTCAATATTCCACGCCGAAACACATCCTACCGCTGATACCCGAGTTGTTGTCGCTTTATCCCGCCCTTCAGGTGGATCTCGTTCTTTCGGATTTCGTGCGAGACATGGTGGAAGATCGTATCGACCTGGCGATCAGGGTGGGGCCTGTCGAAGACTCAGACGCGGTTGTTCGCCGGGTGGCGGTCACGCCCCTCGTTTGCGTCGGATCCCGTCGCTATTTCGAGAAGCATGGGATGCCGAAGTCCCCCGCAGACCTGAGTGAGCACAATTGCCTTCTATACGGTGGCCTAACGGAATTGGCGAAATGGCCCTTCGCAGGTCCGGAAGGACGTTTCAGCGTGCCCGTTCGCGGCAACTTATCGTCCAACAGCGTCGAAACGATCCGGGCTGGAGTTCTAGCCGGCGTCGGAATTGGCCTCTTCGCCAAGGTCTCGCTCGCCGATGAGCTCAATCATCCTGACGTGATCACGATACTCGACGACTTTCTCGACGACGTCAGAGACATCAGCCTCGTCTGGCCGAAGCGTCGGTTCGTGCCGGCACGCGTGCGCCGCGCGACCGACTTCTTTGCAGCAGCCGTTCCGCAGCGTCTCTAGCCCAGGCCGAAGTAACGCCGATCGCCATCGCTGGCGCCGGCGCTGGACGCCTAGGTACCGCGCGCCCTGTCACGGCAACTTCCGCTTATGTGCCGGGTGGGCTGACCTTGGGCCCGATCGCGGCCGCGTCTGCTGCAAAACTTTCCGGGTCACGCGTGGTCGCAACGGTCACTTCAATGCCCTTGCGGGCAAACGCCTTGGCAAGAGCGTGGCCGATCTTGCCGAAGCCAATAATTGCATAGCTCATAGTGCTTCTCCGATCCTGTGTTGACGCCGGTTCAGACCTGCGCCCAACCACCATCGACGGCAAGATCGATACCGGTGATGTAGGAGCTTTCATCGGAGGCGAGGAACGTGAGCGTAGCGGACGGTCCGCTCTCGGCCCCAAATCGGCCATTCCTTCCAGGCAAAGTTGGTGCCCGCTCCTGAGGAATTTCAGGCGGATGCCTTTTTTAACAACAGGGTCGGCGGTTCTGATCGCTTCAAGAGCAAACGGTCTACCCAAGACAGCTTTCAGTATCGGGCGGTCATCCACGGACAAGCGATTGACAAGAGCAACATGGGAACGACCAACGATTCCGAGGCTGTTGAGGTGTCTCGAGACCATGCCGATGTCCGGCCGCATGGGGAAATCCAACGGATGGGGCGATTAAGCTACCGTCGTTTCGATCAATGCTCGTGTAATTCTTAAAGTCCCATTGCCTTGCTGATTCGCACTGCTCAAGTGCTTGAGCCCCCTGGCTTCGCCGCCCCGCGTGGGGCGCCCCTATGGCGCTGAACTGGCCATCGGTTGCTTTTTGGACACAATGGTAAACAACCGAACTGTCACAGTTCATTATTTATCAACCTGGCATATTGCCTCCCGCCTTATGGTTGATATTTCTGCCTTGCTTGTAACATCCGAAGGAGATTCCGGAATGCGGAAATGGGCGGCGGTCTTACCCTTGGTTGTCCTCAGTGCCTGTGCGAGGCCGTCTGATGGACCAAGCGCCCTCAATATTCGCAATGCAACGATGCCCGTCACGCAGCGAAAGATTCCGGTCGTACCACTCTCCGAGGCGCCGATGGCCGCGCAGGTTGTTGCGCCACCCTATGAGCCCACCGATCAGGGGCTTGCAAGCCTCCGTTCGCGCGGCTTTTCGGATGCGCGCCTGCGTCCGGGCGACGTATTCGATGTGACGGTGCTCGATACCGGCGAGGACGGATTACCGTCTGCCACCCAGAGCAAGTCGCTCAATCTCGGCCGCTTCACGGTGGATTCTCGTGGTTTTGTCACCATGCCCTATGTCGGTAAGCAGCGCGTCATCGATTCCACTCCAGAAGGTTTGCAGTCGCAGATCGTCACTGCCCTCAAAGGCTCTTCCGTCAATCCTCAGGCTGTCGTGACGGTCGTCGATAAGCCCTCCAGCGCCGTAACGGTCGATGGTAAGGTCCGCTCCGCCGGTCGCTTCCCGCTGACGGCACGCAAGGAGCGCGTGCTTGACGTGCTTGCCCTTGCCGGCGGCGCATCCTCCGCGCCGGCAAACACGGCCGTGACGCTGACCCGCGGATCGCAAAGGGCGACGGCACCCCTGGATCGCATCCTGCAGGACGATAAGCAGAACGTGCGGCTCGTGCCCGGCGATCAGTTGTTCGTCAAAGGCGCGTCACAGAGCTTCACTGCACTTGGCGCCTTCAAGAGCGTTGGCGAGTTCCCGCTGGAGCCGGGCCAGACCACCTTGGCGCAGGCGCTCGCCCGCGCTGGCGGCCTGCTTGATGATCGAGCCGATTCCCGCAATTTCTATCTATTTCGGAATCAGAAGGTCTATTCGCAGGCTGCATCGACAGTGGCCAAGGGCGCCAGCGGGTCGGCCGTCGTTTCGGTCAAGCCCGTCATTTACAGCGTCAACCTGAAGGAAGTCTCGAATTTCGTGCTGATGCAGCAGTTCAAGATGCAGGATGGCGACACGATTTACGCCAGCAATGCCGACATGGTCGATGCCGCCAAGCTGTTGACCGTCTATCAGAAGAGTGTGCCGACGGCCGCTGCGCCTCTTCCAGGCAGCTCGGCTTCGAACTGACGAGGTTTCAACTAGACCTCACCGATCAAAGCAAGGGCTGCCATTGCGTTCGGCGGCCTCATGGAAGGGGTGAGGTCCGACAGATGCCGGGCGACCGCCTTTAGTGCGATGATCGATTCATCAGTCTCGTTGCAATGTTCAAGAAGCAGGTTCATCAGACGGCCGGCCGAGTAGAGATCGGCACTGAACTGCATGGGGGTATCGGCTGAAACCTCGGGTGCAGTGAAGTTCGGCGTCGCGGCCTTGGCAATATCGAGATCGCTGTATCGCGTTCCGCATTCTACTGCCGTGCCGAAGTCCGCTATCCTCAGCTGATTGAAGTCGCCGTCGCCAAGCAAAATATTAGCCGGAGAAATATCGCCATGAACATGGCCGGCCTGGTGGATTGCGCTCAACCCGATGAGCATGGATCTTGTCGCCGCTCGGACATCGGCGGATGAAAGAGAACCTTCAGCCAATCGTTGCGACAAAGATGGCCCGACCCATTCCATGACGATCGCCAGACGGCCGTCGGGCAAGCGGATGACGGATTGGGTAGAAGCAAGATTGCGGTCGCGTAACACCATTCCGATGTGTGCTTCGCGCAGCAGCAAGGCTTTGGCGGTCGCCTCGTTCGCCCGATCCACCCTGATCGTTTTCATGGCATGGAGCGTGCCGAGATCGCGATGGCGCAATCGGCTGATTTCCGTCCGGTCGTTGCGATGCATGACCGCCTCGACGAGAAACGTATTTCCGATGAAGGTCGGTTCGATCTCTGCCAGCGAAGAGAGGCGCCGGTCCAGCGTATCGCGCAATCGATCGATCAGGAGATCGCGGATATGCTTCGACCGCTCTATCTCGCCATCATGCGTTAAAAGATGTAGTAGTTCCGCAAAGCTTCTTGCAATCTTCCTCATATCCTCAGCGCTTGGATCTTCCATCATGTCGCGCCGATGACGATGGAGCTGACATTTTCGCGACAGTTGGCGATGAGCGCTTCCTGGATCAGCGCCTCCGCAGCTTGTTCCAGCGGCGTCTCGATCAGGATCTCGGCAATGATGCGATCGGTAAGCGTGCGAGAAAGGGGCGCGCTGGCAAGCAGGAGGCGGTCGCCATGGTGAAGCGGATCTCCAACCGTTTCCGTGACGAGTTGATCCGATAGCCCAAGGCCGCGGCCGAGTGTTCGGCGAAGTCCGATGTTGACATGGTCATGGGTCAGCAGCCGCATCGTCCCGTCGCGCAGCAGATAGCATCGAGCATCGCCTACCCATGTGACTGCAAATCTCCCATCAAGCAGCGCGGCGGTCACGACGCTGGCCACGGGAAGCTCCCTCTCGACGTTGGCGCCTTTGGCGCGCAGGATCGCATGAGCATGGCTGAGCTTGCTCCTGATATCCTGCACCAAAGTTTGCAGTGCTTCACGTTGAGGAATACCGGCGAGTATTCCGGTTGTAATCCGAGCTGCTTCGATGGCGCCGATGCCATCGCCGACACCATCGGCGATTGCAAAAATCTGCGGTCTATCGCTGACAAGGAGTGCATCGGCATTCAATGAAAGGCGCGTTCCAGCGTGGCTGGCATGGCTGTCCGCTATAGCGAGCTTTGGCCGGATTGTTGCCGTCGTCTGCTGTGTTTGCATCGGAACAGCGACAGCAGATCGTGCCGGCGGTGCGTCAGTTGCAGGTAATTGGGGAGCTTCTGTCGTGACGAGCTTGACGAAATCCCGTGCAGTGGGGCTCGCCATGGTGCGAAACCCTTTGCCGTGTCGGGTGCCGGGATTGATGCGCCACCAGAGCGAGGCTGGCGTTTGGGCATCGCCCGTGGTCGCCGGTTGCGTCGTTGTTGATTTCTGGTCGATGAATGGCGGGCGAAGTCGCTTGATGCTCTCTGCGAAACGCTGCATCTCGAAATCGGCTTTGCTCGAGGTCTCGGCCAATGCTTCGGCGGCGATAAACCAGCTGTCGTCCTCGCAAAGATCGCGCAAGGGACCGGAGAAGCGCTGCAATTGCGCGGCGATAATCAAGGGGAAGCTTCGGCCGACGCGATCACGGCTGGGCAGGAGAACGCCTGCAATAGCGAATGGTGCCCAGACGCCCTTGCCCACGACGAAGCGCCAGGCTGCCATGGCGTGAAACAGCCCGCGCCAATCCGATCCCAATGCCGCTTCGAGCGCGATCAGGCCGCTGCAAATCCATTGATCGAGCTCGCCTTGCAGACGCAGGCTAAGCGTAGAGGAAACGAAATCGCCATGTGTTGGCAATTTTCCGAAGAAGCCGATTGTGTCGGCCTGCATCGGCGATTGGGTGCGGGCGAGCGGTTCATTCATCGGCGGACCGTCAGAACTGCGCCGGGCAGCTGAAATCGGACAATGCCGGTAGCCGGAAGGGATTGAGCACCGAACCGAACTGCACGTCGAATTCCGCAGTCTGACCCTTGTCTTCAAATCTGGCACGGAAGAGATCGGGGGCTTGAACGGTTACCTTGGCAGCATCGAATAGGCGGAAAGGCGACCAGTCCCCGGTCTGTGTGATGGCCGGCTGCAAATCTCCGGGAAAAAATCTGACTTTGGACTGGTTCTCCGCACCGGCCGCCGGCCAGGCAATGGATTTTGGAACTATTTGGCCATGATTATAAAGGACGTGCTCGCCGACGATATCTACGATCACGGCATTGGCAGACGCCGACAGGGAGACAGGCTTGATATTGATCGATATCGCCGGTTTCTCGCTGCCGGCCGGGAAGAAGGCGTGTTCGATCTTGCTCGCATTCTCGAATTGCGCAATCGCTTGGCTCGGGATGCTGTCGCCGCCGAAGGTGCCGCGCCAACCCCACGGCTGGGCGCTTGTATCGACAAATACTTCCAACCGGTTTTTGAAGAACGTCTGGAGCAGGCCTTGCGGCCCGAACAGCCGGACGAAATCCGCCATGGCGATATCCTGACCGGACGCCCTATCGAAGGGGTAGCGGCCGGTGACGATACGCGCGCAAAGATCCGCGCCTTCACTTGCCCAAAGATCGTTTATACGCACGCGCGCGGCCTTGACCGCCAACGAGCCGATATCGGCGGCAACGGCGACCATCCACGCATCCACGGGCGAGGGCAGCCCGCGAGCCTGCTGCAAGAGGTCTTGATTGGCGTTTGTAAGCTGGCCGCCGGCGTCGAAGACACGCGCGACTTCCACAGTCGAATTTGCGGCGCGTGACAGCTGGCTATAAATATTCTGCAGGATCGGTTGCAGGCTCTGGATCTGGGAGCGGGGCTTACCGCTGCCGTTGTCAGCCTTTCCGTCCTGAGATACCGATTGCGCATTGGCGGCATTCGCCTCGAGTGCGGCCCGCAATGGACCATAGGGATCCGGCGGATTTGCAGCACTTGCCGTGGCGGCTCTCAACGCGGCGTCCGGAACGTCAACGGAGGCAATTTCCGTACCCGCCTTCGGCCGCAGGTCCGTTGCGGCCGCTATGGATTTTAGCACCATCTCAATTGGGTTCGGGTTTGCCGCCAGGATGCGCGCCGTTTCGGTCGCATCCGCAAGGTTGCTCGACGGGCGTATTTGCAGATCGGCAAGGAGCGAAGACCAATGCTGTTGGAAAGCATCGGAATAGAGCTGCAGCGCCGCCTGCGAAATCGCGTCAGTGGTCATTCCCGAGGGAGGTGCGTCGCCGCCACCGCGAACCCATTGCTCCTTGAGCGCTTCCGAAGCGGCAGCAACGACTGTCGACAATACCACGTCGCGGTAGCCCTTGCCCGTGAAGATCCCGGGAATGCCATCGCGTAGCGTCGCCTTCGATTTCCGCTGGAAGATCTGGGCGCCAAGCGGCCCCAACGCATCGGCGGGAAGCCAGGTGTCAAGCTGACGGGCCTGCCGGGAATGAATCACGATATCATAGGCGCGGGCTGCGAGACTTTGCGTATGGATCGCCTCCCGAGCCTTGGCGATCAGGCTGGTGTCGAGCTCGATCGCTGGCAAGCTACCACCAGCCATCGCTTCGACATGGGCGAGAAGTGCCTTGCGCGCGGCAGACCGGCCTTCGCCGGGATAAAGTGTTGCAAACATATCTTCCGATTGCTGCGAGACGAAATCCTTGTCGACCGGCCCCAGCCCACCAAGCATACCGTAGAGTTTCAGGGCATCGAAGGTCTTCTGGACATCCGATGTCTGTTTGAGTTCATTTTGAAGCTCCACCAGCATGCGTGGAAGTAGAAGAGAGTTCAAGGCGCGTTGATAGGCTCCGCGCTGGCGGCTGGCGATCTTGTCTTCCTGGTCGAGGCCGAAACTCGTCGGCCAGACGCGCACCTCGTCGAAGCCGCCGGTGACCGCACGCAGATTGTCGAGCGCCGGCAAGATACGCAGGAAATCCGCATCCGTGACGTCGCGTACCTGAATGCCATTCGCAAGCTTCTCATAATTGTCGATACGCCGTTCGGCTGCAGCGATCGCGCGCGAGTTCTGAAAATAGCTCGCCGTCCAGCCGGTGAAGACGATTGCAAGCGCGACGGCCGCCGCTCCGTAGGCAATGCGTCGGATCATGGCCTGCCGGCCCGACAGCCGCCTGTCGCGCGCGACCAGCGACGCCTCGCCGAAAATGACTTCCTTGAACAGTCGCGACAGGAAATAGCTGCGGCGCGTGCGCGGTGTATCCGTCTCCCGGCTCTGTGTGCCGGAAGCGAAATAGACGCCGCGGACAAGCGGGGATTCGACGAGATAGGAAGACGCGCAGAGCTCACTCAGCAATTCCTGCAGACGCTCGCCCAAGGAGGCAAGCTCTGCGGGGAAGCGGAAGATGCGGCCACGGACCTCGACATTCGGCTCCTGTTGCAGGCGCTCGATCAGCATGGCATCGACCCTCTGCTGCAACAGTGCGAATTCTTCCATGAAACGCTCGGGCAGGTTCTGGCCCTTATAGCTCTCGTCGAGATCGAAGGTCGTGCCCCAGACTTGCTCGCGATCGGTCTTGGCAAGCCCGTCAAAAAACTCGACGAAACCGGTCAAAAGATCGGCCTTCGTCAGCACGACATAGACGGGCACGCGCGCATGCAGGAACTCGTCGAGCTCCGACAGGCGCTTGCGAATGGAGCGGACCTCCTCGAGCTGCACTTCATGATCACGGCTGAGAAGGTCGCCGATCGAGAGCGTGACGAGGGCGCCATTGATCGGCTGCGAGCGACGGTATTTGCGCAACAGCCCGAGAAAGCCTTCCCATCCGGCCTTCGACGCCCCGTTCAAATCATCCTGTGTGGTATAGCGGCCGGCTGTATCGATCAGGATCGCCTCGTCGGCAAACCACCAATTGCAGTTGCGCGTGCCGCCGGCGCCTTGGACGGAATTGCTGCCCATCGCATCACCAAGCGGAAACTTCAGCCCCGAATTGGTCAGTGCCGTCGTCTTACCCGACCCCGGCGCTCCGAAGATGACATACCAGGGCAGCTCATAGATGTAGCCGAAACGCTTCTTGCTGATGCGGCGCAGAAGCAGCAGCGCTTCTCTCAGGCGGCTATGGATTTCGCCCACTTCCGCCTGCTGGCTGGCGGCATCGTCGGCAATACCTTCTACGAGCGCCTTGTCGCGCCTGCGGGAGCGTAGCGTTGTGATCAGCAGGTAGATCAGCCAGCCCGCAATGACCACGCCGATCGCGATTATCCGAGCGGCAGCACTCATTAGCGGCTTGAAGCTGCCATAGCCGGCCATCGAGCCGTAGAACCAGATGACGACGCAGATCGCCGCAACCCAGATCAGCGATATGAAGCGTTGTCCGAGAAGACCGGCATAGACCGAGACGTAGGAGCGAAGCGTGTAAAACGCGCCGAGCGGATTCATCTGGCTCCTCCCGTCGTCGTGGCAGACGCCGGCGGCCTATTGCCTGTCTGCGTTTGAGGTGTTGCTTGCGGGTTAAGGGCCGCCTCGCCGAGGCGCTGCGTCGGGTCGGTCAGCACCAGGATTTCAGTCCTGCGATTTGCCTCGCGGCCCTCCTGCGTGTCGTTGCTTGCCAGCGGGTCGCTATCGGCACGTCCTTCCGTCAGGATCGCCTCTTTGCCCGTGTAGGCCGCAAGGATATCGCCGACGGCGCGAGCACGTGCCTCGGAAAGATGCCAGTTCGATGGGAACTGTGCGGTGCGGATCGGTACATTGTCGGTGTAGCCGACGACAACGGCGCGGAATTTTTCCGAGGCGAGCGCACCGCCGATGCGTTGGAGGAGATCGCGGAATTTATCGCTGACTTCCGCGCTGCCTGTATCGAACAGGCCGGAATTGTTGATGCGGACCAACAACCTTCCATTGGAGTCCGAAAGTGTCACCAGCTTTCGATCGACTTCCGGCTGTAGGAAGGCGAGCAGATTGTCGAGCGGCGTCGGCTGCGGCCTGACGACCGGCGGCGGTATGTCCGGTTGCTTCATCACCGGTGGCGTCTGTGCAGCGACCTCCTTCGGCTTCTCGATCAGGACGCTCGGCGTATCGCGTGGCGGCAGGTTGGCCAGGCGCTCGAAGGTCGCGTCCGAGGCGAGGTTCAGCGAAAGCGTGAAGAACATGTAGCCGAGCGCAAAGAGAAGCGCGAGCACGGAAAGGATCGTCCAAAGCGCAACGGCCGTGCGCAACGGCTTGTGGCGCGCGGAAACCCCGCGCCAATGCGGCGACAGCTCGCGCTCGAAGACGCCGTACTGACCGAGCAGTGTTTTATAAAGGCTATCACGGATGCGCCCGAGTTCCAGCGATCCGCGCGGCGAAACACGCGTGCGACCCTCGAAGGCGAGCGACAGGCAGAGATAGATCAGGAGCAGCAGATCTTTGTTGGCGCCGGGGCTCTGCTGGAAATGATCAAGGAGATCGAAGACGCGGTCGCCGCCGGTGACATCCATGTGAAAGGTCGAGACCAGGCCGGATCGCGCCCAGCCGGCGCGCACGCCCCAGCGTTTGCTCAAAACCACATCATCGATGGTTGCGCAGATGACATAATGTGCCGCGCGCGCCCGCTCGGGGCTGATACGGGCGCTCGCAAGGTCGCGTTCGTAGCGTCCAACTGCGTCGATTGTCACCCGCCGCAACTCGGCAATATCGGGCTGTTCTTCGGTGTTGCGTAGGCCATGGGCGAGATTGAGCAATGGTGCTGCCGAGCGCACGACGGTCGGAACATCCTCGCCGCCGAAGCGAAAGCCGCGGATAAGCGAATCGACGGACCAGCCGCCGCCTGCATCGCCGGCCTTGCCGCTCGGCTGCCGGTCCAGCTCTTCGTCCAGCAAATCGGCCATCTTGCGGGCGGCGTCGTTCTTGCGCGCGCCGTCCTCCGTCAGCTCGATGATCGTCGGTAGCTCGTGCCAGGGTGTTGAGCGTGTTGTGTTCATTCTCTCAGAGCCCACAGTTCCATCTCCAGGCCGGGGAAGTCGCCTGCGAGATGCAGGGCGATCGCGCCGGAGGTATCAAGCTGTTTCCAAAGAGGATTTTTCGTGTCGAGTTCGAAGTAGATCGTGCCTGACCGGTACGGCAGCTGCCGCGGCAGGACGGGGAGAGGCCTGACGGGAATGCCCGGCAGCGCGACATTGACGAGCTCGGCGATCCGCTCCACGGGGCCGATCTTGATCTGAGCGGGCAGCTTGCGCCGCACGTCCTCCGCCGACATTTCCGCGCGCACGGCCAACACAAAACCGGCGTCCTTGAGCAAGGAGCGGTCGTTGATTGTGCCGACGCGAACATCGTGGCGCCGCTCGATGAGCTCGATTGCAACGGCAGCCTGCTCGAGAACTGCCGACAGAGATGCACGAAGATCATTAAAGACAGCCGCAAACGTCGCCTTTAGATCATCGTGGCGATAGGGTGGGAAATCGCTGGCGCGTTTGCGGTCGGTCGTGAAAGTGGCCAGCTCTCCGGCTAGCTGGATGCATTCCTCATAGAAGGTCATCGGATGCATCCGCGATGCATTTGCCGCGATATGGCGCAGCATCGGGTCGGCGCGATTGAGGATGTGCAACAGAAAATAGTCGCCTACTTCTGCGGTGCCGCGCACCGTGGGGTCGCCGATCCGTTCGGCAATCGCCTCGGCGCGATGGCGCACGATGCCGAGCAATTCGGTGATGAGCTCGTTCAGACGCGCTTCGGCGGCGCAATTTAACGACGGAGCGATGTAGTCCGGATCGAGGATGACCGAACGATCGGAGCGAACCTCAATGACACGCGCAAGGCCGATCAGATCATATCCGGCGAGTTCGTCGCCGGTCTTCAGATAACGCAGGCTCAGGCGGCCAACGTCGATCGGCGCCATGAAGTCGGTCTCCATATTCGCATCCGGTGCCTCATATTGCGAGGCGGTGATGCGAACGCTGTTGCGCATGGCGCTGCCGTTCATGGCGACGTCGGCTCTCCCGGGCTGACGCGTCGGCAGAGCCAGATAGACGACGGCGTTCTTCGTGGAATCGTCAAGCTCAAGAGGAGGAGGCAGATCCGCATCGATTGGCGCTTCGAACGGCGTGCCGTCGGGCAGAATACCGCGCAGGTTCGACAGCGCAAACTGGCCGATCGCGAGCGCGCCGCGATCGATGCCGATTTCGGCAATACCCCAGGGGTAGGGCGCAAGCCCCCGGGCGGTCGTGCGGACCAGCCGCTCGGTCCAGCGGTCAGCCTGCTGGAAATGCTGCACGCGAAGGAACATGCCCTCGCTCCAAGCCACGCGATTTTCGTTCTTCATCGGGTGCTGCCCGTCCTCTCCGCCAAACTGGTGATATCCTGCCCGTCGCGGTCATCGGCCGCCGCGCGGAAGGCCTCGGCCAACAGATCGCGGACCGGAATGCTTTTGCCGCTCTTTTCGAACCGTGCGCGGTAGGCCTTCCAGTAATCGCCATTGCCGCGCCAGATGCCCTTGCGCTGGGAGGCATCGACGTGAGCCTCGACCATGCGGGGCTCGAACATCCGGCCGGCCTCGCGAACAAGGTTTTCGAGGCCGGCGTTGAGCGCGGACTGCCTTGCGACGAGCAATCGAAGACGGTCGGCAAGCTGCTCCGTCCGTTCGCGGCTGAACAGCGAAGCGGAGGAATGAGCACGGCTGTCCTCAATTCCGAAAATGGATGCTTCGTCGTCGAGTGTCTGCTCCAGTGTCGAGACGAGCGCTTCCAGTTGGCGCAGCGGATCGAATTGCAGCGCGAAACTCGTATCCTCCGCGCTTTCACCCGCATCATCTGCGGCTCGCGCATCATTAGCCGGGATGATCGTTTTGGTAGTCTCGACCGCCTCCGGGCCGGAACTGCGGGCAACGGCGACGGAGACATGCGTTGCCGCGCCATGTTCCAGCTGGGTGCCCAGCTCGAAACCCGAGTTCCAGTCGTCCGGAAGCACAGGCTTGATGCCGTTGATGTCAGGCGGACCATTCCAGCCGATATCGACGTTCCTGCTCGGCGACTTTTCCATTTTTGGCGATTGTGGAAATGCTGCGATCCAGTCGTCGCCGCTCCGCTGGCCGAGCACGCCCGTTGCCGAGCCGCCGCCGGGCACGATGTCGGCAAGGATCGAGGAGATCGTCATAGTCTCGTCGCTGAGGCGCAGATCGGCGGCCGGATCATCGATATCACGGTCGGCTTCTCCGGTAATGACGACGTTGAACGCGAGATCGCCGAATACGATCTTGGATTTGTCCGCAAGCCTTGCTGTCTCGCCTTCCAGAACGGTTGCACCGTCCACACGGGTGCCGTTGGCACTCTGGTCGCGCAGGAGAAAGCCGGCGCGATCGCGCTCGATCACGCAATGAATCTTCGAGATCAACCGCTGCTGATCGGACACCTGCCAGTCGCAATCCGGCGATCGGCCGAGGGTGCGCTTGCCGCGCTCGAAAAACCATCCCTTGCTGGAACCTTCTCCAGACGTTTGCCGCAGTTCAAGCCGCATGAAGGCCTCCCTGGTCGGATTGCCTTTGGGCATTGCGTGGCTCGATGATGATGGCATCGCCGCTGTCGCGATCAGCTGAAGCGACGCGTGCCCAGCTGTTCCATCCGAGCCGCGGCGGATCACCGCCCTCGCCAAGTCGGCAGAAGGGGATGTGTTCTTTCTTCAGAACCACTTGGATGTCGAAATCGAGCGACGGATCGACATAAAGGCGCGTCAGCGCAAACAGCGCATCGATATTAGCGCTGCCCGGCGCGAGAGAGCGGTAGTCCTCATAATCGACAGGTCCGATCACGACGCGGAAACTGCCGCCAAAATCATGGATTGCCGCACCCGCCGTTGAATTGATGCCAAGTTGTACGCCTTGCTGCTGCCCCATGCGGCTGCGCTCGCCTTCGGGAATGGAGAGCCATCTGCCTTTGAACGATTCGATCGCAACGGGTAGGCCGCTGAATTCCCGCAGCATGGCCCGGAGATTGACCGCATTGCGGGTCCGGGCCGCAAAGAATCCGGAAAATCTGAGGATCAACTCGTCGTCAGCGCGAACCTGCTCCTTCAGCCGGGCCGTACCGAAGCCTGTCAGCGAGAACAGCGTCTTGATGAATGCATTGTCGTTTCTGTCCGCGCTCCATCGCAGCCGCCGAGCAAGACGATATTTGTCACAAGCATCGACGAAAAGCTCGGCAAGGCGGCTCGTGAACAGATCGAAAAAGCTTGAAAGGCCATGAGCCCGATTGCGCTCCTCGCGCATGACAAGCTCATTGTAGCTCGGTGGCATCGCGCCCAACGGGCCAAGAAGGCCTGCCATGCTTGCCTGGACCGATCCTGTCGCCCCCTTCTTCTTGAAGCCGCTGACGGCAAGCGGTGCCGGTGAAACGCCGATGGGGGACGATACGGTCAAATGATCGCCAGCTGCGTGCTGTGCAACGCGAAATGCCGTCGATGGCTCGAAGCGGCCGGGATCGCTTTCGAGCAGTGCGGCAAGCATTTCACTATCACTTGGTCGGAACTGGTCCATCGTCGTTGCGTACCCCTTCGTCACAATAACGGCCGCTCGGCGGCGCGGGCCGGCCAGACGGCGATTGGCTTTGATTGCCCCTTCATCGAGATGGAGAGGCGGGTGAAGCTGTTGATCGAGGTGTAAAGCCCAAAAAACCGATCGAGAACGCTGCCGAAAAGATGGGCCGACGGCCTGTCGATCGCTGCGGGATCGAACACCAGGCGGATATCCGTGCCGGTCACCATCCCGCCGCTGGCAAGCCTGGTCATCGAGCTTTTGGCTTCGACCCGCACCAGAGCGTCGGCCAGTTGCCTGGTTTCACGGCTGTCTCTGAACGCGTAAAGCGCCAGGATATCTTTGAGCGCGGCACCATCGTTGTCGAAAATGGAGAGGTGATTGAGCTGAAGATGCGACATGAGCCGCCAATTCCGACCTTGCTGCTCGTTCATGCGCACGGATGGCGTAGGGGCCATCAAGGCTTCGACCGAGGCGACCGCTTCACTGCCGGAGGCGAGCTGCAGATAGGGGTGGCCGCCGCCAAAGGGCAGTTGCTCGGGCAATTCGCGATTGAGGCATAGGGCATCGACGCTGGCGATTTTGTCGACGGGGCCGCTTGCCCGACATGCGCGATCGACGAAGGTGATTTCCATATCCGAGGTGTGGTCGTCGGCATCGAAACGGCGAGCGCACTGCCAGAACAGTGACGAGGCTCCGCCCTTCAAGCTGCGGCCGAAAAAGGGCTGGCACTGTTCCTCGTCTCCGCTGCGCCCGGATATCAACACCTTCTCGATCGCATAGATCTCGCGCGTTTTCTGCCGCCTCGCGTCCGGCAGTACGCGATATTCGGTGCGCGTACCGTCGAGCGCGATTGGTTCGCAGTTCTGGCGAAACAGGTTGACGATCGGGGTGGCATTCAAGACGAAATCGCGGGCCGAAATGGCGCGTTCCAACTTGGCGCTGGTCTCGTCGAGATAGACGAAGATTTCCAGCGTCTCGCCACGCCAGGCCTTTAGGCCGAGAATATCTATGAAGAGGAATTTCTGCGGCAGGGCGAAGAATTCCGTCAGTAGACGATAGCCGGCGAAGCTTGAGCTGGGGTAGGGCAGGATCGCTTCGTCCGGCTCGAAACCGACCGGATGCAATGCCTTTTTTGACAGCATGACGGGCGCACGATCGTCTGCATGGTAAGCAAGCACTATGCCAAGCGTGTGATTGACCAGAAGCTCGTGAATGGCGACCGCCTGCTGCCAGGACGAGCCGATGTGAAGCCGCAGCCGATCAAGGCCGATCTCGCCGAGCGGCTTGTTGGTGTCGCGCGCCCGGACTGATAGGCGCAGACAACCGGCCGCACCCGCATGAGGGGACGGCGGCGCACTGATCGGATGGCCGGTCAACGAAGCCGAGACGATCTCAATCGGCGCGACCTGCGTGTCCTGCGTGGTGCGGAAGCGGCAGCTCTCGCCGCCGATCGGCTCTGCAAAGATTTCCGTATGACGCGGCAGAGTCTGTACGGACGCCAGAGTGTTGCTCGGCGCAAAGCGCACGATGCTCATCGAGGGCAGCGGCGCCAGATAATGCGGATAGAGCGTTTCAAGCAGGCCATCCGTCAGTTCCGGAAACTCGTCGTCAAGCTTCTGGCGGACGCGGGCGGCCGAATAGGCAAAGCTCTGGATCAGGCGCTCTACATGCGGATCATCGGCAACCTCGCCGGTTACGCGCAAACGACCGGCAATTTTCGGGAAGGCATCGGCGAAACGGGCGGCCCGCCGGCGGATGGCGGCCAACTCTTCGTTATACCGCTGCAGAAAGCCGTCAGCCATTGTTGGCCTCCACTAGGAAGCGCTGGGTCGTCGGATCGATCGTCGATTCAAAGCTGATCGGCGGCATGCCCTCATGCACGCGGAAGGTCGCGTGAATGCGCAGCCGCAAGGCCCGTTCGCCGTTGCCGCGGCTCTTGAGAATGCTCACCTGCACGTCGGAAAGCCGCGTTTCGAACAGAGCAATGCGCCTCTCGATCAGACGAGCGAGCCGACTCTTGGCTTCATCGGTGAGGAGATTTGCCGACACCATGCCGTCGACGCCAAAGCACACCAGCGCATCGCCGAGTTCGTCATAGATCGAAGGCGGCGCAGTCGGGCGGCGGCGTGTATTGAGCAGGGCCTCAAGGTCGCGTCGAATGCATTCGCGCAGTTCGCGCAGCTGTTCTGCCGATGTCAGCGGCGGATCCTGCAGACGATCGGGATTTTCGTCGATCAACCGATCGATGATCGACCTGGCGACGATCCTTTCCCGCGGCCTATAGCGCTCCAGTGGATCAACCATGAGCGGCAGGCCTCATGTGATCGGAGCTCTCAGTCATTTCCAGCGATTTCAGATCGTGGAAGGAAACGAGATCGTCACCGGCGAGGAAGCACTTCTGGCCACGGCCAGTGGTAATTCCGGTCGATTCGTCGACCCATTCCGTCTCGCGGCCGAGCAGCAGTTTTGCGCCCGTCGTGCCGTGATAGATCGCAGGCAGGAGCACCGGCGCGCTCGCGCCATCCACGAGTTCCAGCTCGGCCCTGCGGAAGGCAAGATCGCGCGGACGCGCAATCGGCTCGACGCGAAGCGCGGCAACTCTGGAAAAATCAACCCAGAGATATGCTCCGCCCGTCATGATGACCTCGATCGCATGCGGAATGCGGTCGTCGAGATCGCGAAGGTCCGAAACGAGCTGGCCATTCCAGTTCATCGGCCGTTCGCCTCGAACCTCCTCCAGGGATTGCAGCGCCGCGGCCGTATCCGAGGAATGGTCGCGACACGCGACCGCCACCTTCATCGCCGCCTGATCCAGGGTTGTCGGGCCGTTCGGAAAGTCCGGCGCGGCAGCCCCGTCGAACCAGGCAGACCGTGCCGCCATTGCCCGCAGCTGGTTGCGCAGCATCGCGAAGCCCATCACGTCTTCCGGTGCGAATGTCGTGGCGAGATTGCACTGCGTGTCGGCTCTTGCATAGTCGCCGGCAAGGATCAAAAGATCGATCAGGATATGCCGGCCATCCTTGTCCGTGGGGGCCGCTTTGACATGCGCCTTCGCCTGCTCGATTGCATCGTCGAGCGCGTTTTCGCTGAGAGCTTCGGCGATTTTGGCGGAGAGCGTCATGCAGACATCCTTTGCGGGCTGTTTGCGGAGCGGGAGAACGCATAGGTCGCATTCGCCGTCTCCGCGATCAGATGAAAACTTGTCGACACGTCGTCGAGCTGAAAATGCGGCTGGAGCCGCACGGTGCAGGCGAACATGCCAGGCTTGCCGGGAATCTCGTTGACGCTGATACCTGCCGAACGCAACGGGTAGCGCGTGCGCAGCGAAAGGTCGGCGTCGTCATTGCCGAGCGTGTAGCTCGACAACCAGTCATTCAGTCTGCGCTCGATCGAGATTGTATCGGCAAGCTTGCCGATCTCGTCGCGCATGATGACCTTGAGGTAGTGCGAGAAGCGCGAGGCGCAGAGCACATACTGCAGCATGGCGGCAATGCGGGCATTCTGCCGTGCATGTTCGCTCGAATAATGCGCCGGTGCATGCAGCGACTGGTTGGAGTTGAAGATTGCCGAAGAGGAGAGGTAGGTGGTCGCTACCGGTATGATGCCGAGCTCGCAGAGCTGCTGTTCCTGCCCGTTGGTCAATCGGATCTCGACGGGAGCCTGTTGCGACAGGCCATTGCTTTCGATGCCTAGATCGTAGGGGGCGAGCTCGTCCGTGCTCAGCACGCCGCCATCGATGGTGTCCTGTGTTACACCGCGGATATCCGCGAACCAGCCGGATTCGATGAAATTGCGAATGACGATCATCGCGAAGGCGAAGGCACCATTGCCCCAAAGCAAGGTGCTGCCGTCGGCTGCGACACTTTCGCGGAACGGGAACTGATCGTCACGCTCACGCGAAAACGCCTCATAGGGCGCGCGCATCAAAATCCTCGGCGCGACCAATCCGAGGAAACGAGAGTCCTCGCGCGACCGGAGCCCGTTCCAGCGAATGCGCGTGGGATCATAGGAAAGCCAGGAAAAATCCTGGACGCGATTGAGCTCGCTGAAATCCTGCAGGCCGATTGCCTGTGGCGCCGCGGCGGCCACGAACGGGCAAAAGGCGGCAGCGGCTGCCATGCCGATCTGGGTCAATGCCCCCACAGTATCGCCGCCGGCTGGATCCTGGGGCGATAGCTCATAGTCGCCGATCAGCAGACCGAAGGGCTCTCCACCGGGCATGCCGAATTCGCGGCTATAAATCAGCTCGAAGAGATGGCTCTGGTCGAATTCCGTCGTCCGCTCAAGATGGCGCGTCAGCTGGGGCCAGCTGACGCTGAGGATCTTGACCTTCACCTCTTCCGATCGGCCTGTATGGCGCATGAGCATGGCAAGCCCGCGCCACCGCGCCTCCATCGCCTGGAATTCGCAATGGTGCAAAATCGCATTGACCTGCCGGTTAAGCGCATCGTCGATCATGGCGATCAAGCGATGCACCTGATGTGGCCAGGCAGCTCTCGGTTCCATCGTTGTCGCGGTCATGGTGCTGACAGAAGGCGCGCGGCGAGATGATCGCCGCGCCGCCTCTCCTAGTTCTTGGTCGGGATACGGGCGACCATTCTGAGCGAAGTGGTCAGCTCTTCCATCTGCAACCAGGGTCGCATCCATGCAACCGCATTGTAAGAGCCGGGCTTGCCTGGAACCTCCTGGACCGTCACCTTCGCATCGCGCAGCGGATATTTGGCACGCGATTCCTCGCCGGCATTGTCGTTGGCGTTGACGTAGTTGGCGATCCAGCGGTTGAGCCAGTTTTCGCAATCCTGCGCTTCCATGAAGGAACCGATCTTGTCGCGGCCCATGACCTTCAGGTAGTGCGCGAAGCGCGAGGTGGCCATCATGTAGGGCAGGCGTGCGGATACGGCCGCATTGGCGGTTGCCTCCGGCTTGTCATAGACCTTCGGCTTATGGGTCGTCTGGGCGCCGAAGAACACGGCATAATCGGTGTTCTTGTAATGGCAGAGCGGTAGGAAACCGAGCTTGCCGAGCTCGGCGTCACGACGGTCGGTGATGCCGACTTCGGTCGGGCACTTGAGGTCAAGGTCGCCATCGTCGCTCGAGAAGATGTGCATCGGCAGATTTTCCACCTTGCCGCCGTTTTCGGCGCCGCGGATCGCCGTGCACCAACCGTTCTGGGCAAAAGCGTCCGTTAGCCGCGTTCCCATCACATAGGCCGCGTTCATCCAGCAGTAGGAGTTATGATCGAGCTCGCCGGTCTTCGAATGTTCGGTTTCGTCGAAAGCGAAGTCGTCGATCGGATTGGTCTTCGGGCCATATGGCATGCGGGCAAGGACGCGCGGCAAGGCTAGCGTGACGAAGCGCGAATCTTCACTGTCGCGCAGGCTGCGCCATTTTGCATATTCGACCGTTTCGAAGATCTTTTCGAGATCGCGCGGACGAGCAAGCTCGCGGTAGTCGTCAAAGCCGAACATGCGCGGGCTGGCGGCCGAAATGAACGGCGCAAAGGCTGCCGCTGCGATCGACGAAATCCCCTGCAGCGTCTGCACATCTTCGAAAGAGTTGTCGAACTCGTAGTCGCCAATCAGGGCGCCCATGGGCTCACCGCCGGGCGTGCCGAACTCGTCTTCATAGATCGACTTGAAGAGCCGCGACTGGTCGAATTCCACGGCCTTCGCCAGATCCTTGGAGACATCGCGCTTCGATGCGTTCAGTACGCGGATCTTCAGATTGACGCTGGTCTCACTGTTCTTGACCAGGTAGTGCAGGCCGCGCCAGGTTCCCTCGAGCCTAGCGAATTCCGCGGACTGCATGATCGCGGCAAGCTGACGGGAGATTTTCCGATCAAGCTCGGCAATTGCCTTGTTGAGCGTGATCGTCAGGTTGCGATCATAAGTGACGGTGCCCTTGAGCGCTTGGTCGGTCAGCGTCCTTAGCAGGTCCTGGGCACGGTCTGGTTCGGTTTGGCGGGTTGCAGCCACGATCTGCGATAGCAGATTTTCCTCAGGCGCAAATTCGGCCTCTTTGGTCTTCAGTTGGCTTTCAGCGCTCATTTTTCGATCCTCGCGGAAAATTGCAGGCGATAGTGGTGAAGCTTGAGGCCCGCCGCTATCGGCTGCTTGAAACGGGATTGGGCGACCGGCATGTGCAGATCGCCAACGACGATCAGCTCGCGGCAGGCTTTTCGGCCAATCCGAGCTCAGACATCAGCTTCGAGAGATCAGTCTTGTTCTGCAGGATATCCTCGAGCAGCCGCTCCAGCTCTTCTGACCGATCCGCTTTGCTCATGAGGTCACGAAGCTGGTTGCGGGCATCGAGAAGCGCCTTCAAGGCCGGCACTTGATCGACGATGGAACCAGGTTCGAAATCCTGCATGCTTTCGAATTTCAGCGAGACGGGAAGCTGTGAGCCGTCGCCTTCCAGTGTATTTTCGACCGAAATGTTGAGGCCCGGCGTCATGCGGCGCATGACATCGTCGAAATTGTCGCGATCGATCTGAACGAACTTGCGCTCGCCGAACGGTTTCAGCGGTTGGGTCGGATTGCCTGAGAAATCGCCGAGCACGCCCACGACAAAGGGCAATTCCTTGACGACCATGGCGCCTTCTGTCTCCACCTCATACTTGATGTGGACCCTCGGCTTGCGCACTCGCTCGAGCTTTTCGTGAACACTCGCCATAAAACTTCTCCTTCAATGCCAGCGGCAAATTCGCTTTTCACATGTGGCGCAACTCGGCTTTGGAAAGGGCTGGTTGCAAAACTTCAGGCTGCAGCTTGTGTTTTTTACCCACTTTTGTTCGATTTCGGCTGAATGCCCGCTGCCGTCAGAACGGCATTGCGGACCTGCTGCTCGGGCAGCAATTCGGCCAATAGTTCTGTGAAATCCATGCGGCCGCGCCTGACCATCGTCTCGATCGCCATGGAAATCGGGGAGTGCGGTTCGCTGCGGCGGAAGTAGCGCGCGACGGCAAGCAACAGCTCGAACGCCTCCTCGCGCGAGCCGATCTGTTCCGCATTCAAGGGCCGCAGGCGGCTTTGCGTCTGCTCGCCCGAGCCTTCCTGCTTTTGTGGCTCGGCCTGGGCTTCGGTCGCCGAGGATTCGATGCCTGTAAGAGCGCGAAGGGCCACGGCCGCCTCTTGCAGGACGTTGTGGGTATTGGAGCTCGGCGGCGCCATCGGCCCGCAGCGCTCGTTCAGAACAGACACCAGCCGCTCAAAGGCTGCAAGGCAGCCATTGACCATGTTGAGATGCGAACTCATGGCGGCCGTGCCGGCCTCAAGGGCGGCTTGGCTCAGTTCGTCACGCCGCTTCACCTCGTTAGGACGCTGCGACAGCTGGAAATCCCAGAGCGAAAACTGGCCGAATTTCTTTGCCGGAATGAGCGGCGACAGCCTGATTGCCTGAATGATGGTTCCTTCGCCGCCGACACCATTGAGACCCGAGAGTGGGGCGAGGCGTTCATCGACATCATCAGCCCCGACGGAATGAAATTTCTCCCAATGCTTGTCCAAAAGCGACGCGATGGCCAGGTAGACATCCCTTAACCCCTCGAAGCCGCGCAGACGTAACTCCGCCTCAGCCAACCATGCTAATACTTCGAGGTCCTTACTTTTTGAAGAAATAATCTGCAATCCAAGATTGCTAACATCTAACCAGAGAGGTGAAAGACTAATATTTTCACCTGGTGATATACCTCGCTCCGCAGCGCGAGCCTGGTTTCTTGCATCCTTTATTCTATAGTATATTTCAACCATGGAAGTATTTGTTCGGATATCTTCTCCGCACGGAGCGTTTTCTTCAAATGGAATTTCGATGTCGCAAATGTTCAACAGGGGATTGGCTCCAATTTATGAACTACATCGCTTGAAGGCGTGATAGTTAGGATGATCTATTCCTTTGTCAACCATGTCTATTCTGTAACGGGTTTGTGACAATATCGAATTTCGAAGTTGAAAATTTTTTTGCTTTCCTTCTGGACGCTCGCAGATAACCGCCCTAGTTGTTGCCGCGGTATGGAGGGTGTACTCGATCCAAAACCAGAGGAGGAAATTTCCAAGTGTCGAATATCGACCTCAACCGTCTGATCAGAACGCTTGAGCCTGCCTTACGCGTCGGTCTCGAGGCTGCAGCGTCGCGTGCAGCCCGCGGTCGGCATGCAAATGTCGATGTCGCACATTGGATAGCCGCGTTGCTGGATGTGTCGGAAGTTTGCTCCTTCTTTGAAGAACTTAGCGTGTCATCCGAGGTGCTCCGCACAGAGCTCGATAGCGCCATTGGCGAGCTGCCGGTGGGCGATGGCTCTGCGCTGGTGCTCTCCCAAAATCTGCTGTCGCTGATGCGTGAGGCCTGGCTCGTCGCCTCGCTTCAATGCGGCCGCACCGGCATCGTGCTGGCGGATCTTCTGACGGCGCTCACCGATGACCAATCGTTGCGGATCATGGCGCGTGGCATGGCTCCCTCGTTGCGCAGCCTCGATCGCAATGCGCTCGAAAAGCGGTTGAATTCGGCAACTCCCCGCGAAGCGGCTTCGGGCCTGCAGGATTCCGAGGCCGTCTCCAGCGCCGGTGAGAATGAGTTTCTGCGCCTTTACACTCGCGACATGACGGCGGATGCAAAGCTTGGACGCATCGATCCGGTCATTGGACGTGACCGCGAACTGCGCCAGGTCATCGACATTCTGATGCGTCGTCGTCAGAACAATCCGATCCTGGTCGGCGAGGCCGGCGTCGGCAAGACGGCCGTCGCCGAGGCGCTTGCGCTGGAGATTGCTGCCGGCCGCGTGCCGGACATGTTGAAGCCGGTGCGAATACTCCTCCTCGATCTCAGCCTGTTACAGGCGGGTGCCGGTGTGAAAGGCGAGTTCGAGCGGCGTCTCCACGGCGTGGTAGCGGCGGTGCGAACCTCCGCGCAGCCGATTATCCTGTTCATCGACGAGGCGCATGGCCTGATCGGTGCCGGTGGCCAGGCCGGACAGGGCGATGCCGCAAACATATTGAAGCCGGCGCTTGCGCGCGGCGAACTGAGAACGATCGCGGCAACGACCTGGAGTGAATACAAGCGCTATATCGAGAAGGACGCTGCACTGACGCGGCGCTTCCAGGTCGTTCAGGTGCTGGAGCCCGACGAGGAAACTGCGATACGCATGTTGCGCGGTGTCGTCGGTAGCTTCAAGAAACATCACAGGGTACGCATTCGCGACGAGGCATTGGCAGCCGCCGTTCGCCTTTCGGCCCGCTATATCCCGGCACGGCAGCTCCCGGATAAGGCGATCGGCCTGATCGATACTGCCGCCGCCGCCGTGTCTCTTGCCCGGCAGACTGTGCCGGAGGCATTGAAAGGATTGCACAACGAGCGGGAAATGCTTTCAGCTGAAGCTGAAGCGCTTTCTGCGGAGCCGCCAACACCGGAACTTGCCGCGCGCCTAGCAATCATCGAGAACGAAAAGTGCGAAGTACTAACCGAAATAGGGCGTCTGCAGGCCAAGTTCGATGCCGAAATCCGTCTCTCGAAAGAGGCTGACCGAATTGAAGCATCTTTAGGTGACGGCGGCACGCAGCAAGCCGATGAGGGGGGGCACGCACGAGCCGACAATGTCGCGCTGTTTCCCCCGGGCGGCTCCTCCGAGGCCGCCCGCGCGGCATTGGCGCAAGCCGAGCGCAACCTTGCCGACGTTGCTGGAGAGACGCCTTTGGTTCCTCGCGTCGTCGACAAGGACGTGATCGCCGGCATCGTCGCGCGCTGGACCGGTATTCCGGTCGGCAAGCTGCTGTCGGATCAGGTGGAAACTGTCAAGACGCTCGACACAAGGCTCAAAGAGCGTATTTTGGGCCAGGATGCCGCGATCGCGCGAATTTCAGCCGCCATGCGGTCTGCTCGCGCCGGCCTTTCCGATCCGCGCCGCCCACCTGCCGTCTTCCTGCTTATCGGCATGTCGGGAACCGGTAAAACCGAGACAGCGCTTTCTCTTGCGGATCTTCTCTATGGCGGTAGCCAATATCTGACGACCATCAACATGTCCGAGTTCAAGGAGGAGCATAAGGTTTCCCTGCTGCTCGGATCTCCGCCCGGCTATGTCGGCTATGGCGAGGGTGGCGTCTTGACCGAGGCAGTCCGCCGCCGCCCCTACGGCGTCCTGCTGCTGGACGAGATCGATAAGGCGCATCCCGGCGTTCAGGAAGTATTCTACCAGGTCTTCGACAAGGGAACGCTGCGCGACGGCGAAGGCCGCGACATCGACTTCAAAAACACGACCATCGTCATGACCGCCAATATTGGCTCCGAGCTGCTGGCGGCGCTGGCGGCCGATCCGGAGACGGTGCCCGAGGGCGAAGCGCTGGAAGCATTGCTGCTTCCCGAATTGCATAAGCACTTCAAGCCCGCCTTCATCGGCCGCACGACCGTTTTGCCGTTCATGCCGCTGAACGGCGAGACGCTGAGCGGTATCGTCGATATCCAGATCGGCCGTATACGTGACCGCGTCGTAGCCTCATATGGGACAACTATTTCGCTCGCTTCGGAGGCCCGCGAAGCATTGGTCGGCCGCGCCAAGGCGAGCGAAATGGGCGCGCGCGCCATCGAAGCCATGATCGGGCGCGATCTTCTGCCCGAATTGTCGACCTTCTTCCTCAACGCTGTCGCCGAGGGACGCAAGGTCGCCGGCATTACTATTAGTTTTCACGATCACCGGTTCCTCATCGCTGAGAGGCCGGTGGACGGCAATGAATTCTCCGGCCTCAACCAACATGGCACGGCGAATGAAGCAGCCCCGGACGAACACAACGCCCGGATGCGGCATTAGACGGAAAGGTAAACCGCCTTGCAGCGACAAGGCGAATTCAATCCCAACAGGAGAGTTGAGAGCATGCCGATTTATCTGCAAATCGACGGAATTCAGGGCGACGCCACTCACGAGCAGCACAAGAAGTGGATGGACATTGAAGTCATCCACTGGAACGTCTCGCGCAACATGAAGACGTCGGCCGGTTCCGCAGCGAACCGCGAAGCTTCCGAGCCTACCGTTTCGGAAGTCATCCTGACGAAGGTCAGCGATTCCTCGTCGACCAAGCTGTTCCAGGAAGCATGCTCGGGCCGCACCGGCAAGCAGGCGATCATCCACCTGGTTACGACCGGCAATCCGGGCGATACCTATATCGAATACACGCTCACCAACACGCTGATCGCGAGCTATTCGGTCGACTCTAACGGCGACCGTCCGGTCGAGACGATCAAGCTCAACTTCACCAAGATGGAAGTGAAGTACACGCCTTACGACGACTCGCAAGCGCCGCAGTCGCCGATGATCGCCTCTTACGATCTGGCAACGACCAAGGCTGCCTGAGGATAACACTGTTTTCCGGCGCGTTGCAGTTAGGCGCGCCGGAACCGTGTTCGATGCCAGATCGCCGCTGTGGCGGCTATCTGCACGTTTTCTACAACGTTTCTCATCGAGGTCGCCATGGTAGATTTTTCCGTTTCGTCACCGGCGCTGCAAATGGAGCCGGTGAAGCAGACCGACCTTCCGCCGATGCGGCGCGCAGGGCGCGGTCCTTCCTATGATTACTTCTTGTGGCCGAGCGGCCCGCGCGAATTAGCCGCTCGCAACCAGGCCGCGGGCGCTTTCGCATCTGGTCTCCAATCAGTTATGGAAAAAGCGAATGAGATGTCGTTGACGCACTGGCTAAAGGTGTGGCTGCGAAACAACGAGCCCCACATCATCCGGGAGATGGACATCAATCATCATTCGGTCTTCGTGGCTCAGTTCAACTATACGGTAACTGATGGCCAGGTCCGGACGTATATGGTCCGAGGTGCCTATTTGCTAGGTACGGTCGTTTCGCGCGCCGACATTGGCAAGATCCTGACGCCGGAAGTGCTCTATGGTCCCAGCATACGCGAAACGGTGCCGAATGGTACCTTGTACCAGATCGCCTATCTCGTCGGCGGCCGCAGTCAGGCGGTCGGCAGCACCGGCAAGACTGGCTCGACAAGTTCACTGGTAGGATAAGACGCCGATGAACGACCAGCCTTCGGCCAATGATTTCATCCAGGCGACCCGAAATCTTCGGGTCGTCTCGCCGCTTGGCACGGATCAGCTCCTGCCGGAGCGAGTGACAATCACCGAAGGTGTGTCTTCGCTCTTCGACATCCGGCTTTCCGTGCGCGCCAAGCGCGAAGTCATCAAGCCGGAGGAGCTGATCGGTCGCCTGGTCGATATTTCATTGGAGGTTCAGCAGGCCGAGGACGGGAACGACGGCGTTCGCCGCCCCTTCAACGGTCTTGTAACCTCCCTTCAGGAAGGCCCTCCGATCACGCGCGGCCTGCGCTCCTATTCGATGGTGCTGAAGCCGCAAATGTGGCTTTTGTCGCAGCGGTCGGACTGCCGCATATGGATGGACAAGACCAGCATCGATATCGTCGAGACGCTCTTTTCCGAACACGGGATTCCCGCTCCAGATGTTTCCGGCGTCGTGAAGGCGCCTCCGCCGCAGCACTATTCGGTGCAATGGAACGAAACGGATCTGGACTATCTTACTCGCCGCTTCGAGGAAGATGGGCTTTTCTACTGGTTTTCCCATGAGGAAGGCAGCCATCGGCTGCACCTTGCCGACGGCGCCAATTCCTGGGCGGGGCCGTCTCCCTCCGCCCAGGGTGAGGGCAGGGTACGTCTTGCCCAGGGCTCGACGGACCGCAACCATATCAACGAATGGATGAAGCACTACGCCTACATCCCCGGGCAGCGGGCCGGCGCCGACTGGAATTTTGAGACGCCACAGATGGTGCCGGGCACAACCACGCCTTCGCTGGTACAGATGCCGGGAGCGATGAAACGCGAACTCTATGAATACCCAGCCCGCATCTCATCCGTCGCGGAGGCGGAAAGGGCGCAGAAGCTGCGCATGCAGGCAAGTGAAGCCGACCACAATCGCGTCGTCGGCCAATCGACATCGCGTATCCTTGAGGCCGGCCGCCGCTTCACGCCTTACGAAATAGCTCATCCTGACCATGTCTACGAAGAGCACGTCATCGTGCGTGCGACCCATTCCGCGGTCGATCCATCCTACGAAACCAACACCGATCAGCCGGAATACTCCAACGAATTCGAGGCTATGCCATCGCGCGTGCCGATGACGCCGCATCGCAGCACCGAGCGGCCACGCATTCGCGGCACGCAGGTCGCAATCGTCGCTGGGCCCCCAGGAGAGGAAATCCATCCCGACCAGTATGGCCGCATCAAGCTCTGGTATCCCTGGGATCGCCGCGCCAAGAAGGATGGGTCGGATACCTGCTGGGTGCGTGTCGCCCAAAGCTGGGCCGGTGGCACCTGGGGCGGCCAGGTCATCCCCCGCATCGGCATGGAAGTCATGGTCGCCTTCATCGACGGCGACCCGGATCGTCCATTGGTAACAGGCGTGGTGCCGAACCCAAGCAATGGCGTGCCCTACGACCTACCCGGCAACAAGACCCGCATGGTCATGCGCTCCAATACCCATAAGGGTACAGGTTTCAACGAAATGACCTTCGAAGACGATGCTGGCCGCGAAAACATGTTCTTCCACGCGCAGAAGGACCAGACGACGCGCATCCGCAACGACCGCACCAAACGCGTCGACCGCCACGAGGTCGCCTCCATCGGCGGTAACCGCGCCGTGGAGGTGAGCGGCAACCAGAAGCATGAGATTGGTGGGTCGGTAAATACTGTCGTTGGCGGCACGGGGCCGATGGCGATGGCGCTGATGGGGACGGTGCAGGGGCTTTCGGGACAGACGGCCGGATTGATCTCCCAGGCAGGCCAGATCGCCGGCGGAGGCGGCGAGGGGCTTGCCGCGTTCGCGGGCACGATCGCATCTTCAGCCCTCGGTTTCCTTGGATTGGGGGGACTTGGCAGCCGCGAAGGCGTGGTCTCCGGGCCAAATCCGAGAGCAGACGCCGGAACGAACCTTTCCGGTTCTGGCAGCGGCCTGGGCGAGGCGGCTGGCGGCCTCTTTCCTCTTCCCGGCATCATGAACACGGTTGTCGGGTCGTTCAAATCAGACACTATCGGCATCGCAAGAGCAGAACAGATCGGTGTAAGCAAGGTCACGCATGTCGGCCAAACCTCCCTCGAAAAGGTCGGAAAGTTCAAGAAAGTGATCGTGGGCGACGAGTTCGTCATCGAATGCGGCGCCTCTAAATTCATCATGCGCCAGGACGGCACCGTTATCATTCTGGGGACACATTTCAACTTCACCGCATCCGGGCCGACGCAGATCAACGGCAAGGTCGTCGATCTCAACAAGCCGGGAGGCGGCTTTGCCGAGGCTTCGCCGACATCGTCAGACACGACGGCGCAGGGCTGAGGCGCCATGTCGGTTGACAATCGCACACCGTTTGCGGCGCTTGCCTTCCGGCAATACAACCTCGCGGGCGATTTGCTGGGGGTCGTTGTCGCCAGAGGGACGTTCAAGCTCGCGAACGGCGGTCCGCTTGTCGTGGCTGACATCCAGCAACCGTTGGTCATGTCGGATGTCTATGACGGCAATCCGCACGAGACGCCTCAGATGGCTTGCACGGATCTGGCGCCATTCAAACCGGGTACGGATGTAACCTTTATCGGCGCTGCCTTTGCGCCTGATGGTATCGCGGCGCCATCCTGGACCTGCGGTCTGAGAGTTGGACCTGTTCAAAAGCGGCTGCGCGTTCATGGGCCGCGTGTCTGGCGGGCGAAGACCCGCAAGACGTGGCGCGGACTAATCGACAGGGAAAAAGAAGACGCGCTTGACGGTTGGGAGCTGACCACTGGAAAGCCGGCGACCTACGTGCCCATCGACTGGCGATTTGCCTTCGGTGGCAGGATCGAGAGCGGCGAGGTATTCGAACGGAACCCGCTCGGGATCGGGCTTGTCGGTCAGGACCAGTTCCGTGAAAGACCGGAATGGCCGGCACCGCAGATCGAGGATGCGGACGAACCAGTCCGCTCTGTCGGCGACAGGCCGGCGCCTGCAGGTCTTGGTCCGCTTTCGCCATTCTGGGAGGATCGGATACGGAAAGCCGGGACCTACGACGACGCTTGGCTGAACGAAAGGCATCCGCTCCTTCCCCGCGACTTCGATTTCTCCTTCTGGCAAGCAGCGCATCCGGACCTGGTGGCAAACCCTTGGCTGCAGGGAGATGAAACCTTCGAGCTGAATCACCTACTGCCGGGGTTAGGAATGCTCCACGGCTGCCTCCCTGGCGTTCGTCTTCAGATCGAAATTGATCGGGGTATAGGCCCAGCGCAGGGCCTCATGGTGCTCGACGGCGTTCATTTCGACATGCGGCCCGGTGTGGGGCGCGTTTTCCTGACCTGGCGGGCTGGCTTTCCTTGGCCGGAGCGCCGTGGATTGCCGCGCCTTGATTTTGCAAGTTCCACTCTGGGAGTGGCTTAATGGGCGAGAGGCAATTTCCCGACCCGATCTATGACGGGGATTTCGCTGCTCATTACGGGCTCCCTGCAGACACCAAAATCATCGGTCCGCCGATGTCTGGCACGTTGCTTACTAAGACGCCGGATGGCAGCAATCCCTTGCTCAAATATGATGGACCTTGGCCGCCTCCCAAGAAGGAGGCTACCAAGGCGGCGGAGCAACCACGTCCCACTGCTGCCGATCCCGCCCCGCCCGAGCTCATTCCTGACGATAGCAAGGCAATCGCCGTCTGCCTGTCGCCGGACGTATGCAAATCACCGGATAAGCCGGTTCCCTACATGTCTTGGGGCAAAGCCTCGGATGATCTGAATTATTCGCTAGACGTTCGTTCGAATGGTATGGCTATCAAGCGCCAGGACTCGAAGTTTTCACGCTGCTACGGCGATGAACCCGGCGTGGGATTGGGATGCAAATCCGGCACGGTTGGTGATGTCGTCGAGCCGGTTACATCCTCGACAATAGTGCGAGCAAACGGTGTTTGGGTTCAACGCCACAATGATCGTTGCACATTGAATAACGGCAATACCGACGGTGAATATGTCTATGTTCAGTCGACCGATGCAAATAAGGCACCCGACGGCAAGGACAAGGACGACCGGGCTTGGTACGAAAAGGCTTGGGATTGGACTGGCGAGAAGTTTCATGACGCCGGGCAGGCCATTCATGAGTTTGATGAGAGTCACGGTCGCGTCATAACACGTGGCATGGGCGGGCTGCAGGCCATAGGTGGTGCTGCGGAGAGTGTCGCGGGCGCCGGTCTAGCCGGTGTCGGCGGCGCGGCGTCTGCTACCGGCGTCGGAGCCGCGCCGGGTGTTCCTGCCATGATTGGAGGGGCCGCACTCGCGGTCAACGGCTACGACAATTTCTCAACCGGCCTAAAGCAGCTGTGGACGGGGGAAACTCAAACAACTGCGATCGCCCAGGCCGCCGGGCAAATAACAACTGCACTTGGAGGATCGCCTCAGACAGCGCAGACCGTTGAGAATGTCGTCGGAATGACCCAGGCTGTTGGCGGCGGTGCAGGTACAATTGCCGTCGGGATCGGCAAGGCTGGGACGATCGCTAAGACGGCCAAAGTCGGCGATGGCATTGTCGAAGAAGGAGCCAATGTCGGGAGGGCGGTTGAAAACGGCGGGGAAGGCGCACGCAGCACTCGCCTTAGTCGGTGGGTGAGAAAAGATGTCAATGGTCGAAGAGTCTATCAACGCGATGACTTAATTGATCCGAACAGGGTTGATGATTTGGGCAGGACTAATAAGCAACGTATGGAAAAAGGGCTCGCACCCCTTGGCGATGATGGAAAAGAAATTAACCTGCATCATCTAACTCAAGATGAGCCGGGTGCGATGGCTGAAGTGAAGAGTACTTTTCATTCTGAGAATGATCGCGTACTACATATGTATTCAAATCAATATGATAAGATGTATCGGGATAGTGCTGGCAATTGGCACAGATACAGTAGTGCACCGCCATCTATGGACAGAGGCCCCTTCAATCAATGGAAGTCCGATTACTGGCGGACGAGAGCAAAGGATTTTTAGGAGCGCGGAATGACAGCGATAACTGATTTTGAAAGTGCACTTGCGACCGTACAAGCCAATCCGTCGAGTTCTGATTTTTTCGGTCCGGCACCGGACGATAATGTCGACGCGGCAGAACAGATGCTGGGCGTTCGAATTCCTCCTAGCTATCGCAGGTTTCTTACGACGTTGGGCGTTGGTTCTTTTGAAGATGCCGAATTCTATGGGATCGTTGCGAACAAGATACCGGGCAGTTCGGTCCCTAGTATGATTTGGCGGACTTTGGAGGATCGCAAACTTGCCGGCTACCCCAAGACCCATATCACGATCATGAGCAGTGGTTACGGTCCCATTTTCTGTCTGGATGGTTCTGTCGTGAGCTCGGAAGACGAGTACCCTGTCGTTGAATGGACTCCGGCCACCAGCGTCGCAAATCCGGGTGAACGCCTGGCAGATAGTTTTGGCACGTTCTTCTTGGACGAGGTTAGTAAGCGGATCTAGCGCTGAAATTTGAGGTTGTTGATTTGCGTGGTAATTTGACCAAGCTTTTCGCGTCGCGTTGACCCGACCAGAAATTCGAAGCCCGACCTTTTCAAGGCGTTAAATTCATCCAGACGGATCAACGTAAAATCACCGTTAGGGTCAAAACCTCGCAAAATTAACAGCGATGGCTTACACGGTGTCTTGCGGCAGCGATTCTCGGACCTTGCAAACCCTGTGCCTGGGATCGCTCCGATGGGGCTTATTCTGGCTGAGAGTCTCAGCGTCATTCAAGAAATTCCGGACTGTCCTCCGGAATGCAAGGCGCTTGCTGCTTCCCTGGCCACAGCCCAGGTTGGCTCCAAGACCAGCTTTGCGGCACCGGGAAGAACGAGGGAGCGGCCATTGCCAAGCGGTGCCGCCGAAGTCGTGCTCAAACGAGGACATTATTGTGACCACCGAGGCTCTAATCGCCGCCGGATGAAAGTTCAGTGGCAGGTCAACTGTCCTCACACGGAAATCCGAATAGCCTCTAGTTTCCACTCGATGCGAAATCGAATAACATCCTTCTTTATTACAGATGGTCAAAGAGAGCATTAGAGATGTCTGTGCAGCCGATCTACTCCGGGCTCACGAGGGCTGTTGCCTTAGGCATTCTGCTGATTTTTCCCGCTGTTTTCTTTGTTTCCTGTTCGACGGTCGGCGGACCTAGCGATCAATCTCGTCCTGTAACCGCAAGCAAATCGACAGATCCCGCTAAAGACAAAGCGGCAAACCGTCGGCGGTGGGAAGAGAGAGTTCAACGCGATAATGAGTTAGCTCCGAGCGGATCGATGCCGGGTTACTATGGCTCTTTCGGTCCTCGTTTCAGTTGGTGAGCGATAGATTTGCAGAGGACTGCCCTGCCTCGGGCGTGACGCTCAGGGTCAAGGGTCGGAATTCTCATTAGGCCTTGGTTCGCTCTTGGTCCCAAGCCGACTTTGACGATAGGACCATGGAAAGGCGGCTTCGCGCGCCCATAATGGTCATCGAGCCACCCGTCGCTGTTGCTGCAAAGCGGACATGACGCAGTGACAACGCGGGTCGCAGTTGCGCCAAAAGCCGCCATTCCGCCCCATACAGGTGATTAGATCACGAATTCCTCCTCGTACGTCTGTGGCTCGGGAACGACTGTAACCTCCACCGGAACGATCCAATTGGCCGCGTAGCTCTCGCAGTCGGAACGCTGGAGGTCGGGCTGCACGCACCCCGCCCCATCGATCGCGCGACATCGCAGTATATGTCGCCCCACTTCTTCAGGGGTCCACATGTACTCCCAAAAGCGCCATGCAAAGGGATGTTCTGTTTCGAGGAGCCTTCCCTCGCGCCAGCCCCGGCCATCTCCGGTACAGACCTGTACCTGCCGGATAGCAGCCTCTCCGCTCCAGGCGGCTCCGAAAATCCGGTACGGTTGGCCGACGATGAGATGCTCCCCATGTACGGGACGCGCGATCTGCGCTTTGACCTCCATCTCCGCAAGGGGGACCAGCCTGGGTTCCCCGAGGCTGCGCTCCCAACGGAAATAGTCGCGCGCCTGCCAGTAGCCAAGGAACGGTTGCTCCACAACCGTGATATGCGTGATCCACTTGACCCAAGCCATGCCGAACCAGCCACCCACGACCGCGCGTAGCGGGTAGCCGTGATCGCGCGTCAACGGCTCCTCGTTCATCGAATAGGCAAGGATCGTGCTGTCAGCGATGGCCTTCTCAAGCGGTAAACTGCGCGCAAAAGCGATGGGGCCGGGAGAAGCCGTTTTCTTGTTCGTGTCGACGACGCCGCTGTCGGCGCCTACGAGCAGAACCTCACGTGCGGTTCGCTTAACGCCCGCCATTTCCAAAATCTCGCGCAGAAGAACACCTGTCCACGCGGCATTGCCGACGGCTCCGTTCTGCCACTGCAACCCCTCCTTCGGCGGCACATAGTAGACGCGCCCGTTCCCTGCGCACTCGACGACGGCGGTGAAAGTCGTGCTCCGCATCGCCTTGATGCTGTCGAGGTCAAGTTCGATCGGCCGCTCCACCGCCCCGCCAACGCGCAATCTCCAGTCTCGCACATCGAGGTCCGGCGACGGGAAATGGTTTCGCACGAAGAACAGCTCGGTTGGGATCAGCCAATCGGAGAGCGACGCAAACGGAAACTCGATGTTCTGTGGAGATTTCTGTCGAACTATTAGACTGGGTTGCTGTGGTGTCGGCATCGTCCTCGTCTCCCCTTTCAAGAGCACAACGTCGGCTCTCGGTCGCGCGAATTCCGGTTCGATCACACCGCCCCTCGCAGTGCGTCTGTCGCATTCCGCCTTCGGGCCACATTCTAGCACATACCGCACGTTCCTCGAATCGACCTCGAACGGCAGCAAAAGGCCGGAAATCACCGGATGAGCGGCTACTCCATCGAGTTTTTCAACGATATCGGCGCGAAGCAACCGTAGCGTGTGAACTGCGCGAGGCCGGCCCGCTGGTCGGCTTGTGGTACCACATCTCCGACAGCGGATGCAGCGTTTCACTCTATCGTCACTCATTGACGTGGACATACTTCACCACAATAAGGTCAAGCCGAAAAATGTGGTAAGCGCCACCGAAACAACAACAGGAGTGTAATAGTGAGTGAACCGACCGTGGCAGATGCAACCAACCGCATTTATGAATCGCTCCAAGCGGACAATGCCGACATCGACTTGCATATCGCGAATCTCAAGGCAGCCTTGACGCGGGCGGGTTTGACGGAAGCTGTATTCGACCCGGCTAGGCTTGCGCATAACAATCGTTCTGGCAGAAAACTTATGCAGGCCTACTTTCGGCAGCGTGGCGTGACGGTGAAATTCACCGCCTCGTGAGGCCTTCCAACGACGTTAGGCGGGCCGCAATATACGCCGACCGGATCACCCTCAATGAGGCCTGATTGTTGAATTCCGTCCTGATTTGACCCTTCTCCGCCTGGTGGTGACCCAGCCGGGTGGAGGCAGACCTATGAAATGCTTCGTTAATTTGAACCAACCATGGGTCATCGCGAAACGGTAATTGGAGTGGATTTAGTATGGAATTCAACACTCGGCACCTACCTCAATAGCGACAGCCTTTGCCCAACTTAGCATCTCGACCTGTGCGGTGATCTTCGCCGAATGCGCTGCGGCCTTGGTCTGACGAGACCCGGTTCCACGATCTCGTGCGGTCCGCCGCACCGGGTCTTGGCCGCATGATGGCAGTGGGGCGAGCAGCCCGGTAGGGCGCGATTTCACAAAAGAAAGCGCGCCTTTCGGAGATAAACTTGTGAGCGCCACGTGTTTACTGAATGAGATACGATGAAATTATCGTAATTTAACAAAAATGCGCCGGAGCCATCTATAGTTGCCAAGGGCTAGGATTTTATTGGTTGTGCTCGACAACAGAGATATTGGCTTACTCATGACAATGCGGCGTTAGCTTGCCTGATTGCAGAATAATTTGAACTCAGGAAATTAAATACAATTCACTGTTGAATTAAATTCAATTAGATTCTAATATTCATAACTTGAAGATAGGCGGCATTTGTTATCTTCTGTCGGAAATGGTCAGCGGGGATATCTCGATCTTACGAGATGCTATCTTCATTTTGCTGGCGGGGGCGTTTCATGCTTTCCAACTCATGTGGGATACCGCAGTCGAGTTTGATCGACTTTGAGAATTTCGTACACTTGCGGGAGCATTTCGACCGTGCGTTCAAAGCTGCTCGGATCGGTGTGTGGGAATGCAACCTGGCCGATCAGACGCTGAAATGGACGGATACCGTCTACGAGATTTTCGATCTCGCGCCACAGACGTGGTTGGTCCGCGATGAGATCGTCAAATTCTACACGCCAGAAGCGCGACGGCAACTCGACGAGGTGCGCGATCGAGCAATTCGTACAGGTGAAGGCTTCAGCCTGGATGTCCAGATCGTTACCGCAAAGGGGAACAGACGTTGGATAAGAATAACGGCCTGCGTAGAGTTTGCGAAGGGAACCGCGGTACGAATATTTGGCATAAAGCAAGACATTACGGCTGAGAAGGCGAAGCTGGACCAGCTCCGTCATCTGGCGGAGTACGACGCCCTCACCGGGCTTACTTCGCGGACCAGATTCGAATCCTTTTTCAATGAGATATGTGGAACCGCCGGTTGCTGGACCCGCGCCTTGTTCCTGGCCGATCTGGATGGCTTCAAGTCCGTCAATGATACCTTGGGGCATCAAGCAGGGGACGATTGCCTCAAAGCTGCAGGCCAAAGGCTCACGCGTGCGGTACCTGCCGCCGACATGATCGCCCGTATCGGCGGAGATGAATTTGCCATCATCCATCCGTGTTCATCCGCGGAGGATCTCGCCAGGATTGCCGCGAGCCTCGTAAAAGGCATGAACTGGACAATTGCGACACCAACAAGAGATCTTCGGATCGCTGCTTCCGTTGGGGCGACTGTAATCGTACCTGATCAATCACCCAAAGCCACTTTTGCGAAGGCGGATCATGTTCTGTACGAGGCAAAATCGGCGGGGAGGAATGGTTTCCGAATTGCATCGCTTTCGCGGCCGGCGTTCGAACTGGCCCCGATGCCATTCTATGAAAACGAAAATCGCCTACCCGTCGGAGGCGTCAGGATTGCCACGGATTGCGGCTTGATATCTGGATTATGATTACTGGATACAGCCGCAGAATGCGTTCAACCCGTTATTAATCTTCCACCCATCCTTGGAAAATTGGTCACCAAGGGGCTGCTCTGGCGATCACCGGCGCGAAGTCGATGTTCGCCCCATCGCTAGATTTTCAAGGAATGCTTGCGTCTGGCAGCGGCCGGGTTTCTGCGCTAACTCTTGCGTTCGCAGTGGGAGGCATTCTGATGGATCGCAACGACATAGTCGTGCTTGGGACTTTCGTCGCAGACTTGGCATTCAAGGCTGAACGGCTACCGGTCGTCGGGGAGACACTGCTTGGACGCGGATTTGCGATGGGCCCGGGCGGGAAGGGCTCCAACCAGGTCATTGCTGCGGCGCGCGCCGGTGCAAGAGCCGCGATGGTTACGCGCGTCGGGCAGGATTCATTCGGCGAGATGGCACGCCGAACCTGGGCCGGAGATGGTATCGACACCTCTTACGTTATCTCCGATACCGAGGCACCCACCGGTGCTGCCTTTATCTTCGTTTCCACTGAAACGGGCGATAACGCGATCATTATCGAAAGCGGCGCCGCCGCCAAGCTCAGTCCGGCCGATATCAGCGCCGCCGAAGCTCTGATCGCCGGGGCGAAAGTGTTCGTCACCCAGTTCGAACAGCCAATCGCGACGGCCATGGAAGGGCTACGTTTAGCTCGGAAATACGGCGTGACGACCGTGCTCAATCCGGCTCCGGCACTGCCGGTGGACGATGCCATCTACAGCTATTGCGACTACGTGACCCCCAACGAGACTGAAGCTGCGACGCTGACCGGCGTCGATACCGCAACGGATGAAGGCGCCCTGCGGGCCGCGGCCAGACTCGTCGAGCTCGGCGCCTGCAATGCCCTGATTACCCTGGGAGCCAAGGGGGCGATACTTCACGGGGCTGCAGGGACGCATTTCGTGCCGGCGTTCCGCGTTGCCAATGTCATCGACACGACCGGCGCGGGCGATGCGTTCAATGGCGGATTCGCGGTTGCGATAGCCGAGGGGCGTACCCCGGTCGACGCCGTCCGCTTCGGGGCAGCGGTCGCCGCCCTGTCGGTGCAGAAGCCGGGCACCGCGCCGTCGATGCCGTCACGGTTGCAAATCGACGCATTTCTGGCCGAGAAAAATCGTGGTCCATAGATATCTGCGAGTAATCGACGAGGTGCAAAGACAGAGCTCACCAGACCAATCAACCGCGATTGTGCTGACCGGCAGTTGCCTGGGTTGATCTGGTGATAGAACCTTCGCCTTGCCGTACTTGCGGGAGTGGGCCTGAACCGAAAATCCTTGCAATGACGGGACGGACCATACATTTCACGCAGTCCCGTACTTCTCCAGGATCCCGTTCAGGATCGTTTTGGAAAGCTTTTCAATCAGCTCCTCGTCGATCCGTAGAACATACTTCACGGCGACATAGCTTTCGAAGCCCGAGGCGGCCGCGAGTGGCAACGCTTCAACGAACATAGGTAGACGGCGCGCCATACGCCGGAAGCGAGGGGCACCATCTGGCCCCGGCACCATGGCCCGGGCCGCGAGGACACGCACGCGGTTCTCCGAGGCACGGTAGAAGGAAAGCCAGTAACGGCGCACAGCATGCACACGCTCACGCGCGGACGCCCCCTTCGGAATGACGTTTTCGGGTACGGCCCCCGCACCGTCCAAGATGGCTTCCAAAGCTGGGGCGGCAGGATCGGAAAAATAGCGATAGGCAGTGGCGCGTGAGAAGCGGGCCTCGTCCGCCACGGCCGCCAGGTTGATCTCGGCTCCTCTGTCGATCAGGGCGTGCACGGCCGCCAGCAGGTCGCGGCGAGTGCGCAGCTTCTGTCCCAGGCGTTCGTGGCCGATCATTAATTTAGATAGAGATTGATTAGATGATTTTTCAATGAGATAAATGTCTTATAGCAAGGCTTTCGTCGCAAGGGGACGAATATGGGCGAAACCGACACCTATCATCAATTTGGCAATCTCATCCGGTTTCATGCACGCGGAGAGGGGGCTTTTGTCTCGTGGACGTGAAGACCGCGCCGGGCGCCGGCGTGCCGCCCAACAGCCATCCGGGCGACAACGACGTCTTCTGCACCCAGGAGATGCACCTATATCTTCGTCATCGAAGGCGAGGAACGCATCATGCGCGCGGGCGATGTGGTGTCCATGCCGAACGGCGCCGCTCATGCCCTGACGAACATCGGAGACAGCTCGGGGGGATGTGCGTCTTCAATGCGCCCAGCAAAATCCATGCGGCGTTCTTTACTGGCTTGGGTGAACCCATGCCCCAAGGTGCGCGTGACTTTCCCTCATTCTCCGACAACCCACCGGACATCCCCCGGCTCATCGTGCAGGCACAGGCGTTAGGCGTCACAATTCATCACTGACCGTCACGAAGGAGGTTTTACATGCGCGGAATCGCTTTCTGGTTTTTCTTCACAGCCACTCTCTATTTTCTGGCCGGTATGGTGTGGGGTATTGTCATGGCGGCCAGTGACGACCATTCCTTGATGCCAGCCCACGCTCATCTCAATCTGATCGGTGGAGTCGTCTCGGCGCTGGCCGGTCTCTACTACCATTTGGTCCCCAAGGCAGGGGCTCATTGGCTGGCTAAAGCGCATTTCGCGCTCGCGATGCTCGGCATCCTCACTATGGTTCCCGGGATCGTGTTGGTTCTGACGGGGCAAGGTGAGGTCTTGGCTAAAGTCGGTTCGATCCTCACCCTGGGAGCAATGCTCCTGTTCACGATGAACGTCCTGAAATTCCGGACAAGCGCCGAGTTCGTGTAGCTGTCTCAGAATTCCCGATAAAAGTCAGGATTCTGCGACAGACTAAAGCGAATGTCTTCTCGCCCTGCCTACGATTCTCTCGCGTCGTCGAGACGAAGAGAGACACCATGGTCGGCCGTCGGCGTACAAGGTTGCGCAGATTTCGGAGCGCAGCGCTACGATTTTGCGGCAGTCAGGCCACCGAGCAGCCGACCGGCTCCGGTACGTTGGTAAGGGGTGCCTGTTCAGATGGCATTGTCGCGGCTGACCGTCTGGATTTTTTCCCAGATGTGGCCAGACTTCGGAACGTCGAGATTGAAAATCGTATTGAACGTGTCCGCGAGGTGGTCCGCGCTCGTGATGCGCTGTTCGCTGACGCTGTTTGCCGTCACGCTGCGCAGGCTATCGTTCTTCAGGGCAACATAGCCATCCGCTGTATGTCGCAGGATCGCCAGAGCGTTTGTGAATGGCGAACCGGGATCCTGTGTCAGCCAGCCAAGTGTGGCGGCTATGGCAGCCTCGTCGCTGTGATCTGGCCGGAAATCAAAGCTGCGCGCGAGGCCATTCACATGGTTATTGAAGCGCAGCCAACCGTCGTCCGTCTGCAAGATCGAAAAATCGAAGCCACGCTGGCTGATCGGTCCGACGGCAAGCGGTACCGGTTCGACGATGGCATCGGCTAGGCCAACCTCGGCAAGGTACGGCCGGTCGAGATCGACACGCAGAGTTAGATGATTGCCGATGGCGACGTCGCCTATCATTTCGCGATTGACGCCGCCGCATAAGCGGGTCACGCGGAAACCGAGCGCTGTGAGCGCCGCGCCAAACAGTCCGTTCATCTCGTAGCACCAGCCGCCGCGCTTACCTTCTACCATCTTGGCAAAGGCGGCGGCCGGGGCGATCGAGGATGGCCATCCCATGAAAGCATCCAGCGCCTCCCAGGTGAAGGCCATGAGATGGGCGCGGTGAAGTTTCGCCAGGCTGTCGACGTCGAGAGAACCCGGCCGGCCGACCCCGATCCTTGCGAGATAAGCGTCCAGTTGGCCGGACGTCAGGGTCATCCTATTTTCGCTTGAAGAGACGTTCATCATCATCCGGTTCCTTCCGAATAGTGGTCTGGATGCTTGCCTCGTGCCAGTCGGTATTCCTGCAGCTATCGGTGGCGCCAATCACACGGTGGACAGGGCTCATTGGGAAGATCTCAGTACGAAGTCCTCGATTTCTGCCACGAGGCGTACAGGCCCCGGGCCTTCCTCGGCGATAGCACGCCCTATTGCCAATGCTCGCTCCGCGAAACTCGGTTCGGAAAGAACGCGTCGCACGGCCTCTCCGACCATTTGCGGGGGTACTGAAGGATCGAGGCGCAGGCCCGCGCCGTGATAGTCGACACGCGCGGCATTGTCGTTCTGATCGCGCCCCATCGGGAGAATGACAAGGGGGACGCCATGGCACAGCGATCGCATGACCGTGCCGTGCCCGCCGTGGGTGACGATAGCGCGGGCTTTGGTCAGAAGGTCATCATGCGCTGCATTGGCAAGAATTGTGATATTCGCCGGCGATTGAAGGCGAAGTCCCTCAAGTGCTTTACCGAGGGTGACGACCACCTCGACCGGCTCGTCAGCCAAACCGGGTATCACCCGCTGGAGCACATCGGCCTGCCCCTGATTGGTGGTGCTGAACGACACGAGCACGAGCGGCTGCATTTCGCGCGCAGGCTGGCCCGCCCAGCGTTCGCGGGCCCAACTCGGCGCCTCAAGAAGCGGCCCCACATAGCGCACATGGTCCGGCAGGTGCTCGGTGGGAAAATCGAAGCTGCTGCTGGTAGCAAGAAGATGGCGGCCGACGCTCAAGGGCTGTTCGTGAACATGGGCCAGCGGCGCGACTCCGAAATGTGCGCGGGCGGCGTTAAGGCTAGGCAGGAAGCCATCCCATAATTGCTCGGCCATTGCCGAAACCTCGGCGTCGTGCGCTCTGTCCGCCGCCGACCGGGCAGGCTGAAAGCCCGGACCGAACGGCGGATGCCCGGGGAGAGGCCAGAGCGAGATGTTGGTTGCGAGCAGTGCCGTTGGAACCTTCGCAACTTCGCCCGCGAGCATGCTGCCGAACAGCAGATCCGAGCCGAGAAGGAGATCGGACGGCTCCGTTGCCAGCGCTTCGAGAATATCCTCGGCATAGGATTGCGCTGGTCCGACGAAGATCCGTTCGCACCCTCTTTGGAAGCCGGCCAGGTGATCGGCGGTTTCCCAATCACGCACGAAGCAGCTTTCGGGTGAGCGATCCGGACGGTTCGGCGCGCGCTTCCATGGCAGGAAGCGAGCCCCCGCCTCGATCGCCTCCGCTCTCATCGTGTCGTCGGCGATAAGGCGTACGTCGTGACCCCGGTCGGCGAGGGCGCGCACTGCCGCGAGCGTCGGCGGCACGTTGCCGCCGCCTTCCCAGCCAACCGCCAGGATGCGCAGATGCGGCCCCGCAGCTGTCGTCTTTACCATTGCCGTAGTCCCCTCCGAATGGAGACCGGATCAGTGCGTCCTATCCTCACGCAGCAGGCGCTCGATCGCCTGCGTCATGAGCCGGTGTGTCTCCGCCGCCGAATGTCCTTGCGCCCGGCGCAGCAGATGCCAGATCCAAACATCGGTCTGGGCCAGCAACTGCGCGAGCCGATCCCTGCGGGCTTGGCCGTCGAGCTTGTCGAGCCAGGCCCTGAACATGTCCTCGATCCACTCGCGATGGCCTTTACGTCCGCGATCGAGGACGGCGGCGAACTCGGGAATGCGCGCCTCTTGACCGAGCGTCCGCACGAGGATGTCGCCGGTGCGTTCATAATCGTCCATCAGGAGCGTGACGATGTCGGCCACGCTTTGTGCGGGCGCGCTCCAACGCTGGGCCCGGATCGAGGCATCCATCCGGGTTGCCATGGCGCTGAGGACGCCGGTCTTGCTGCCGAAACGCCGTATCACGGTTTGGCGGGTGGTGCCGGCCGTGGCGGCGATATCGTCGAGAGTGATCTCGTCGAACCAGCGCTCTCCGAGGAGTGCGGTCAAAGCGTCGACGATCTGCTGCTCGGTATCGTGAACTGCGTTGGCGCGCGCCGACTGGCGATAGCCTCGCGGAGACATGGTGCTACCCTCAATTTCATGTTACACAATGTAACGCGAAATTGACGAGATGTCAACAGGGGTTGACGATGCGCTGCGGCAACGAGTTGAGGTTAACAACATGTCTCAATCTGCCATTCCATGCTGGTGTGTCGCGGTACAGGAAGCGCAGTCGGCAATTCTCAAGGAGAATATTATTCTCAAAAACCGAGGAGTTACATTGCAGATTAGTTGACTATGATAATCAAGTATAATACGCGCTTCCGCTAGTTTTTCCGGCGATCTGAAGCACGAGCATGCCCCCTGTCTGTTGATTTGCGCGGTGATTTGACCAAGCTTTTCGCTTCGCGTTGACCCGACCAGAAATTCGAACCCTCAACCTTTTCAAGACATTAAATTCTTCCAGACGGGTCGGCATAAAATCACAATTGGGGTCGAAACCTCGCGACACTCAACACTGGGGCGGTTCAGTGCCTCCAGGCCCTCATCCTTATAGCGGTTGAAGATCTTGTAGCCAGTCTTGCGCGAGATGCCGAACTCGCGGCACACATCGCTCATGCCTTCGCCCTCCAGAAGCCGGGCGACAAAACGAAGACGTTCCTCCATCACCGAAGTCTCTCTCCACGGCATCAACACCTCCCGCAAAGCGGAAAGTGTTACCGATGTCTCCGGTACGAAACGTCACCTATCTCTCAGGTCGGGCAGCACCCAATCTCCAGCCGAATTGCGCTGGCGGTCTGCTGATGGTTTGATCGATGACAGGTTTAGCCAGACTGGCCGCCACATGACTGGCGTACGACTAGCCGGCATGGCAGCCGGGTGATTCCCGTCGGGACGGCTTCGCCTCTCGTCAGGTTGAGGATGGCAAGACCCGCTCGGTGGCCGATCTCCTTCAATTCCATATCTATCGTTGTCAGAGGCGGTCTGGTTTGCCTTGAGATGACCTCCCAGTTGTCGAAGCCGACGACTGCGATATCTCCGGGGACGGCAAGATCCTTATCACGCAATGCGTCGATCACGCCGCGGGCGATTTCATCGTTCCCGCAAAATATGGCATCGGGTCTATTGTCGCCGCGCGCGAGTATCTGTTCAATGGCCTCGTGGCCCCATTCTTCCGACCAGTCGCCATAAAAGACTTCAGCTTTGGGGCCGATGCACTCACGATAGGCTTTTGCGCGGACGCGCACGGCAAGATAATCCTCCGGCCCGGTTATGTGCAGGATCCGCGAACGGCCCAAAGCCTGCAGATGTTCGACGGCAAGGCGAGCGCCCTGAGCATCGTCGGGAAAGAAGCTGATGCTGTCAGCTGGCCCCTCGGCGAAGGCGTAGACAACAGGTATCGAGAGCTTTGCAAGTTCTGGTGGCGGCTTCAGATCAAGGCGCGTCGCCGTAAAGATGATGCCGTCCACTTGCCGGTCCAGCAGCGTTTCTAGATGCAAACGGGCAAGGCGCGGGTCGTTGTTGGTGGCACACAGAAAGACCGACAAGCCGTGATCGACAAGCACCTCCGAAACGCCGGCGGCCATCGGTAGCGTCAACCTGCCATAGGTGTCGTTCGTCAGCATGCCGATCGCATGGCTGCGTTTGGTCAATAGGCCGCGAGCTAACGCATTCGGCCTGAAACCGATTTCCTCCGCTACACGTTTAACGCGTTCTATCGTTTCCGCATTTGTGCGCCCGGTCCCGTTCAACGCGTTCGACGCCGTCGAAATGCTGACGCCCGCGGCTTTTGCTAGATCCCGAATAGTCTGCCGACGCATGTTTCTCTCGACCCAAATCACTTCTAAACAAATCTAAAGCTAAAACCTTTTAGCAAAAATAATCGTGTTGTTAAAAGGTTTTATCAGATTCCTTCCGAAAGCATGCATACAGACTGTCGACATCGAAAAAAATGTCGACTAACGTTTCGATCACGCCATCTGGAGGCTGCTGGCGATAAGGAGAAGGGGAACTTTTATGCTCAAGTTAAAGTTGACGATTTCTGCAATCGCGCTGATGGCAAGTGCGACATTTGCCAATGCGACCGATATCACCCTGTGGGTCCGCACGTCTTCGGGCGCGGTGCTGCAGGGGCTGGCTGACAAATACAATGCGACCCATTCCGACAAGGTCAACGTGACGCAAATCACCGCCGAGCAGATGGTGCCGAAGCTTGGCGCTGCGATTGCAGGTGGCGCAGCGCCGGATGGTGCCGTGCTCGACCTGATCTACCTTCCGACCTTTGCGGCCGCAGACGGTCTCGAAGACATCACCGAATTCGTCAAGGGGCTGCCCTATGCATCTGCCCTTAGCCCTTCGCATGTCCGTCTTGCGACCTATGGCGGCAAAATCTATGGCGTGCCGGCCCTGCCGGACGCCTCGATCATCGCTTACAACACTGATCTGTTCTCCAAGGCCGGCCTTGATGCAAACAAGGCGCCTGCTTCGCTCGAAGAGATCGCAGCGGATGCAAAGAAGATTACCGCGCTCGGTAACGATACCTACGGCTTTTATTTCGTCGCAAACTCGGGCAGCTGGCTGATCTACGATTTTCTCCCGCATCTTTGGGCGGCCAGTGCTGATGTCCTGAGTGACGACGGCCGCACGGCAACGGTGGACACACCGGCCTTGCGCGAGACGATTGCCGCCTATCACGACATGGCGAAAGCCGGCGCGATCCACCCGACCTCCAGGTCCGGCAATGGCAACAATGCCGTTGAAGCCTTCGCCTCCGGCAAGGTCGGCATCCTCATGACCGGCTCCTATATCGTCAATCTGTTGACCAGCAAGTACCCGGACGTCAAGTTCAACGTTGCACCCATTCCCGGACCGAAAGGTGGTGCGTCGAGCTTTGCTGGCGGAGACACGCTGGCTCTCATGAAGGGCATCGCCGAGGATAAGAAAAAAGTCGCGCTCGACTTCGTCAATTTCTACATGCAGCCCGAGCAGCAGGTCTACATCACTCAGGAATCGGGAATGCCCTCGCGTACCGATCTCGCTAACGAGGCTTACGCCAAGTTCGACAAGCGCAACCTTGTTGCCTACGATGTGCTGTCCAAGGCGCGCACGCCCTACACATTCTCCTCGGATGAACTTTTCGTCAGCCGCACCGGCCCGTTCCTGAACTTGATCCAGGGAACCATTTTCGGCGAGGATGTCGATGGCACGATCGCCAAAACCCAGGCGGACTTTACCCGCATCCTCCAGCGGACCAACCCGAACTAAGTCCCTTGGCTGACCATTGGCGAAGCGTCCCATGGCGCTTCGCCCCCACTCCCTGCTGACCGATCAACAAAAGGAGCGGTGTCGTGAGCTCATCGCTGCGTCGCGGTAGGAAGACGGCAGTCGCGCATAGCGAGCCCGAGCCGAAAGGCTGGCTCGGTCTTGCTTTCATCTTGCCGGGTTTCCTGTTCATAGTTTTACTCTTCCTTGTACCGCTCATCATGACGGTATGGATGAGCTTCTATAACTGGCCACTTCTCGGCCGGGCGAAATTCATCGGGCTTGCTAATTACGCCGAGCTTCTTGGCGATGCGCAGCTGTGGCATTCCCTTGGCTTCACCTTGCTTTATACGGTTTTGGTAACTGTGGCGATTTTCCTTGTTGCCTTTCCATTGGCTCTGCTGGTTGATCGGCCACTTCGCATTGCCGGCTTCTTTCGAACAATCTACTTCATGCCTGTCGTTATCGGCTTCGGCGCTGCCTCGACATTGTGGATGTGGTTGCTTAATCCGGATAACGGCGTTTTTGCTCAGGTCTTGCGCGCTGTCGGCCTGATCGATAGTGCGCCGCGACCGCTTGAAAGTTTCTGGCCGGCACTTGCCGTCATTATTCTGATGGTGGTTTGGAAGACGTCCGGCTTTACGATGATTATTCTGCTCACCGGTTTGCAGAGCATCTCGACCGATGTGATCGAAGCGGCAAAAATCGATGGTGCCAGTGTCTGGAGCCGTTTCCGCCGCATCACCTTGCCATTGATGCGCAATTCGGTGGTGCTGGCTCTGGTGCTCAATGTCACCTCGTCGATGCTTGCCTTCGACCAGTTTTTCATCATCACGCAGGGCGGGCCGTCCAACAGCACGATCTCCGCGGTATTTTCGATCTACCTGGCATCCTTTTCGTCTTATCGTCTCGGCTATGGTTCGGCGATCTCTCTAGCGCTGCTGATCGTACTCGTCGCAATCAGCACGGTTCAATTCGTCTTTCTGCGACAGCGCCCGGAGGAAGGCTGATGGATCGTCTGTATTTCAAACCGCAGCCGAAGCCGGCGGGCGAGCAACTGGGCTATGCCGCTTTTATTCTGCTGGCAGTTGTCTTCGCACTATTCTTCGCAATGCCGATCGTCTGGTCCTTCGCTAATTCGTTCAAACCCGCGGCGGAAGCGCTTGCCAATCCGGCTGCGCTGTTCTCGAAAGCCTTTTCGCTGGAGAACTATCGCCGCCTCGAGCACGTCGGCGCCGGATGGTATGTCTATGCCGGCAATTCCGTGATGATCGCAGTAGGCACGGTGTTGCTGACGGTTCTGGTGTCGGTTCCCGCGGGATATGGCTTCTCGAAATTCCGTTTCCCAGGGCAGGGACTGCTCTTCGTGCTGATCATGGCGACGATGATGATCCCGTTCCAGTCGATCCTGACACCGCTCTTTCTGATCTTAAAGGCGGTTCGACTGCAGAACAATCTCTTTGGCCTGGTGCTGATCTATGTGACGTTCCAGCTTCCATTTTCAGTCTTCATGATGCGCAATGCCTTCGACGCGGTGCCCAAGGCGCTCATCGAGGCGGCGCGCATAGACGGCGCATCGCAGGCGACCATTCTGCGGCGGATCATGCTGCCGATTGCCCTTCCCGGCGTGGCAACCGTTGCCATGTTTGCTTTCCTGAACTCCTGGAACGAATTCCTGGCTGCACTGATCTTTCTCTCCGATCAGAACAAGTTCACCTTGCCGATCATGCTGGTCAACGTTTCCTCCGGCATTTACGGCATCATCGATTGGGGTGCCCTACAGGCCGGCATCGCCGTGACGATGGTTCCCTGCATCGTTCTTTTTCTTCTTTTGCAACGCTACTACGTGCGCGGCCTGACAGCCGGCGCCGTGAAATGACTGCGGCTTCGCCGCTCAAGGAGTTTCCATGTCTTCGTCCATCCTCAGTCAGTCCAATCAGGCGCCGGACATGCAGCGCTATGTGCCAGTCGATCATTCCCTCGTCAGTTTCGACGGCGGCTTCTGGAAAAGCTGGACGCAAACCGTGCGCGACGTCACCATCCCGACCCAGCACAAGCGGCTCGCAGAGGAAGGCTTCCTGGAGGTTCTCGACTTCGATAAGCCGGCTGGACCGCTTGCCCGGCCAATTCAGCCAAGTGGGCTTTCGATGCAGCACTTCTTCGATTCCGATTTTGGAAAATGGATCGAAGCTGCAAGCTACACCCTCAAGGCCCATCCGAATTCCGACATCGAAGCTAAGATCGATGCCATCGTCGAAAAGCTCGAACACGGCCAGATGGCAGACGGCTATCTGAACAGCTGGTTTATTCGTCGCGAGCCGGACAAACGCTGGACGAACCTTCGCGACCTGCATGAAATGTATTCGATGGGGCATCTCCTGGAAGGAGCCGTTGCCTATTTCCAAGCAACAGGCAAGCGTCGCTTCCTCGATGTGATGATCCGCGCGGTGGACCATATCATCGATACGTTTGGACGCGAGCCCGGCAAATTGCGCGGCTATGATGCGCATGAAGAGATCGAGCTGGCGCTCGTCAAGCTCTATCGCATGACGAAGGATCCTCGGCATCTGGCGCTTGCCACCTATTTCGTTGATGAAAGAGGACAGATGCCCTCCTATTACGACGAGGAGGCGATCAAGCGCGGCGAGCGCCCCGAAGACTACGTTTACCAGACCTATGCGTACAGCCAGGCGCATATGCCGGTGCGCGAACAGGAGCAGGTCGTCGGCCATGCCGTCCGCGCCATGTATCTTTTTTCCGCGATGGCGGATCTCGCATATGAAAACAACGATCCGGGCCTGAAGGCTGCCTGCGATAAGCTCTTCGATAATCTCACCAGCAGGCAGCTCTATGTGACCGGCGGTCTTGGCCCGTCTGCTTCCAATGAAGGGTTCACCCGGGAATTCGATCTGCCGAATGAAACGGCCTATGCTGAGACCTGTGCCGCGGTCGCTCTCGGATTCTGGAGCCATCGCATGGCTCAAACCGATCTTGACGGCAAGTTCACCGATAAGCTCGAAACGGTTCTCTTCAACGGCGCACTCTCTGGCATTGCGCGTGACGGAGAGCATTATTTTTATGAAAACGTGCTGGAAAGCCATGGCCAGCATCGTCGCTGGAAGTGGCATTATTGCCCGTGCTGCCCAACGAATATTGCCCGCTTCGTCACCTCGCTCGGGCAATATTTCTATTCGACGAAGCCGGGTGAGCTCGCCGTGCATCTCTATGGTGCGAACGTGGCAGAGCTTTCGCTCGGTGATCGCTTGCTGCGACTGCGCCAAGATACAAACTATCCTTGGGATGGCGACATCAGGCTCCAGGTCTCGATCGATCAGCCGAGCCGTTTCATCACGCGGTTGCGCATTCCGGCGTGGTGCCGCGAGGCTTCGGTGTCAGTCAACGGCGAGGCGATTGCGTTGGGCGCTTGCACTGTGAAAGGCTATGCAGCACTCGATCGGGAATGGAGCAATGGCGATGAAGTGCGCATAGCCTTATCGATGCCGGTTGAGCGTCTCTATGCCCATCCCGCGGTCTCGGAGGACGGCGGTCGCGTCGCCCTGCAGCGCGGGCCGGTCGTCTATTGTGTTGAAGAGACTGATATTGGTCGGGAGCCGCAGCGCCTTCGTCTGCCGGCGTCCGCAGAACTTGCTGTCCGTTACGATGCGACGCTGCTCGGTGGCGCGGCCGTCCTGGAGGGAACGGCGCTTGAGGCCGACACAGCAGATTGGGCGAATGCTCTTTATCGGACCTCGCCGCCGGCACTGAAGGCGAGAGCCTTCCGGGCGATCCCCTACCATCTTTGGGCCAATCGCGAGGTCGGGGCGATGGCGATCTGGTTGCAGGAAGCATAGGAGCAGATCATGGCACGATTGGAGTTGAAAAACCTCGTCAAATCATACGGTATCTATGAAGCCGTGCGTGGCATCAATCTGGAAATCGAAGACAACGAATTCGTTGTCTTCGTCGGTCCGTCCGGCTGCGGCAAGTCGACGACCCTGCGCATGATCGCGGGTTTGGAGCATATTACCGCCGGCGAGATCGTCATCGGCGATCAGGTTGTCAACCGGCTTGGTCCCGGCAAACGCGATATCGCCATGGTGTTCCAGAACTATGCGCTCTATCCGCATATGACGGTCAGAGAGAATATCTCGTTTTGCCTCGAACAGCAGAAGCTTGCCAAAGTTGAAATTGGCGCCCGCATCCAGCGCGCGGCCGAAACGCTACATATTTGGGAACTCTTGGAGCGCCGGCCCGGTCAACTCTCGGGCGGGCAGCGCCAGCGCGTCGCTATGGGCCGTGCCATCGTACGCAATCCCAAGGTCTTTCTGTTCGACGAGCCGCTCTCCAACCTCGATGCAAAACTGCGCGTTCAGATGCGCACGGAAATCAAGCGCCTGCATAT
>NZ_JARWKZ010000045.1:0-52281 GCF_050577975.1 Rhizobium sp. BR 315 | reverse complement strand
GCCAAGCAACTCCACGGTCACCGATACGCCCGCTTCCGAAGTCTCGTGTGCGTCAGATGCCAGTGCCTGCTGGCTGCCGCCGCCCAGAACATCAAGAAGATCGCAATGGCCCTCACAAAGGCGCCAAAGCCAAGCATGGCCTGAGCAGATCAGGCCGTTTCAACAAAATCGAAACGCCACCTTCTCAAAAGCATCAATCCGCAAACACAAAACCCGCCGAAAATATCGACGGGTTTGTCAGCGGTCTGACGGCCGGGGTTTCGCCCCGGCTTTTTTGTTTTCTGCTTCTGAATATTATGCGGCGTCCTTTGGGAAGTCCGTCGATACGGCCAGTTCGCGCCAGTCGGCCAGCTCCTTGGCGACATATTCATTCTTGGCCTCGATCGCGCCGACTGTGTCGGAGCCGAAAGGCATGCGCAGCGGCGGGTTGGCCGAATGTGCAAGCGTGATCGTCGACTTCGCAAGCCGTGCCGGATCGCCGGGCTGGCGGTGGTTGTGACCGGCAGCGAAATCGCGCATCGCTCCGGCCGGCGTGTCCCTGTAGTCGGCAATCGAGCTTGGGCTGACGGCGAGCGAACTTTCGTCAAGGAAGTCGGTCCGGAAGAAGCCGGGTTCGACGACCGTGACCTTGATGCCGAGCGGCTGAAGTTCAACCGCCATTGCCTCGGACAGACCTTCGATCGCGAACTTTGTCGAGCAATAGACGCCCCAACCGGCAAAGCTCTGATAGCCACCGACCGAGGACATGTTGATCACATGGCCTGAGCGCTGCCGGCGCATATGCGGCAGGATAGCGCGGGTCACCTTCAGCAGGCCGAAGACGTTGGTCGCATAGAGCTTCTCGATTTCCTCGGCGGTTGCCTCCTCCACCGCACCCAGCAGCCCGTATCCGGCATTGTTGACGAGGATATCGATCTTGCCGAAGCGCTTGACGGCTTCCGCAGCAGCTTCATGGGCCTGCGTCTCGTTCGAAACGTCGAGGGCGACGGGCAGGAGGTTCGGGTGATTGCCGAATTTCTCCGCCAGGCCGGCGGGATTGCGAGCCGTAGCGACAACACCGTCGCCGGCGGCGAGGGCTTCCTGGGCGATAAGGGCGCCGAAGCCTCGGGATGCACCCGTAATGAACCAAACGCGCATGACTTGCTCCTTCGTGAGTTTGCAATTCCGTGGGTGGAATTCGCTTGCAGGAGAAAGGTAGCTTGATGGCATCGTTGAGATAATCTACTTTGTCTTCCATGAAGTAATGAGAAAATCTCATCAATGCGACGCATCCGTTCCACCGATCTGGCGATCTTCCTGGCGATTGCCCAACACCGCAGCTTTCGCAAGGCGGCGGTGGAGCTCGGCGTGACGGCGTCTGCGCTCAGCCATTCGTTGCGTGCGATCGAGGAACGGTTGGACGTGCGGCTGGTCAACCGCACCACGCGTGGCGTCGGATTGACGGAGGCTGGCGAGCGCCTGTTCGACCGCATTCGCCCGGCTTTCCTCGATATCGATGACGCGCTGGAGGATCTCGATAAATTCCGCGACCAACCCTACGGCAAACTGCGCATCAACGCCCCGCGCGCCGCCAAGAAGGTGCTGCTGCCGATCGTGTCAAAGTTCTTGAGCGCTTATCCCGCCGTCGAAATGGAGGTTGTGGTGGACGATGCGCTGGTGGACACGGTCTCCGGCGGTTTTGACGCTGGCATAAGGTTCGGCGAAAGCATCGCCGCCGACATGATTGCCATCGCCATCGGCCCCCGTCAGCGGACGGCGATCGTCGGCTCGCCCGAACATTTTCAGCGTTTCCCTAAACCGGTCACGCCCCACAATCTGAAGGATCACCCCTGCATCCGCTACCGTTTTCCGAGCGGCACCTACTATCGCTGGGAGTTCGAACGTGGAGGTATCGAGCTGGAGATCGAGGTACAGGGGCCGCTGACGCTCGGCGATCTCGACATGATGTTCGACGCCGCGGTTAACGGCTCAGGTCTTGCTTTCCTGTTTGAGGATTACGCGCTGCCGGCTTTGGAGGACGGCCGACTGATCCGCGTGCTGGAGGATTGGTGCCCGTATTACCCCGGCTTCTTCCTCTATTATCCGAGCCGCCGGCAGTTGCCGACAGCCTTGCGCGCCTTCGTCGATTTCGTGAAGAGCGGCGATATCAAACAAAGCTAAGCCGGGTGGCGTCAGACCTGCGGCTTCATCGCCGGATAATCCGGGAAGTGCTTCTCGAACTTGTGGGCCCAGTCGATCAATCCTGTATAGTCCGCTTCCCACTGCCCTTCGAAGCGGAGCTGCAGATAGCCGATGAGGGCAGCAAGCGCGAAATGGCCGGCATGCAGCTTCTTGCCGATCTTCGGCGGTTCGGCATCGAGATGGGTGAGGGCGCGGCGGACCTTCGTCCACTGCCGGTCGATCCAGGGCTGGTGCTGCTTTTCCATCTCGCGAAAGCGGCGCTCATAGACGATCGACAGGAGGCATTCGTTGGTGCCGTCGCAGAGTGCTTCCAGAACTTCGATTTCGGTGCGCTTCCCCTTCTTCGAAGGATAGAGCCCGCCTTCCTGCCGGTCGAAATAATGCATGATAGCGCGGCTATCGAAAATGGCTTCGCCTTCGCCGGTCAGCAATGTCGGGATCTTGCCGAGAGGATTGTTGTCGATGAGAAGCGTCGGCCCGGCATTGGTGTCGACGTGGATTTCCTCCAGTTTGATGCCGAGATGGCGCGCCGCCATGCGCACCTTGCTGGAAAAGGGGGAGGTGGGCGAGCAAAGAAGTCTCATGGAATCACCTGTGAGATATGTGCTTGAAAAATCTCAATGTTCGCCGCGCAACCAGAAGGCGCGCTGCGAGGCGAAGCGGTCCTGCGCCAGCATGTCCTTTAAGGCAGGCAGCAGCGCATGCAGCTCGTCTTTTAGCGTGAAGGGCGGGTTGACGATGATGAGGCCGGAGCCGGTAAGTCCTGTGAAACCGCGATCGCTTTTAACGTTGAGCTCGGCACACAGCATCTTCGGAATTTCCAGCGCCTGCAACGCCTCGTGAAACGGCTTGATCGGCGCATCCTTCTTGATCGGATACCAGAGGCAATAGGTGCCGCCGGGGAACCGGCGCCAGGCTTTCGCCAGGCCGTCGACCAGCCGCTCATATTCGCCTTCCTCTTCGAAAGGCGGGTCGACAAGTACGATGCCGCGCTTTTCCTTCGGCGGCAGATGTGCCCCGAGCGCCAGCCAGCCGTCCAGCTCGGTAATGCGCGCGTGGTGGTCGCCCTCGAACAGTCGGTGAAGCCGCTGAAAATCGTCCGGATGCAGTTCCATGGCCGAAAGCCGGTCCTGCGGGCGAAACAGCATGCGAGCAAGCTTCGGCGAGCCGGGATAGAGCCTGAGGCCACCTTCAGGGTTCAGCTCGCGGATGGCGGCAAGATAAGGCTCCAGCAGATCGGCCACCTGCGGCACAAGGTCCGCCTCCAGCAGCCGGCCGATTCCGTCCCGCCACTCGCCCGTCTTCTGGGCTTCCTCGGACGAGAGATCGTAAAGCCCGATGCCGGCATGGGTGTCGAGAACGCGGAACGCCTTGTCCTTGTTCTGCATGTAGCGGACGAGCCGGGCGAGGATCGCGTGTTTCAAGACATCGGCGAAATTGCCCGCGTGATAGATGTGCCGATAGTTCATTGTCGGTGAAGTCCGCATGAATTGTTGAGATGGGCCGGATTATCGCTAGTGGCCGGTCACTGCTTGAAATATACAAACCTCATGAACATTGCGACCCCCATTCAAGCCAAATCGCGCATAGGCTACACGGCCTGTCCGCACGACTGTCCCTCCACCTGCGCGCTGGAGGTCGATCTGACGGATGAAGGCAAGATCGGCCGGGTCCGCGGTGCCAACGACCATTCTTATACCTCGGGCGTCATCTGCGCCAAGGTCGCTCGCTATGCCGAGCGACTCTATCACCCCGATCGCCTGATGAAGCCTCTGCGCCGTGCCGGCGCCAAGGGCGAAGGGCGGTGGCAGGAGCTTTCCTGGGACGAAGCGCTTGATGAGATTGCCGAAGCCTTCGTCAAGGCTGAAGCCAAAGACGGCAGCGAGGCGATCTGGCCGTATTTCTACGCCGGCACGATGGGCTGGGTGCAGCGCGATTCCATCGAGCGCCTCCGCCATGCCAAGCGCTATTCCGGCTTCTTCTCATCGATCTGCACCAATCCGGCCTGGACCGGTTTCACCATGGCGACGGGCGTGCTGCGCGGTCCCGATCCGCGGGAAATGAGCCGCACGGATTGTGTCGTTATCTGGGGCACGAATGCGGTCGCGACACAGGTCAACGTCATGACCCATGCAATCAAGTCCCGCAAGGAACGCGGTGCCAAGATCGTCGTCGTCGATATCTATGACAACCCGACGATGAAGCAGGCCGACATGGCCCTGATCGTCAAGCCGGGCACCGATGCAGCACTTGCCTGCGCCGTCATGCACGTCGCCTTCCGCGACGGCTATGCCGACCGCGCCTACATGGCAAAGTATGCCGACGACCCCAACGGCCTCGAAGAGCATCTGAAGTCGAAGACCCCGGCATGGGCGGCTGATATCACCGGCCTTTCGGTGGATGAGATCGAAGCGTTCGCCAAGCTCGTGGGGGAGACCAAGAAGACCTACTTCCGTCTTGGCTACGGCTTCACCCGCCAGCGCAACGGCGCGATCGCCATGCATGCGGCGGCGTCGATCGCCACCGTTCTCGGCTCCTGGCAATACGAGGGTGGCGGCGCCTTTCATTCGAACAGCGATATCTTCCGCATGGACGCGAGCGAACTGACTGGTCGCGCCATGAAGGATCATGACGTCCGCATGATCGATCAGTCGCAGATCGGCCGCGCCTTGACCGGCGATGCCGTGGCGCTCCGCCATCGCGGCCCGGTCACGGCCATGCTGATCCAGAACACCAATCCGGTGAACATCGCGCCGGAACAGCGGCTGGTGAAGCGTGGCTTCGCCCGCTCCGATCTCTTCGTCGCCGTGCACGAACAGTTCATGACCGATACGGCCGACATGGCCGATATCGTCATCCCCGCCACCATGTTCGTCGAACATGACGACATCTATCGCGCTGGCGGCCAGAACCACATTCTCCTCGGCCCGAAACTGGTGGAACCGCCGCCAACCGTGCGTAGCAATCTCTTCGTCATTGAGGAACTGGCCAAGCGCCTTGGCGTAGCGGATCGTCCCGGCTTCGGCTTCTCGGCGCGCGAGATGATCGACCGGGTTTTGTCGAAGAGCGGTCTGCCGGATTACGATTATTTCCTCGAACACAAATGGTTCGACCGTCAGCCCGATTTTGACGATGCCCATTTCATCAATGGCTTCGGCCATCCTGACGGCAAGTTCCGGTTCCGCCCGGATTGGTCCAACCAGCCGGCGCCGAATCGTCCACCTGCCTCGGTCGGCTTGCTTGGGCCGCATGTCGAGCTGCCGGAATTTCCGGACCAGGTCGACGTGATCGAGGTGGCCGATCCCGAGCATCCGTTCCGGCTTGCGACCTCGCCATCGCGCAACTTCCTGAATTCGAGCTTTTCGGAGACCAAGACCTCGCGGCAGAAGGAAGGTCGCCCCGAAGTGATGATCAATCCGGCCGATGCGGAGGCGCTTGATATTGCCGATGGCGAACTCGTTTGTATTGGCAACATCAGAGGCGACATCCGCATTCATGCGCGCGTGACGACGGACGTGAAGCCGGGCGTGTTGATCGCCGAGGGCCTGTGGCCGAACAAGGCCCATGTCGACGGTGAGGGCATCAACGTACTTACCGGCGCCGATCCGGTCGCGCCGTATGGCGGCGCGGCTGTCCACGACAACAAAGTATGGCTCCGCAAGGATGTTGCATGAGTAAATTCGAAAAGGCGAAAGCCGAAATCGTCAGTGAAAAGACGCTGGCGGATCAATGGACGCGGCTGAGCAGCTTCGATCTCGACTATACGGATTCGCACGGCGAGAAGCATCGCCTGAAGCGCGAGATCTATCATCGCACGCCGGCCGCCTGCATTCTGCTTTATGATCCCAAGCGTGAAACGGTGGTGCTCGTTCGGCAGTTCCGTCTGCCGGCCCAGCTTGTCGGCGAGCCGGCCTGGATGATCGAAGTGCCCGCTGGCCTGCTCGATGGCGACGATCCGGATGCAGCCATCCGCCGCGAGGCCATGGAAGAGACCGGTTTCCGCGTGCGCGATGTCCGCTTCCTCTTCAAGGCGATGACCTCACCGGGCTCCATCACCGAGATCATCCATTTCTTCGCTGCCGTGATCGACACGTCCGATCGCGTTGCCGATGGCGGCGGGCTCGCGGAGGAGCATGAGGATATCGAGGTTCTGGAAGTTCGGCTGTCCGACGCGATGGCGATGATCGAGAGCGGTGATATCTATGACGCCAAGACGATCATGCTGCTGCAATGGGCAGTTCTGAACAGGGCCAGCCTGAAGTAGCTCCTTCAACCGTCGGGAAGCGGGATGAGGCTATCTTTCAAGCTTTCATCACAATGTCACGAATCGAGCTTACCGGGGCGTGCTGGCTGAAAACATTCGAATGTTTCCGAGCCTTCTCAATCATTGACGCTGTTTCAGGAGAAAGCCGATGTGGCTCAGCAATTTCACGCTCGTTCTTCCCAATGAAGTCGTCGAAAATGGCGCGGTACGCGTCGAGGACGGCGTGATTGCCGAAATCCGCTCGGAGCCGGTCGAGCAGCCGACCTTCGACGGCGGCGGCCGCTTGCTGATGCCAGGCTTCGTCGACCTGCACTGCGATATGATCGAGCGCGAAATCGCGCCGCGGCCGAATGCGATGATGCCGATCGATTTCGGCATTCACGAGCTCGACAAGAAGCTGGCGGCGGCTGGCGTCACCACCGCCTTCGCGGCGCTCTCCTTTGCGACTGAAAGCGTCTACGGTCACGTCCGTTCGCTCGAAACCACCTCGGCTGTCATCCGCGGCATCGGCGGCCTGCACAACGAGCTGCTGATCGACCATCGTGTCCACGCCCGCTACGAAATCACCAATCTGGGTGCTGCTCCCACTCTGGAGCGGCTGCTGGAGGAGGGCTCCGTCGACATGGTGTCCCTGACCGACCACACGCCGGGGCAGGGACAATACAACGATATCGAAAGCTATATCCGTAGCATGTCGGAGCGCCGGTCTATGTCGCGCGAGGCCGCCGAGGAAGTTGTCGCAAACCGCATCGCGCAGCGCCAGGATCCGGAGATCGAGCGCAAGCTGCATGACGTCGTCGGGCTTGCGCTGAAGCACAAGCTGTCGCTGGCATCGCATGACGACGACAGCGCCGAAAAGGTGGCGGCGATGCACGATCTCGGTGTGACGATCAGCGAGTTTCCAGTCACCGGACCGGCTGCTGAAGAAGCCTGCCGCCGTGGTCTCTGGACCCTGATGGGGGCACCGAACGCGCTGCGCGGCCAGTCGATGTCCGGCAATCTCAGCGCCCTGGATGCGGCCCGCGCCGGCCTGCTCGGCATTATCGCGGCCGATTATCACCCGGCTGCCTTTGTGCCGGCGATCTTCAAGATCGCCGATGTTGCCAGCGGTGGCTTGCCGGCGGCAGTCGCGATGGCAAGCTCGAACGCGGCCCGCTCGGCCGGCCTGATGGATCGCGGCGAAATCGCTGTCGGTCAGCTTGCCGATCTGGTCGCGGTCGAACCCGGTTCGGTTCACCGTATTCGCGCAACCTTCCGCGGCGGCCGTATCGTCTATAGCGACGGCACGCTGCATCCGCTGATGACCATGGCAGCTTGAAAGCCAGAGCATTTCCAGGAAAAGTGCGCAGCGGTTTTCCGTCCGGAATGCGTAAGAAAACAAGAAGATAGAGCGCATTTTCGATTCAATGAAAAGCGAAAGCGCTCTAGCTTGCGTCACCGAGTAGTGACATGACCTGCCGTCCATGGGCGGCAGGCGTGCTGGCAAGGCTCACGGCCTTGCCGTCTTTCATCCTGACCTTGCCTTCTGCCACCAGCCGCAACGATTGCGGATAGAGCTGATGCTCGATCGTGAGGACGCGAGCGGCGAGGCTATCGGCGGTATCGCCTGTTAGTACGGGCACGGCGGCCTGGCCGACAACCGGGCCTTCATCCATGCCTTCGGTGACGAAATGCACGGTGCAGCCGGCTATACGCATGCCGGCGTCGATCGCGCGCTGATGCGTGTGCAGGCCGGGGAAAAGCGGCAGCAGCGACGGATGGATATTGATGATCCGCCCTTCATAGCGCTGGATGAAGCGGCCGGAGAGTAGCCGCATATAGCCCGCGAGGCAGATGACGTCGGGCGACAAGGCTTCCAGCTGCGAAAGGATCGCCTCTTCATGGGCTTCCTTGCTGGCGAAATCCTTGCGCACGAAAGCGAAGGTGGCAATGCCTTCTGCGGCGGCCTTTGCCAGTCCGCCGGCATCCGCCTTGTCGGAGATGACGCCCACGATCTCGGCCGGATAGTCGCCAGCCGCCGTCGCCTTCAGCAGAGCCAGCATATTGGAGCCGCCGCCGGAGATGAAGACGACGACGCGTTTGCGCGGCGTGGTCATAGAGCCAGCGTGCCCTTGTAGACGGTGCCTGGAGCGCCTTCTGCGCGAGCGACCATGCGGCCGAGCGTAACCACCGCTTCGCCTTCGGCCTCAAGCGCAGCTTTGACGGCCTCGACGTTTTCAGCCGCGACGACGACGATCATGCCGACGCCGCAATTGAAGGTGCGCAGCATTTCCTTGGCCTCGACGCCGCCGACCTTTGCAAGCCACGAGAAGACCGGCGGCACCTTGACGGCCGCAAGGTCGATTTCAGCGGCCAGATGCTTCGGCAGCACGCGCGGAATGTTTTCCGGGAAGCCGCCGCCGGTGATGTGGGCGAGCGCCTTGAGGGCATGCGTTTCGCGGATGGCCTTGAGCAGCGGCTTCACATAGATGCGCGTCGGCGTCAGCAGCGCTTCGCCAAGCGCCTTGCCTTCTGCGAAAGGAGCCGGCGCATCCCAGCCAAGGCCCGAAAGCTCGACGATCTTGCGCACCAGCGAAAAGCCGTTGGAATGCACGCCGGAGGAAGCGAGGCCGAGAATGATATCGCCCTCGGCAATATCGCCTGACGGCAGCAGCTGGCCGCGCTCGGCGGCACCGACGGCAAAGCCCGCCAGATCGTAATCGCCGTGGGAGTACATGCCCGGCATTTCCGCGGTCTCGCCGCCGATCAGCGCGCAGCCTGCATCGCGGCAGCCGGCAGCAATGCCGCCGACGATCGCCGCGCCCTGRTCGGGATCRAGCTTGCCGGTGGCGAAGTAATCGAGGAAGAACAGCGGCTCKGCGCCTTGGACGACAAGATCGTTGACGCACATGGCGACCAGGTCGATGCCGACGGTGTCATGATAGTTCGCGTCGATCGCGATCTTCAACTTCGTACCGACGCCGTCATTGGCGGCAACCAGCACCGGATCGGTAAAGCCTGCAGCCTTGAGGTCGAAGAGGCCGCCAAAGCCGCCGATCTCGCCGTCAGCACCGGGTCGGCGCGTCGAACGGACGGCAGGCTTGATCTTTTCGACCAGCAGGTTGCCGGCGTCGATGTCGACGCCCGCGTCGCTATAGGTCAGACCGTTTTTTCCAGACTGGCTCATGCTTCCGCCTCCGATGGCAGCCTGTCCGTCGCGACAGGGCTTTGATCGGGTCGCCATTGCATGATAGGGGCCTTTATGCAAGGCGCAAGCGCCGCAAACCCCTCGATTTTCCCCGCTTCCCATTGCCTGATGCAGATTTCCGGCCTCAGGCTTGACCATAATTGCGGCATCATCCTATGTCCTAAGCACACGGCAAACGGGCGCGAAGCAACGGGGAAGATGATGGAGCAAAAGGTCAGCGGAGCGAGCCTCAAGCGTCAAGTCACGTTCTGGGCGATCGTGCTCGTCGCCTTCGTCTCCTTTGTTTATATCTTCAGCACGATCCTGCTGCCGTTCATCGCCGGCATGGCGGTTGCCTATTTTCTCGATCCGGTCGCCGACCGGCTGGAGCGGATCGGCCTTAACCGCCTGATGGCGACGGTGGTGATCCTCGTATCCTTCGTGCTCATCTTCGCGCTGGCGCTGACGATCTTCATCCCGATCATCGTCAACCAGTTCAACGATTTCATTCAGCACATACCGACCTATGTGCAGCAAGCGCAGCAGCTGGTCGCCAAGGCGCAGACGATGGTGCTGCCGGACTGGATCCGCAATCAGCTCGGAGCCATCAAGGACAACTTCTCCAGCATCATGTCGGATGGGCTGAGCTTCGTCGGTGGGCTCTTCGCGCAGATCTGGAGTTCCGGAAAGGCGCTCGCCAACATCATCTCTCTCATGGTCGTCACGCCCGTCGTCGCATTCTACATGTTGCTCGATTGGGACCGGATGATCTCCAAGGTCGACGACTGGATCCCGCGCGACCATGTCGCCACCGTCCGCCAGATTGCTCGCGAGATCGATCAGGCGATTGCTGGCTTCATCCGGGGGCAGGGCTCGCTCTGCATCATTCTCGGCGTCTACTACGGTGTCGGCCTCTCGCTGGTCGGCCTGAATTTCGGTCTGCTGATCGGCCTCTTTGCCGGCATGATCAGCTTCATTCCCTATGTCGGTTCGATGGTCGGCCTCGTTCTGGCCGTCGGCGTAGCGCTCGTTCAGTTCTGGCCCGATTACCTGTGGGTCGGCCTGACGCTTGTCGTCTTCTTCACCGGCCAGTTCCTGGAAGGCAATGTGCTGCAGCCGAAACTCGTCGGCGAAAGCGTCGGCCTGCATCCGGTCTGGCTGATGTTCGCGCTTTTCGCCTTCGGCGCCCTCTTCGGCTTCGTCGGGCTGCTGATCGCGGTTCCGGCCGCCGCCGCCTGCGGCGTCCTTGTCCGCTTCGCCCTTTCGCGGTACCTTCAGAGCGATCTCTATCATGGACGCTCGGAAGCTGGCCGGGCGCGCAGAGCCAAGGCCGGCAAACCCGAGAATAGCTAGACATGACCGACGCAAAGAATGCTGATTTGAGGCGCAGGGCCGCCGAACAGCTACCCTTGGCCTTTACGCACGACCCCGCAAGCGGTCGCGACGACCTGCTCGTCGCGGATCCGCTGAGCGCGGCCGTGAGGATTGTCGATTCCTGGCCGCGATGGCCGTCGCCGGTCGTCATTCTGGCGGGTCCCGTCGGCTCGGGAAAATCGCATCTCGCCAGCATCTGGAGCGAGAGATGCGACGCGACATCAATTCATCCCGTGGCAGGCTCCAATGCTGCCGTTATTGCGGCGGACGGTCCGGTCATTTTCGAGGATGTGGATCGCCTGGGTTTTGACGATACCGAGCTCTTCCACGTCATCAACAGCGTCCGCGAGAATGGCACCAGCCTGCTGATGACGACGCGTCTCTGGCCGATGTCCTGGCCGGTCGCGCTTCCCGATCTGCGCTCTCGTCTGAAAGCGGCAACGGTCGTCGAGATCGGAGAACCCGACGAGGAACTGCTGTCGCAGATCATCGTAAAGCTCTTCGCCGACCGCCAGCTTTATATCGATGACAAACTCGTTCTTTATATCGTCAATCGGATGGAGCGTTCCATGAATGCGGCGCAGCTGATCGTCGACCGTTTGGACCGGCTGGCGCTGGCGCGAGGCACGAGGATCACGCGCGTATTGGCCGCTGAAGTCTTGAATGAGCTGGGCAATTCCGGTCAGCCGGATTGAGTTGATGCCGAACTGTCACAGTTCCGTCGTCAAACTGATATACGTGGCACAAGATTAAAAAGAGGGTAGGTGGAACATGGACTCGGCACTCACGGAACATCAGGATGCCAACCAGCAGGCCCCGGAGGCAGCACCTCCCATCAGCGAATTGCTGACCAGCCCCGAGCGCTTCATCAACCGCGAATTTTCCTGGCTGCAGTTCAATCGCCGCGTCCTCGAGGAGACGCTGAACACCGCCCATCCTCTGCTTGAGCGGGTGCGCTTTCTGTCTATCTCCGCCGCTAACCTCGATGAATTCTTCATGGTGCGTGTCGCCGGCCTCGAAGGCCAGGTCCGCCAGAAGATCCTGGTGCGCACGCCCGACGGCAAGACGCCCGCCGAGCAGCTCGACGATATCCTGCGCGAGATCGACAATCTGCAGATGGAGCAGCAGGCCTCGCTTGCCGTCCTGCAGCAATATCTCGCCAAGGAAGATATTCTGATCGTCCGCCCGGCCGCGCTTTCCGACATGGACCGGCAATGGCTCCACACCGAGTTCGAACAGGCGATCTTCCCGGTCCTGACGCCGCTGTCCATCGACCCGGCGCATCCGTTCCCCTTCATCCCGAACCTCGGCTTCTCCATTGCGCTGCAGCTGAAGAGCATGAACGGCCGCGAGCCGATGACGGCGCTGCTCCGCCTGCCGCCGGCGCTCGACCGCTTCGTCCGCCTGCCGGACGCCAGCAACGTCATCCGCTACATCACGCTTGAAGACGTCGTGAACATCTTCATTCACCGGCTCTATCCCGGGTACGAGGTGCAGGGCTCTGGTACGTTCCGCATCATCCGCGACAGCGATATTGAAGTCGAGGAAGAGGCCGAGGATCTGGTGCGCTTCTTCGAAACCGCATTGAAGCGCCGCCGCCGCGGCTCGGTGATCCGCATCGAGACCGATTCCGAAATGCCGCTCGAACTGCGTCAGTTCGTGGTGGAATCGCTGAACGTGCCGGGCAACCGTATCGCGGTTCTGCCGGGTCTGCTCGCCCTCAATACGCTCTCCGAGATCTGCAAGGCCCCGCGCGACGATCTTCGTTTCGAGCCCTACAATGCGCGATTTCCTGAACGCGTCCGCGAGCATGCCGGCGATTGCTTCGCCGCCATCCGCGAAAAGGACATGGTGGTCCACCACCCCTACGAATCCTTCGACGTGGTGGTCCAGTTCCTTCTCCAGGCTGCGCGCGATCCTGACGTTCTGGCGATAAAGCAGACGCTCTATCGTACCTCGAACGACAGCCCGATCGTGCGCGCCCTGATCGATGCGGCCGATCTCGGCAAGTCGGTTACGGCCCTGGTGGAACTCAAGGCCCGCTTCGATGAAGAGGCAAACATCCGCTGGGCGCGCGATCTGGAGCGTGCCGGCGTGCAAGTCGTGTTCGGCTTCATCGAACTCAAGACCCATTCGAAGATGTCGATGATCGTGCGCCGCGAGGACGGCAAGCTGCGCACCTATTGCCACCTCGGCACCGGCAACTACCATCCGGTCACCGCGAAGATTTATACCGACCTTTCCTATTTTACCTGCGATCCGAAGATCGCCCACGACATGGCAAACATCTTCAATTTCATCACCGGCTACGGCGAGCCGGAACATGACATGAAGATTGCGGTTTCGCCTTACACGCTTCGCAGCCGCATCCTCGAGCATATCGAGGGTGAGATCGAGCATGCCAAGAGCGGCCAGCCGGCGGCGATCTGGATGAAGATGAATTCGCTCGTCGATCCCGATATCATCGACGCGCTCTATCGCGCCAGCAATGCGGGCGTCGAGATCGACCTCGTCGTGCGCGGCATCTGCTGCCTGCGTCCGCAGGTGCCCGGTCTTTCCGAGAAAATCCGCGTCAAGTCGATCATCGGCCGCTTCCTCGAGCACAGCCGCATCTTCTGTTTCGGCAACGGTCAGGGTCTGCCGTCGGAGAAGGCGCTGGTCTATATCGGCTCGGCCGACATGATGCCCAGAAACCTCGACCGCCGCGTTGAAACCCTCGTGCCGCTGACCAACAAGACGGTGCACGAACAGGTGCTTTCACAGATCATGCTGGGCAATATTATTGACAATCAACAGAGCTACGAGATATTGCCGGACGGTACTTCAAGGCGCATGGAAGTGCGCCAGGGAAAAGAGCCATTCAATGCGCAGCAGTATTTCATGACCAACCCCAGCCTGTCGGGCCGCGGTGAAGCCTTGAAATCCAGTGCGCCGAAACTGATCGCTGGGCTGTTGTCGGGCCGCAACAAATAAACTGGACCTGCATGGTTGAATCAGAAGCCCAGGGGCGCCTTCCCGGTATTGCCCCTGTCTCCGTTGTCGATATCGGGTCGAACTCGGTCCGTCTCGTCGTCTATGAAGGCCACTCGCGGTCTCCGACCATTCTTTTCAACGAGAAAGTGCTTTGCGGCCTCGGCAAGGGCATAGCACTGACCGGAAAGATGGATGAGGAAAGCGTAGCGCGGGCCCTTGCGGCCTTGCATCGCTTCAAGGCGCTCTCCGATCAGGCTCGTGCGTCGACCATTTATGTGCTCGCGACAGCAGCGGCACGCGAGGCCAGCAACGGCCCCGAATTCATCCATCAGGCCGAAACCATCTTGCAGCGCAAGGTGCGTGTGCTTTCGGGCGAAGAAGAAGCGCGCTTTTCCGCGCTCGGCATCATCAGCGGCTTCTTCCATCCGGATGGCATCGCCGGCGATCTCGGCGGTGGCTCGCTGGAGCTGATCGACATCAAGGACCGCGAAATCGGCAAGGGCATCACGCTGCCGCTCGGTGGCCTGCGCCTGTCCGAATATGCCGGCGGCTCGATCGAAAAGGCGCGCGGCTTTGCGCGTAAGCACGTCAAGACGGCGAAGCTCTTGAGCAAGGGCGAGGGCCGCACGTTCTACGCCGTTGGCGGCACATGGCGAAACATCGCCAAGCTGCATATGGAAATCCGAAAGTATCCGCTGCACATGATGCAGGGCTACGAAGTGCCGCTCGACGAAATGATTCGCTTCCTCGACCAGCTGGGCGAGGCGAGAGATGCCAAGGATCCGGCGCTGCTGACGATTTCCAAGCACCGCCGTTCGCTGCTGCCCTTTGGCGCGGTCGCCATGCGCGAAGTGCTGACGGCCATGAACCCCTCCATCATCTCCTTTTCCGCACAGGGTGTGCGCGAAGGCTATCTCTATTCGCTGTTGACGGAAGCCGAGCGCCATAGCGATCCGCTGCTGGTGGCCGCAGGGGAGCTTGCGATCCTGCGCGCCCGTTCGCCGGAGCATGCCCGCGAACTTGCCGAGTGGACAGGGCGGATGATGCCATTCTTCGGGATCACCGAGACGGAAGAGGAAAGCCGCTATCGTCAGGCAGCCTGCCTCCTTGCCGATATCAGCTGGCGTGCCCATCCCGACTATCGCGGCCTGCAGGCGCTGAACATCATCGCCCATACGTCTTTCGTCGGCATCACCCATGCCGGTCGCGCCTTCATCGCGCTTGCTAACTACTACCGCTTTGAGGGCTTGAACGACGACGGCGCAACCGAACCGCTGTCGACGATCGCCACGCCGATGTACATCGAACGGGCGAAGCTTCTCGGCGGCCTTTTGAGGGTCGTCTACCTGTTTTCGGCGTCGATGCCCGGCGTCGTGCGTAATCTGTCGTTCCGCCGTTCGACAAATCCGGATCTGGATCTCGAATTCGTGGTTCCGGCCGAATATCACGATTTTGCCGGTGAGAGGCTCGAAGGTCGCCTGCAGCAGCTCGGCAAGCTCACGAACCGCCGGCTGGCCTTCTGCTTCGAATAGACCTGAAGCCTCTCCCCGCACGGCAGGGAGAGGCGGTTTTGTCGCTGTTACTTCGCGTTCAGGAAATCACCGACTTCGAGCAGGCTGAATTCGTTGTCGTCAGCCTTGTTGACGGCGCGGCCTGCCGAGAAAGGCAGGTTGTTGTCGTTGCCGATGACGATGTGCGTGGCATCGACGCGGTCGACATTCTCGATGGTGACGAAAGGCATGTCGTAGAAGCCTTCGCCGCCGCCTTGGCGACGCTTGTGGTTCGGATCCTCGATGCGCATCAGGTCGATATAGCCGATCTTGCGGACCGACTTGCCGACGTTGGCGTCGCTGAATTCGATCTTGTAGACGCGCTTCAGCTCGGCCGGAGCCTCGAAGCAATCCGGCTTCGGCTGCTTGGGATCGGCGCAAGCCTTGTCCTTCGTGCCGGCGCCGTTGTCGCGTTCGATAACGAGAGCCGTCTTTTCGTCGAGCATGTTGAAGTCGCCGATGGCGATGCCCTTGTTAGCGAAGGGGTACAGCCAGCTGCGGCCGGTCCAGCTCTTCGACGCGACGTCGAATTCGATCACGCGGATGGCCGTCATGCCGTCTACGTTTTCCACCTGGCCGTCTTCCTTGTAGATCGGGCCTTCCAGCAGGCCATAGAGCTTGGAGCCGTCCTTCGACATGGCGAGACCTTCGAAGCCGCCCGAGCGCTTCAGGTTGAAGGCCGGCATCTTCTGCGTCGGGTTGCCCGGCAGCTGCAGCAGCGGATTATCGGGGGACATGACAGGTTTTCCGTCAAGCGTCGTGGCAAAAACGTCCGTCAGCTGGCCGCTCGTATCGAACTTCAGCAGATAGGGACCGAATTCGTCGCCGATCCAGAAGCCGTCGGCGACCGGCTGGATCGATTCGATGTCGAAATCGGCGCCGGTCAGATAGCGCTTGTCGGCGCCTTCCATGACGATCGGGAAGGGGGCTTTCTTGTTCGGGTCGGACAGGAACAGGTTCTTGACCACTTCGACCTTGCCGCTATCCCAATCGAACTTGAGCTGATGCAGGAAGAGCATCGCGTCGCTGGAATTCTGCTTGGAGCCGAAGCCGTTGTCGGTGAGCGTCCAGAACGTGCCGTCGGGCATGGTCTTGATGCCGGAGAAGCCCTGGATCGGCTGGCCGGCGAAGGGCACCTTCAGGTCGGTGATGCGGGCGCCATCCTTGCCCGGCACGGTGCCGAGCGCTTCGGTGCGCTTGCGATCCGGCGTGGTGAACTTGCCGGAGGTCTTCAGAAATTCCGGTGCATCGGCAGGAGCCGCGGCAATGGTATTGGCCGGCAGGATGGCCTGGCCGATGAGCTTTGCCTTGAACTGCTGCTCGTCTGCCTGGGCAGATGCGGCGAGCAGAATGAAGAGTGCCGTAGAGGCGGAAAGAATTCGAGTCATCATGTCACCTTGTTGGTGGGGAGTGGCGAAAACACCCCCCGCTTAACAGGCGAGCCATGTCGACGAATTAACGCTTAGGTGAAGATTTGGTGACTGTGGACAACCCATAGGGTGTGAAGCTAAGACGCGTATTGATTTCGAAATGCAGCCTATAATTTGTATTGCTTACGATCTTCCGCGGGCTGCCTTAAGGGCTTGTCGGCTTTGCGTATGAAGCGCGATGACGCCGAGCGACTGGTCGCGGCCGCGTACCGCATGCTCTCCGAGTTCTTCCTTGACGATCGCTCCGGGGAGTTCGAGCCGTCTGGCGAGATCACTCGAAATCAGCACTTGGCGCTCTAGTGACTTGCAAAGCGACTCCAGTCTCGCGACGGTATTCACCGTGTCGCCGAAATAGGCGATCTTGTGATGGTCGACGCCGATTTCGGCCGTAACGATGCTGCCGCCATGCAGGGCGGCGCGCAGGCGCGGCACCCTGCCGTAGGATTTCAGCCAGGTTTCGGAGTTCGCTTCGATATCGTCGAGGATATTGAAGACGCAGCGCACGCAATTGGCATTCTTGATGCCGCGGCGGAGCGGCCAGGTAATGATGGCGGCATCGCCGATATAGTCGTCGATCGCGCCCTTGTGCCGGCGCACGGGCTCGGCCATGGCGGCAAACACGGCGCCGAGAAATTCCTGGGTCTTGAGGTCGCCATGCTCCTCCGCAAAGGCAGTGGAGCCGACGAGATCGATGAACAGGAAAACGCGTTCCTCCTGCGTTGGATTTCGGTATCGGCCGGTCAAGAGGCTAAGGAACACGTCACGGCCGAGGAGCTCACGCACCCGGCCGATGAAGATGATGACGGCGGTCACCAGGACGGCATAGAGGTAGACGTCGAATTTGAGGAGCGTGAGCTGCTCCCACGTGCCGTCCACCAGGCCCAGCAGTTTCATCAGGCTGCCCGCCACGGCATAGCCGGCGCTCATCAGGATGAAATCGACGATGAGAGCGGAAAGAATGAAGGCCGGCGTCGGCAGACGGTGCATCCAGACGTTCAGCCGCGGCAGGATCATGCGGCGCTCGAAGGCCAGCAGCGGCATGCCGCAGAACAGCGCGAAGACTGCACCGATATACAGCGGCGCTTCATGGAAGAAGATCTTGCCATAGATGACGCCGGTCGAGGCGACAACCAGCGACGTCAGGGTCCAGTTGCGTATCGAATGGAGAATGCCCATTCACTTTTCCGCCGAGAAGCGACGCCTGTCATCGACGCGGAATTGCGCCGGCAAACCGGAACGTCATCGAATAGAACGATTACATCAGACGTTCATTCCATGAGATTTGCGGCGCAATCGTGATGACGGCGGGCATCTCTTTCCGCGAATCATACGCAATCGCAGCGCGGTCGGGAAGGAGAATGTCACGGCTTCGGCTAGAGGGCGACCGTTTCGATTCGCTTTCCGACGAAGCGCAATGCCACCTGGCCTTGAATGAGCTGCAAAGCCGTTGCGCCAAAGAGATCGCGCCGCCAGCCGGTGAGGGCAGCGACGTCGGCCTTCTCGCCTTCGGCGGCGATCTTGTCGAGGTCGTCGCTGTTGGCGATGACTTTCGCTGCGACGCCGTGTTTTTCGGCGATCAGCTTCAACAGGACTTTCAGCAGTTCGGCGGCCGCAGCGGTGCCTTCCGGGGCTTGCTGATGGCGTGGCGGATGCGGCATTTCGGATTTCGGCAACTCCAGCGCCGCATTGATCGCCTCGAGCACGGCATTACCTGCAGCCGAGCGCTCCCAGCCCTTCGGGATGGTGCGCAACCGGGCAAGCGCCTCGCTGTCCTTCGGCTGCTGCTGGGCGATTTCATAGATCGCATCGTCCTTCAACACGCGGGCCCGCGGAACGTTGCGGTTGCGTGCCTCGCGCTCGCGCCAAGCGGCCACATATTTGAGGACTGCCAATTCCTGCGGCTTGCGCAGCCGCATCTTCAGCCGCTGCCAGGCATCGTCAGGATGCAGATCATAGGTATCGCGCGCTTCGAGGATTGCCATTTCCTCCTGCAGCCAGGAAGCGCGTCCCTCGCGCGTCAGCTGCTCGTTCAGCGAAAGATAGACGTCGCGCAGATGGGTTACGTCGGCGAGTGCGTAGTCCAGCTGCTTTTCCGAGAGCGGCCGGCGGCTCCAGTCGGTGAAGCGCGAGGACTTGTCGATGTGGACGTTCTTGATACGACTGACCAGCTGGTCGTAGGACACGGAATCCCCGAAACCGCACACCATCGCCGCGACCTGCGTATCGAAGATCGGATGCGGAATGAGATTGCCGCGATGGAAAATGATTTCGATATCCTGGCGCGCGGCGTGAAAAACCTTCAGCACGGCCGGGTTGGCCATCAGCTCGAAGAAGGGCGCCAGATCCAGCCCCTTGGCGAGCGGATCGACTAATACCTCGGTCGTCGGGCTCGCCATCTGTATCAAACACAGTTCCGGCCAGAAGGTCGTTTCTCGCAGGAATTCGGTATCGATGGTAATAAAATCCGACTTGGCCAGCTCTTGGCAGGCCGCCTCTAATTGGGCGGTAGTTTCGATCATCTCAACACATTCATCGATAAAATAGTTCTTTAACTTCCTTCTCCTTTCAGCCGGATATGTCAATACTTTCGCGAGCAAAGCTCCCACCGCATTTCGCTTTTGGCTGAAATTAGCCGAAACATGATGCTGCTACGACGCGTGCGATGCGGGGCGAGAGCGGTTTGCCGCTCTTCGCTATGCCACGCGGACATAGCTGGTCATGCCGGTCTTCTGATGCTCGATGATGTGGCAATGCAGCAGCCAGTCGCCGGGATTGTCGGCCACGAAGGCGAGCTGCACCTTTTCGTCCGGCTGGATGAGATAAGTGTCGGACACGAACGGCTGTACCTGGCGAGAGGAGGAGGAGACGACCGTAAAGCTCATCCCGTGAAGGTGGATCGGGTGGCTGTGCGGCGTCAGGTTTTCCATGTCGATGATATAGCTCTTGCCGAGCTTGAGATCGGCAAGCGGTGCGGTCGGATCGGGCGTGTCGCCTGGCCACGGCACCTTGTTGATCGCCCAGAAACTGTAGCCGAGCGAGCCGCAAATGCTGTTGTCGGCGGTGTTTTCCGCCGTAGCACTGAGAGCCAGAGGAATGCGGGTCGCCGACCCCAGATCGACCTTCTTGACCGGATTGTCTTCCAGCGGCGCCAGATCGCGGACATCGCGCTTCAGCGAGGAACCCACCGCGCGCAGTGTCGCCAGCACCTTCGGGTCGGTGCCCTTGATATCCTCAAGCTTGACGACCGCACCCTCGTTGTCCGGCATGCGAACGGCCAGCTCCAGCCGTTGTCCCGGGCCGAGCTGCAGGACATCCAGCGGAAAACGCTGCGGCACGGGATTGCCGTCGATCGCGATCACGGTCGCTTCGGCGCCGTCCATGCGGAAGGAATAGATTCGGGTGACATCGGTGATCGCGATGCGCAGCCGCACCAGACCGCCGGAGGGAGCGTCATATTGCGGCTGCTGCTGCCAGTTCGCCGTCCGCACCGTGCCGTAGGTACCCGACTTCGCCGCATCGCGCGGACGGAACTGCGCGATGAACTGTCCATCTCCACCCAATCGCCAATCGCGTAGATTGAGCACCACTTCCGAATCGAATGCCGGATCCTTGGGATTTTCGACCACGATGACGCCGGTCATGCCGTGGCCCATCTGCTCCAGCGTATTGCAATGCGGATGATACCAGAAGGTGCCGGCGTCGGGTGGCGTGAAAGCGTAGTCGAAATGATCGCCGGTATAGACATAGGGCTGGGTGAGGAAGGGCACGCCGTCCATATTGTTCGGCAGCCGGATGCCGTGCCAGTGGATGGTCGTCGGATCGTCGATGCCGTTGATGAGCCGGGCCGCGAAAGCCTCGCCTTTCTTCATGCGCACGACCGGCGGCATGCCTGCTTCGCCATAGGTCAGGACATTCTTGGTCACTCCGCCATCGGCGAGATTGGCCTCGATCTTGGCTGTCTTCATCACGCGCGGTTCGGCTGCTGCCGCGGCGTTGCCTGCAAATTTTCCGGCGATGCCGAGGCCGACACCATAGGCACCGGCGACCGCTGAGGCTTTCAGGAGATTGCGGCGGGTGAGGATCGGCATGTCAGGCTCCTGGGGTGGCGAGATATGGATGCCTGTTTAAAGTTGACTGCAGCGTTCAGCAATAGCATCAAGGTAGCCAAACTGCCGCAACGGCTACTTTCAGATGTCGACATGGGCGGCGGCCGAGACAGCTTTAAGTCGACTTACAGCGTTCGAGCCTTGACAAATCGGGCGCACCATGCGCTTTTCCGCCCGATTTTCTCGTCGGCAGGCGAGGGGCTTGCATGTCCTTTCGCCGCGGCCCGCCAAGTCCAGGATATATACTATGCATCGCTATCGCAGCCACACATGCGCCGCCCTGCGCAAGTCCGACGTCGGTTCGACCGTCCGCATCTCCGGCTGGGTTCATCGCGTCCGAGATCATGGCGGCGTGCTGTTCATCGACCTTCGCGATCACTACGGCATCACCCAGGTCGTCGCCGACCCTGATTCTCCGGCCTTCAAGCTTGCCGAAACCGTTCGCGGCGAATGGGTCATCCGTATCGACGGTCTGGTAAAGGCCCGTACGGAAGACACCGTCAACAAGAACATGCCGACCGGCGAGATCGAGCTTTATGCTCAGGAGATCGAAGTGCTCTCCGCCGCCAAGGAGTTGCCGCTGCCGGTCTTCGGCGAGCCGGACTATCCGGAAGATGTCCGCCTGAAGTATCGCTTCCTCGATCTGCGCCGCGACACGCTGCACCGGAACATCGTCAAGCGCACGCAGGTTATCTCCTCCATGCGCCGCCGCATGGGCGAGGTGGGTTTCACCGAATACACGACCCCGATCTTGACGGCCTCCTCGCCGGAAGGCGCGCGCGACTTCCTCGTGCCGAGCCGTATCCATCCCGGCACCTTCTACGCACTGCCGCAGGCGCCGCAGCAGTACAAGCAGCTGCTGATGGTCGCCGGTTTCGACCGCTATTTCCAGATCGCGCCGTGCTTCCGTGATGAAGACCCGCGTGCCGACCGTCTGCCGGGCGAATTCTACCAGCTCGACCTAGAAATGAGCTTCGTGACTCAGGAAGACGTCTGGGACACGATGGCCCCGCTCATGACCCAGGTGTTCGAAGAGTTTGCCGACGGCAAGCCGGTCACCAAGGAATGGCCGCGTATCCCCTATGACGTCGCCATCCGCAAATACGGCTCCGACAAGCCGGATCTGCGCAACCCGATCGTCATGGAAGCCGTCACCGAGCATTTCGCCGGCTCCGGCTTCAAGGTCTTCGCCAACATGATCGCTTCCAACCCGAAGGTCGAGGTCTGGGCCATCCCGGCCAAGACCGGCGGTTCGCGTGCGTTCTGCGACCGCATGAACGCCTGGGCACAGAGCCAGGGCCAGCCGGGCCTCGGCTACATCTTCTGGCGCAAGGAAGGTGAAAAGCTCGAAGGCGCCGGTCCGCTTGCCAAGAACATCGGCGAAGAGCGCACGGATGCGATCCGCACCCAGCTCGGCCTCGATGACGGCGATGCCTGCTTCTTCGTCGCCGGCGATCCTTCCAAGTTCTACAAGTTTGCTGGTGAAGCCCGTAACCGCGCTGCCGACGAGCTGAACCTGATCGATCGCGATCGTTTCGAGCTGTGCTGGATCGTCGACTTCCCGTTCTTCGAATGGAGCGAAGAAGAAAAGAAGGTCGATTTCGCCCACAACCCCTTCTCGATGCCGCAGGGCGGCCTTGAGGCGCTGCAGAACCAGGATCCATTGACGATCAAGGCGTTCCAGTACGACGCCGTCTGCAACGGCTTCGAAATCGCTTCGGGTTCAATCCGTAACCAGTCGCCGGAAACCATGGTCGCCGCCTTCGAAAAGGTCGGCCTCAGCCAGGCTGACGTCGAAGAGCGCTTCGGCGGTCTCTATCGCGCCTTCCAGTACGGTGCGCCTCCGCACGGCGGTGCTGCCTTCGGTATCGACCGCATCGTCATGTTGCTGGTCGGCGCCAAGAACCTGCGCGAGATCTCGCTCTTCCCGATGAACCAGCAGGCACAGGATCTGCTGATGGGCGCTCCCTCGGCCGCAACGCCGACGCAGCTGCGCGAACTGGCGATCCGCCCGGTGCCGCCGGTGAAGAAGGACTAAGCTTTTTACAGGCTTGATGAAATGCAAAACCCGGCGACAGAAATCGCCGGGTTTTTGTTTGGGACAACGATGTCAGCTAGATCCCGGCATAGATCGCTTTGGCGAGATCGGTGGTGAACTGCCCCCACATGCCTTCGAGGGTCGTATTGGTCAATGCGACGACAGTCAGACCTTTTTCGGCATCGACGAACCAGCTGTGGCCGTAGACGCCGCCCCATTTGATGGTGCCCGGCGAGAAGGGGACTTGAGCCACAACGGGATCGGCGACAACGGACCAGCCATAGCCGAAGCCGAAGCCGGCTTGCTGCGTCTGCATATTGCCGCCCGCCTGATCGGTCATCATTATCTTCACCGTATCGGCCGACAGCAGCGGCGCGCCGCCCTTGCGCACGGTTTCCAGAATGGCAAGCACGTCGCCTGCCGTTCCGGCCATGCCGCCGCCGCCGGAGTGATAGGAAGCGGGATCGAAGATCCTGTCCGGTACGAAGCGGATCGTGCCGTCGAGTATCGGAACGATCGCCTCGTCCCCCATCCGTTGCGGCTCGGGAGCGCCATTCACATAGGCGGCTGCCAGGCGGCTGCGATCTCGGACCGAGAAGGCCGTATCGAACAGGCCGAGCGGCTTCATCACCAGATCGGCGACGGCATCGCCGAGAGCACCACCGGTTTCCTTTTCGATAATGCCGCCGAGCACATCCATCGCCAACGAATAGCGCCAGCTTTCACCCGGCGCAAAGAGAAGAGGAGCGCTGGCGAGGCGCTTGAGGTTGTCGTCCAGCGACCGGCCTGGAGTGTCCAGACCGTCGGATACGCCGGCACGATGATAGGGACCATCTTGCCCTTCCGCGAAAGGGTAACCCAGTCCAGACGTGTGCGTGAGGAGATGCCGAATGCGGATGACGGCTTCGGCTCCATCTGGCAGCCGCGGCCGGAAATCCGGCAACCACTTGGTGATCGGGTCGTCGAGCCCGATGCGGCCATGTTCGACGAGCCTTATGGCGGTGATGGCGACGATCGGCTTAGTGACGGAGGCAAGGCGGAAGATGGTATCTTCCTGCATCGCCATCTTGTTTTCACGATCAGCCAGGCCGGCGGCGCGGGCATAGGCCAGCTCTCCGTCCCGGGCGACCAGGACTACGGCTCCGACCAGTCTCTTGTCCGCCAGGGCGGAATCAATTGCAGCATCGACGCCCGTGGCAACGATACCGTGGCTCGGTCGGGTGGAATTTTCCAGGGGAAGACTCATGGGACAAAACCTTGTATAATCACAATGACCATTCCTGAATAAACCAAGTCGGAGATCATTTCTAGAGTGACCATTGTGAAAAATGAGAAGGAGGCGAAAAATTCTTCGCCGCGGAAGCGTGGACGCCCGCCTGCGTTCGATCGAGAGACGGTTCTTGCCGCCGCACGGGATACTTTCTGGAAGCATGGCTATGACGGCTCCTCGATCGCTGATCTCACGGCGGCGATGGGGATCACGCCGCAGAGCCTCTATGCCGCCTTCAATTCGAAGGCGGAGCTCTATCGCGAGACGCTCGAGCAATATCGGCGCATGCCCCGGCCGGAGCCTGGCAATCCGTTTCAGGACAAGCTGGATACGGTCGCCGCCTTTGAGCGCTTTCTGACGATCTCCGCCAAGATCTTCACGGCGCCGGAACATCCGAAAGGCTGCATGATATCGACGGCGGTGCTGAATTGTGCGGAGGAGAACGAGCCGGTCGCCCATCATGTCGCGTCCATGCGCCTTCAGTCACTGGATATCTTCGCCAAACGCATCGAACGCGGCATCGCCGAAGGCGACATGAGGCCGGATGCCGATCCTCGCTCGCTCGCCCGCTTTCTGGGTGCGATCGTGCAGGGCATGTCCGTTCAGGCGCGCGATGGCGCAACGACGGAGGAATTGCTTGCTCTGATCTCCCATGCGCTCAGCGAGCTCAGGAGATACCAGCCGGGGTAGGGGATTTAGTTCACGGCAAAGAAAAACCCGGCGACCGAGATCGCCGGGTTTCTGGAAATGGCTCGGGAACGACCGCTTAGTCGTTCGAGGAAACCTTGAGGCCGATGACCTGCGGGATCGACTGCGGAGCGCCCATGGCGGCGCCGATGATCATCGGCACCGGAACCGGCTTGCCCGGAGCGGCGGTAACCGTCAGGCTCTTCGGATTGTCGAGATAGGAGCTGACGGCAGCGGAAACGGCGTTCTGCAGTTCCGGAACGTTGAGCTGCGCCATCATGATCGGCGTCATCGCCTTCAGCGTGTCGGCGAGCTGCTTGCCGCTGACGCCCTGCTGCTTGCCGGCGAACTCAAGCGCGCGTCCGGTGATCGACGCATCGTCGAAGCGGATCTTGGCGCTGTTGAACGTCAGCTGCTGCAAAAGGCCGAGCATGGCGAGACCGGCCGACTGCTGCGCTTCCTGCTGGTTCGGGTTGGAACGAACCGTCTTCAGCGCTTCCTGCATCGACTTGGCGAAGGCAGGCGTGTAGCCCGAAATGCTGAAGGCCAGGTTCAGCTTGCCGATATCCTTGAAGTCGAAGGAATATTCACTGACGTTGATGGTGCCGGGTCCGATTTCCCAGCTGCCCTTCATGGCGATCGTGCCGTCGATCTGCTGCAATTTCAGCGCTTCGATGGCTTCTTTGGCCTTGGCATCGTCAACCTTGCTCAGGTCGCCCTTGATGCCATTGATCTTGGCGTCGAAATCGATACCCGACTTGTCGTCGCGCTTGTTCATCGTGGCGTCGGCGCCCTCGATCGAGAACACCTCGGCATCGTCCTTGGTAACGGACACGGCGCCGGCATGGGCGCTCTTGTAGTAAAGGAGCGAGCCGAGGTCGCCCTTGCTCGAGTCCGCGGGGATCTCGACGCCGTTCAGCTTGAGGTCGGTCGCGGAAACGGCAGCACCATCCTTATCGAAATCGACATCGGCAAAGTCGATCTCTTCGATCGTGTAGCCGCCGTCCTTTTCTTCGACGCCGTCCATGGTGATGTCGCCGAGCGGAATGCTGGTTTCCATACCGGCTGCCTTGATGGTGGCACCCTTCAGCGTTACCGTGCTGCCGTCGATGTCGATACCTTCGGCGGCGATCGAGCCGCCCTGCTGGCCGTAAACGTCGTTGATCTTCTTCAGCAGGTCATTGCCGTCAAGCGCGAAGGCCGAGCTGGCGAAAGACAGGATGGCGGCGCTGCTCAGCATCAACCGCGTGGTCCGGTAGAAAGTCATATTGGCGTTTCCTCGTTGGGCCGTTGGTATCGGCGGGTGTACATATTCGGCATGTGCTGCGCGATTTATATTGATCTTTCTCTAAAAATCCAATGACAAAGAGGCTTGTGTGCAAGCGCAGCAAAAATCTGTGTGCATCCGCGTCGAAAGGTGCTGGAGCCGCCTTCATCCACAGGTGCTTTCCGCTGATTTCTTGCCGGGAATCGCCATCTCCGATAGTCAAGAGCCATGGGACAAAATCTTACTCCGCCGTCCGGTGATGGCGACCATATCCTTCCGGTCGATCTGAAAGCCGCGCTCGAAGAGCGCTACCTGGCCTATGCACTGTCGACGATCACGCAACGCGCGCTTCCCGACGTCCGCGACGGGTTGAAGCCGGTGCATCGCCGCATCGTTTACGCGATGAGCGAGATGGGCCTTCGCCCCAACGCCGCGTTCCGCAAATGCGCCAAGATCGTCGGCGAGGTGATGGGTAACTACCACCCGCATGGCGACCAGTCGATCTACGATGCGCTGGCGCGCCTCGCGCAGGATTTCTCGCAGCGCTACACGCTGGTGAACGGCCAGGGCAATTTCGGCAATATCGACGGCGATAGCCCGGCCGCGATGCGTTACACCGAATCCAAGATGACGGCGGTTTCCGAACTGCTGCTCGAAGGCATCGACCAGGACGCGGTGGATTTCCGCGACACCTACGACGAGTCGAATTCCGAGCCAATCGTATTGCCGGGCGCTTTCCCCAATCTGCTCGCCAACGGCTCCTCCGGCATCGCCGTCGGCATGGCGACCTCCATCCCGTCTCACAATGCCCACGAGATCTGCGACGCCGCGCTGCATCTGATCAAGGATCGCGATGCCACTGTCGAGAAACTGGTGGAGCTGTACATTCCCGGTCCCGACTTTCCGACCGGTGGCATCATCATCGACGATCGCCGGAGCATTATCGAAAGCTACAAGACCGGCCGTGGCGGTTTCCGCGTCCGTTCCAAATGGGAGATCGAGGACCTCGGTCGCGGCGGCTACCAGATCGTCATTACCGAAATTCCCTTCCAGGTGCAGAAGTCACGGCTGATCGAGAAGATCGCCGAGCTGCTCATTGCGCGCAAGCTGCCGCTGCTGGAAGACATCCGCGATGAATCCGCCGAGGATATCCGCGTCGTCCTGATACCGAAGAGCCGTACTGTCGACGCGACGATCCTGATGGAATCGATGTTCAAGCTGACGGAGCTGGAGAGCCGCTTCCCGCTCAACATGAACGTTCTGTCCATGGGCCGCATTCCCAAGGTCATGGCCCTGAACGAGGTGCTGAAGGAGTGGCTGGATCACCGTCGCGAAGTCCTGCTACGCCGCTCGCGTTTCCGGCTCGCTGCGATCGAAAAGCGGCTCGAAATCCTCGGCGGCTTGCTGATTGCCTATCTCAACATCGATGAGGTCATCGCCATCATCCGCGAGGAGGATGAGCCGAAGCCCGTGATGATGGAGCGGTTTGGCCTCACGGACAATCAGGTTGAGGCGATCCTCAACATGCGGCTGCGCTCCTTGCGCAAGCTGGAAGAGTTCGAGATCCGCAAGGAATTCGACGGTCTGACCAAGGAAAAGGCCGATATCGAGGCACTGCTCGCCTCGGAAGAAAAGCAGTGGCAGACGGTTTCCTGGGAAATCGGCGAGGTGAAGAAGAAATTCGCCAAGGCCACGGAAATCGGCCGTCGTCGTACGCAGTTTGCCGAAGCGCCTGAAGCCGACGATGCCGCCATCCAGCAGGCGATGATCGAGAAGGAACCGATCACGGTCGTCGTCTCGGAAAAGGGATGGATCCGCGCCCTGAAGGGCCATATTTCGGATACCTCGTCGCTCACCTTCAAGGAGGGTGACGGCCTAAAGGTTGCTTTCCCGGCACAGACCACGGACAAGATCCTGATCATAACGACGGGTGGCAAGGCCTACACGCTCGGCGGCGACAAGCTGCCCGGCGGCCGCGGTCACGGTGAGCCCTTGCGCATCATGGTCGATATGGAAAACGATCAGGATGTGCTGACGGCCTTCGTCCACGATCCCCAGCGCAAGCAACTGATCGCTTCCACTGCAGGTAACGGCTTCATCGTGGCCGAGGCGGAACTGGTCGCCAATACCCGCAAGGGCAAGCAGATCATGAACGTCTCCTATCCCGACGAGACCAAGCTTCTGGTCCCGGTTTCCGGCGATCATGTCGCCGTGGTCGGCGAGAACCGCAAGATGGTCCTCTTCCCGCTCTCGCAGGTGCCTGAGATGTCGCGTGGCAAGGGCGTGCGCCTTCAGAAATACAAGGATGGCGGCATTTCCGACATCCGCTGCTTCGTCATCGCCGATGGCCTGACCTGGGAAGACAGCGCTGGCCGCACCTTCACCAAGAGCAAGGATGAACTGACGGAGTGGCTGGGTGATCGCGCCGGCGTCGGCAGAGCCGTGCCGAAGGGCTTCCCCAGAAGCGGTAGGTTTTCCGGGTAAGGAGCGGTCGGGCGAAGACCGGGCGATCGGCCCAGTGGGTCGATCGCAGCGACGAATGCCTTGAAACTTAGCAAAGGGCCGGGTGGTACGTCGTCTGGACGGCGAAAGGCCTGACCTTGATAGGGGCTTGGCCGGTGCCTGAGTGATTCAATCACTGTAGGGAACACAGACGTCTCGCAGGAAATGTGTCGCTCCCTCTTCATCGATTTCTCCGGCGGCCACTGCTACGACGAAGCTGTAAAGATTGGCGTCCGTCGTTTGAATTCGGTAGCCGTTGTCCATAAGAAAGACTGCCGTCGCCACGATGGCGATGCGTTTGTTGCCATCTATGAAGGCATGGTTTTTCACCAGCCCAAATAGATAGGCCGCCGCCAGCTCGATGATATCATCGCTGCCGTATTGGGCTTTGTTAATCGGGCGTGCCAAGGCGGATTCGAGGGAACCTTCGTCTCGCAGGCCATAGGAGCCGCCGAACCTTTTGATCTGCATCTTGTGCAATTGTTCGATGAGCGGCCTAGTCAGGAAAATAAACGGCATTACTCCGCCAGCTTCTTGAGTGCCACTTTATACTGATCCATGAAACGCTGTGCGTGTTCTATTTGACGTGCAAAGTCAGCGTCGGTTGGCTGCATGAGCAGTCCGCCATCTTTGAGGCTGAGTTCTAGTGTGTCGCCAGCGCCGAGCCCCAACTGGTCGAGAACTTCCTTCGGAATAATAACGCCTTCGGAGTTGCCGATTTTGCGGATGGTGACGTTCATGTTTTGGTTTCCTATGTAACAACCCAATTATAACATAGGGTGCTTGTTGCTTCAATGCGCAAGGCGCTACGCGGCAACTGCCGCTCTCGCCTTGACCCGCGCCTGCCACAGCGAATGGGTGGCGAGTGCCAGGATCAATATCGCGCCGCCGGCCAGCGTCATACTGGCGGGCGCCTCGGCGAAGATCAGCCAGACCCAGATTGGCGCCAGGATCGTTTCCAAGAGATAGAACATTGCGACTTCCGGCGCGGTGAGAAAGCGTGTGCCTGTCGCGAGGCACCAGAAGGAGAGGGGCATCAGCACGCCGCCATCGAGGAGGATCCAGCCGGGGTGATCGATGGAAAAGCCGGTTGGCACTATGTGATAGAGTCCCACGACGGCGGGAAGGATGGCGGCCAGCAGCGAGGCGAAGCCCATATCCCGCCGGGAGGCGCGGCTGATGGTGATGGCGCAGGCGCTGGAAAATGATGCGAGCACGGAGAGTGCGTCACCGAGCAGATGGCCAGCTTCCATGCCATCCCCAACGATCAGACCGACCCCGAGGATCATGACGGCCATGGTGATGAATGTCGAAAGGGCCGGGCGCTCCTTGAGGAAGATCCAGGAAAGCAGCGCGGTGAACATCGGGTTGAGGGCGATGATGAACACCACATTCGCCGCCGTCGTGTAATAGACGGCGAGAAGAAAGCAGATCGTCGTCAATCCGTAGAAGAAGCCGACCGGAATTCCGAGCCTGCCCGGCAGCACATTTCGCACCGAGCCGACGACGCGCCGGATGACGAAGAGAGCGGCAACCGCCGCGACGACGGTCGCCAGGCTGCGGGCCGATAGCACCGACCAGACCTCGCCGCTGGAAAGCCGGATCAGCGGTATGTCCATCGACAGGACCAAGCCGCCGAACGTGGTCAGCAACAGGCCTTTCCTGTGGTCGGAGAGATTGGCGAACATTCAGCGGGCGTTGTCTTTGTCGCCGTCTATGGCGGGATCGAACCGCTCCCAGCCGCGCGGGGTCAGGTGCTCCTGCGGCTGGAAGCGTGTCTTATAGTCCATCTTGCGCGATCCCCTGACCCAATAGCCGAGGTAGACGTGCGGCAATCCCAGCGCCTTCGCCCGCTTGATGTGATCGAGAATCATGAAGGTGCCGAGCGAACGCTGGTCGAGATCGGGATTGAAATATGAATAGACCATCGACAGCCCGTCGCTCATCACGTCGGTCAAGGCTGCCGCCAGAAGCTCGCCTTTCGGGCGCTGTTCCAATCCCGAACCTTCTTCGCGGCGGCGGTACTCGATGATACGTGTATTCACATGCGTGTCTTCGACCATGATCGCGTAATCGAGCACGGTCATATCGGACATGCCACCCTGCTGGTGGCGATAGTCGAGGTATCGGCGGAAGAGGGAATATTGTTCGCTGGAGGGCTGTGCCGGGAATTCGGTGGCGATGACGTCATTATTCGCCGCCAGCACGCGCTTCATCGAACGGGTCGCCTCGAATTCCTGGGCGAGGATGCGGACCGATATGCAGGCGCGGCAGGCTTCGCAGGCGGGGCGGTAGGCGATGTTCTGTGAGCGCCTGAAGCCGCCCTGGGTCAGGATATCGTTCATCTCCACCGCACGCGGGCCGACGAGATGCGTGAAGACCTTGCGCTCCATCTCGTGCGGCAAGTACGGGCAGGTAGCCGGTGCCGTCAGATAAAACTGCGGAGATGGCGTCGACTGCGTATTCATCTGCCGTTGATTGCCCTTCTTTCGGCATTGGCGTTTTCACAAGCATGGCCCAAGTTTGGAAAACGTCAACTACGTCCTTTGCTAAAGATCACAGTTTCCTAATTGACCAGACAAGAGAAAGCCACCCTGCAGCACGATCGATGCCGCAGGGAATGCATATGGCGTGAGGGTTGCCTTGGTGTTAAACCGTGCGGGCGATGACCGTGCCGAGCAGCAGGTCATGGATCAGGCGGCTGCGGTCGGTGAAGAGGCCTGCCAGCAGGATCAGCGGTGTCAGCACCGAGTTCAGGATCCAGAACAGCGCGAGATGAACGATCGCCGTCAGGAAGTCCATGCGCCGGCCATCGACCCGCACCATGGTGATGCCCATGGCACGCATGCCGAGCGAAGCCTGATAGGGGCCGCCAAGCGTCCAGCCGAAATATAGTCCTGCGACAAGGATGAAGAGCACCGGATAGAGGACGAAACCGAGGCCCAGCGTCAGGATCGACACGAAAAACAGAAGCACCGCCGCCGGAATGCAGAGCAGGGCCACGATGATGTAGTCGACGATGAAGGCGAAGACGCGCCGGCTCAGCACGCCACTATAGGCGCGCCAGTCATCCGGTGCTGCGTAAAGCGGGCTGGGGTTCAGGCTCATCGTTTTCCTCCTTGGGGAAACATTTGCCGAACATATGGTATCCGGGTCTGCAAATACAATAAGCAGGCTGCGGGCGCGCGGCTTGAAACTATTTTTTCGCCAGCTGCCTTGCGACATCCATCGCGAAATAGGTGAGGATGCCATCGCAACCGGCGCGCTTGAAGGCGAGCAGGGTTTCAAGCATCACCTTGTTGCCGTCGATCCAGCCATTGGCCGCCGCGGCCTTGATCATCGCGTATTCGCCGGAGACCTGATAGGCGAAGGTCGGAAGGCCGAAAGCCTCCTTCAGCCGCCAACAGATATCGAGATAGGGCAGGCCCGGCTTGACCATCAGCATATCGGCGCCTTCCTCGACGTCGAGCGCGGCGTCACGCACTGCCTCGGTGCCGTTGGCCGGATCGATGTAATAGGTCTTCTTGTCGCCCTTCAGCAGGCCGCCGGTCGAAATGGCCTCACGGTAGGGGCCGTAGAAGGCCGAACTGAATTTTGTCGCATAGCTCATGATGCCGACGTTCTGGTGGCCGGCGGCGTCGAGCGCTTGGCGAATCGCGCCGATGCGCCCGTCCATCATTTCCGAGGGCGCGATGATGTCGGAACCTGCGTCGGCCTGATAGACGGCCGCCTGCGCCACCTGCTCGACCGTCTCGTCGTTGACGATTTCGTTGCCGCGCAGGATGCCGTCATGGCCGTGGCTGGTGAAGGGGTCGAGGGCGACGTCGGTAATGACGCCAATGTTCGGTACGGCTTTCTTGATAGCAGCGCTGGCAAGATTGATGAGGTTGTTTTTCTCGAGACTGTTCGAGCCGGTCTCGTCGCGCAGCGCCATTTCTATGTTCGGGAAGGTGGCAAGAGCCGGGATGCCGAGATCGGCCGCTTCCTTAGCCGCTTCCACGGCCTTGTCCACGGTCATGCGGTTGACGCCGGGCATGGCGGGGATCGGCTCCAGGATGCCTGTGCCGGGAATGAGGAAGATCGGCCAGATCAGATCGTCGACCGTCAGCCTGTTTTCCTGCACGAGGCGGCGCGTCCAGTCGGCCTTGCGGTTGCGTCGCATGCGGCGATGTCCGGTGATCTCGTCAACGAGATGCGTCTTGTTTTCCATGATGCCGCCATCCTTCTTCGTCTAATTAAGGCCTATTATATGGAGAGCGTACCTATCACGCTGTCCCCAGGATTCAAAAGCGGGCGAAAGGCCGCAGCCAAGATCTCTCTGGCGAGGCATGAGCCTCCTACGTATTGTTCGCGCATGGAACCTGATTCTTCGACCGTACCCAAGAATACGCTGACGGACATCCTGTTCGTGCTGTTCCTGCGGCTGATCGCGATCGCCTGCTTCTGGCTCGGCCTGCAATATTGGGCGATGCTGGTCGGCTATTCGCTGGATGGTCATGCCCGCTTCGATCTTCTCAATCTGCCTTGGAAAGTTGCAGGCGCCGGGCTTGCCGTCGTCTTCCCGGTCGCAGCACTCGGATTGTGGCTTACCGTATCCTGGGGACCGGTCATGTGGGTGCTCGCTGCAGGCGGGCAGGGATTGATGTATGGCGTGTGGCCGGAAGTGTTCGGATCCAATCCCCTGATCATGATCTTGCATGCCTGCGTCGCTGTGCTTTATTGCCTCTTCCGCATCCTGCTGTGGCAGGAAAAGCGTCGGCGCCGTCGCCAGCAGGTAATGGTTGATTTACCCTGAGACAGCAACACTTCCTGGTAAGGTGCTGTTAAGCCTGCAGTTTAAGTAGAATTTTATGTGTATTCGATAGGGTCTCACTCAAGGCGGGAAGAAAACGACACCGCCAAACAAAACAGAGTGAGGCCAAGTCATGATGAACACGAAAATCAAGCCGCAGGCAGTTGCGAACGCTCGGGACCAGCAGGTTGACGATATCCGGGCTCTCTACATGGAATCCCTCCACCTGGTCGAGCGTTTGCACCGCCGCCTGCTTGATGTCATTAAGGACGAGTTCGACCGCCAGGGTCGCGACGACGTCAACGCCGTCCAGGCACTGCTCCTTTTCAACATCGGCAATTCCGAGCTGACGGCCGGCGAGCTGCGCTCCCGCGGGTTCTACCTCGGCTCCAACGTTTCCTATAACGTCAAGAAGCTGGTCGACCTCGGCTTCATCAACCATCAGCGCTCACGCATCGACCGTCGCTCGGTTCGCATCAGCCTGACGGAAACCGGTCAGGATATCGCCGAAACCGTCGCCAAGCTCTATGAGCGCCACATCGGCTCGATCGACAAGGTCGGCGGCATCGGCACCGACGAATTCACCCAAATGAACAAGCTCCTGCAGCGCCTCGACCGCTTCTGGAACGACCAGATCCTGTATCGCCTCTAAAGTATGTCGCGCAAAAGTGCGCAGCGGTTTGCGATAACGACATGCGAAACATCAAAGGCTTAAAGCGCACACGGCGAATCTGAAGGATCGCGACGCGCTTTAAGCAACGGCGACGGATAAACCGTGAGACCATCCGGTAAAAGCAAGCTGGACACGTTCCCTGCGTGTCTGGCTTGAACCTGTTACCAGCTTGCAATTGTGCGCTTTTTGCCACGTCCGCCCTTCACCTTGTGTCATAGGTAACGCTCCAGGCGTCTGCGCCATTGACGGCGGGTTAATACACGCTATGAACCACCCGCACTTGTGGTATTTTAGCAATCGCGACATGGATTTTCTTTCGTGGCGGTATGACAGGGCAAGTTTCATGCCGGGTGACACGAATTGGCCATATTACTGTGACAGCGGAAACTCACGGCAAGCGGCGTTCTCAAGTTCCGATTTTCCTGCCCTCAAGCCCGCGCTTCGCAATATTGTGATAGTTCGGGGCGAAGCTCTTGATGGCGCTTTAAGGGGACGGGTCGACACTGAGCTGCGTTACTTGGCGCGAACCGCGCTATTTACTGCTTCCTCTCTAAGCTGCGCATAACTGGATCGCAGCGTTGAACGGTAGGGATATGTCGAAGAAAAACGGAATTGAACCATTCTCGCGCCGCTCCTTCTTGCGGTCGGTCGCAACGTTCGGCGCTGCCGCATTGGCCGCGCCGGCCCTCGCGCAAAACGCTTCCCCGCTGGAGGCGCTGATCAATGACCGTTCTCGTGGCAATTGGGATGATCAGTTCGACGCCAAGGCCGCCGCACGCACGGCAGCCGCCGTCCTGTCCAACACGCCGATCCTCGGCCCCGATTCCGTACCGAATATCCAGCGGGCGATTGCCCAGTATCAGAGCATCGTCGCCAATGGCGGCTGGCCGCAGATCAACCCGACCAGCCAGCAGTCGCTGCAGCTCGGCGTGACCGATCCGGCCGTGCAGGCGCTGCGCCAGCATCTGATGGTCACCGGCGACCTGCCGCGTGAAGCAGGCGTTTCGTCGGCCTTCGATTCTTATGTCGACGGCGCGGTCAAGCGCTTCCAGGCCCGCCATGGCCTGCCGCCGGATGGCGTTATCGGCGACTTCACGCTGAAGGCGATGAACATTTCCGCCAATGTCCGCCTGCAGCAGCTGAACACCAACCTCGTTCGCCTGCAGACGTTCCCGTCCGATCTCGGCCGTCGCCATGTCATGGTCAACATTCCGGCGACCTATATCGAAGCAGTGCAGGACGGCCAGGTGGCGCTGCGCCACGAGGCGATCGTCGGCCGCATCTCCCGCCCGACGCACATCATCAATTCGAAGATCTACGAGGTCATCCTCAACCCGTATTGGACGGCGCCGCGTTCTATCGTCATCAAGGACATCGTGCCGCTGATGCGCAAGGATCCGACCTATCTGAAGCGGAGCAACATCCGTCTCATCGACGGCAAGGGTCAGGAAGTCGCGCCGGAGACGATCGACTGGAATTCCGACAAGGCGCCGGATTTGATGTTCCGCCAGGACCCGGGCAAGACCAACGCGATGGCGTCCACGAAGATCAATTTCCACAACCCCAACAACGAATACATGCACGACACGCCCGAGCAGGGCCTGTTCAACAAGCTGATGCGTTTCGACAGCTCCGGCTGCGTCCGCGTTCAGAACGTGCGCGACCTGACGAACTGGCTGCTTATGGACACGCCCGGCTGGCCGCGCCAGCACATCGAGCAGGTCATCGCCAGCCGCGTCAACACACCGATCACCTTGGCGACGGAAGTGCCGGTCTATTTCGTCTATATCTCCGCCTGGAGTGCGGCCGACGGCATCGCCCAGTTCCGCGACGATATCTATCAGCTCGACGGCAATTCCGAGCTGGCGCTCGACACGACCCAGGGCATGGAAAAGCCAGTTCAATAATCGGCCTTTCGCTCTTAATTATTGTCGAAGCCGCGTCCTTGGGCGCTGCTTTTTCATTGGCCGGCGCCGCCCAGCGTAGAATGCCCAGCAAATGTCGCTGATCGTATTGCTCTCCGGCGACCCTGACGTTAATACCGTCTGCATTGCCGTTCCGGCCGTTCAGGAGCTTTCACGATGACAAATGCGTCCACCGAATCCTTCTTCAACCGCTCGCTTGCCGATACCGATCCGGACATATTTGGAGCGATCGGCAAGGAATTGGGTCGTCAGCGGCATGAAATCGAACTGATCGCCTCGGAAAACATCGTGTCGCGCGCCGTGCTGGAAGCACAGGGCTCGATCATGACGAACAAATATGCCGAAGGTTATCCGGGCAAGCGCTACTACGGCGGCTGCCAGTTCGTCGATATCGCCGAAGAGCTCGCCATCGAGCGCGCCAAGAAGCTGTTCGGCGTCAACTTCGCCAACGTTCAGCCGAATTCCGGTTCGCAGATGAACCAGGCCGTCTTCCTCGCGCTGCTGCAGCCAGGCGACACCTTCATGGGTCTAGACCTGAATTCGGGCGGCCACCTGACGCATGGTTCGCCGGTCAACATGTCCGGCAAGTGGTTCAACGTCGTGTCCTACGGCGTGCGCGAAGGCGACAACCTGCTCGACATGGATGAAGTGCAGCGCAAGGCCGAAGAAACCAAGCCGAAGCTGATCATCGCCGGCGGCACGGCCTATTCCCGTATCTGGGACTGGAAGCGCTTCCGCGAGATCGCCGACAGCGTCGGCGCCTATCTGATGGTCGACATGGCCCACATCGCCGGCCTCGTTGCCGGTGGCCAGCATCCGTCACCGTTCCCGCATTGCCACGTTGCCACCACCACCACGCACAAGTCGCTGCGCGGCCCGCGCGGCGGCATGATCCTCACCAATGAAGAGGATCTGGCCAAGAAGTTCAACTCGGCCGTCTTCCCCGGCCTCCAGGGTGGCCCGCTGATGCACGTCATCGCCGCCAAGGCTGTAGCTCTCGGCGAGGCTCTGCAGCCCGAGTTCAAGGACTACGCCGCTCAGATCGTCAAGAACGCAAAGGCACTTGCCGAAACGCTGATTTCCGGCGGTGTTGACGTCGTTTCCGGCGGCACCGACAACCACCTGATGCTGGTGGACCTGCGCAAGAAGAACGCCACCGGCAAGCGCGCCGAGGCAGCTCTCGGCCGCGCTTATGTCACCTGCAACAAGAACGGCATCCCGTTCGACCCTGAAAAGCCCTTCGTCACCTCGGGCGTCCGCCTCGGCACGCCGGCTGGCACGACGCGCGGCTTCAAAGAGGCAGACTTCCGCGAAATCGGCAATCTGATCATTGAAGTGCTCGATGGCCTGAAGGTCGCCAACTCCGACGAAGGCAATGCCGCCGTCGAGGCTGCCGTGCGCGAGAAGGTGGTCAAGCTCACCGACCGCTTCCCGATGTACGGCTACATGGGCTAAGGAGGGCGCATGCGCTGCCCCTATTGCGGTACGGAAGATACCCAGGTTAAGGATTCGCGCCCGGCGGAGGATAATACCTCCATCCGCCGGCGGCGGATCTGCCCGGATTGCGGCGGTCGCTTCACCACGTTCGAACGCGTGCAGCTTCGCGAGCTGATGGTCATCAAGAAGACCGGCCGCAAGGTGCTTTTCGATCGTGAAAAGCTGGTGCGTTCGTTCGATATCGCGCTGCGCAAGCGTCCGGTCGACCGCGACCGCATCGAGCGGGCCGTTTCCGGCATCGTCCGCCGCCTCGAAAGCTCGGGCGAGACCGAGATCAGTTCCGAACAGATCGGTCTCCAGGTGCTGGAAGCGCTGAAGAGCCTCGATGATGTCGCCTTCGTGCGCTACGCGTCGGTCTATCGCGATTTCTCCCATGCGGAGGATTTCGAGCACGTCATCAACGAGATCAACGCGAAGATCGCCCGCGATCCGCTGGATCCCTGACCATGGCGCAGCGGCCGGAAGACGAGCGTTTCATGGCGGAGGCGATCCGCCTGTCGCGCACGCATCTGGGGCTGACCTCGACCAATCCCTCCGTCGGCTGCCTTATCGTCAGGGATGGCGTGGTCATTGGCCGCGGCGTCACAGCCGTGGGTGGCCGCCCGCATGCCGAGCCTCAGGCGCTTGCCGAGGCTGGTGAAGCGGCGAGGGGCGCCACAGCCTATGTGACGCTCGAACCCTGTTCGCATTACGGCAAAACGCCGCCCTGCGCCGAGGCGTTGATCGCGTACGGCGTAGCGCGTGTCGTCATCAGCGTCACCGACCCCGATCAGCGCGTTTCCGGCCGTGGCATCACCATGCTGCGCAATGCCGGCATCGAAGTCGATACCGGCATTCTGGAGACGGAGGGCAGGCGATCTCTGGCAGGCTACCTCATGCGCCAGACGAGAAATCGGCCCTATGTGACTCTGAAACTTGCCATTTCCGCCGATGGCATGATTGGTAAAACGGGCGAGGGGCAGGTGCGCATCACCGGAGATGCCGCTCGGGCGGAAGTGCAGATGCTGCGCGCCGAAAGCGACGCCATTCTCGTCGGCATCGGCACGGCGATCGCCGACGATCCGGAATTGACCTGCCGGATTCCCGGCCTGGAAGACCGCTCGCCCTTGCGCATCGTCATCGACGAGCAACTGCAGCTTCCCTTCGGCAGCAAGCTGGTGCGGACGGCGCGGAAGTATCCGGTCATCGCGGTCGCCGCTCATCCACCGTCCTTCGACGACAGCACCGATGCCGCCTTCCTGGGGCGCCGAGCTGCCCTGGATGCTGCGGGCGTCGAGGTATTGCAATCGAATACGAACGAACTGGGAGGGTTGCTGGAGGCGCTTGGCACCCGCGGCATCTCGTCTCTGCTGGTGGAGGGGGGCGCCAGGATGGCGCAGCGGTTCCTCGATGCGGATCTCGTCGATCGCATCCTCTTGTTTCAGGGGCCGGCTGATATCGGCGAAGGCGGTATTGAATCCCCGGTCCTCAAATCCAATATCCCAGCCAGTTTCATGCATATCGGACAGAGCCGCTTCGGCGATGATGTCTGCGACGAATACGAAAGAGGTTTTTGATGTTTACCGGAATTGTCACCGACGTCGGCACGGTCGAATCCATTTCCCCCATGAAGGAAGGCATCAAGCTGCGCGTTGCCACCAATTACGATCCGGCAACGATCGACATGGGTGCTTCGATTTCGCATGCCGGCGTTTGCCTGACGGTCACCGGACTGCCGGAGCAGGGCAGCAATGGGCGCTGGTTCGAGGTTGAGGCGTGGGAAGAAGCCCTGCGCCTGACGACGATCGGCACCTGGGAAACCGGCAACAAGATCAACCTCGAGCGCTCCCTCAAGATCGGTGACGAACTCGGCGGGCACATCGTTTCCGGCCATATCGACGGCAAGGCGGAAATTCTCTCCGTGACGCCCGAAGGCGAGGCCACCCGCTTCCGCCTACGTGCGCCGGAACACCTCGCCAAGTTCGTCGCTCCGAAAGGTTCGGTTGCGCTCGACGGCACATCGCTCACGGTTAACGCTGTCGATGGCCTGGAATTCGACGTGCTGCTGATCCGCCACTCGCTCGAGGTCACGACCTGGGGCGCACGCAAGGCCGGCGACTTCGTCAATTTCGAGGTCGACACCATGGCGCGCTACGCTGCACGGCTGGCGGAGTTCCCGGTCGTCCGCGAGGCCTGAGTTTCACTGGCTAGCCGCCAGGGAGGCGCGCGCTCTGGGGGCGCCTCGGCAGTCTTATGCGAGTATCTTCTCCATGAGGAAATTTGCCAGCGTCTGGCCGCGCTTTTCGACCTTCTGCGCGGCCACGACGGCAAAGCCTTTGCGCTCGAAGAAGGGGCGGGCGGTCAGGCTCGCTTCGGTGAAAATCCGCTGAAAGCCCTGTTTGCGGGCTGCGCTTTCGACAGTCGCAAGCAACAGGCTGGCGACACCTCTTCCCTGATAGTCGGGATCGACGAACATCATATCCAGGCAGCCATCCGATTTCAGATCGGTAAAGCCGACGGGCGTGGAGCAATCCATCGCAAGCCAGGTCGGCCGGCTTGCCCGATGCCGCGTCCAGGCTTCGACGTCATCGACCTTTGCCCAGGCGGCAATCTGCGCCTGGCTGTAATCTTCTGAAGCTACCTCTCGAATGGCCCGCAGGAAAATGTCGATCGTCGCCTGCGTATCATCCGGATCGTAAGGCTTGATCGAGAACTTTTCGTGCGACACCGGCATGATGAGCCCTCCGAAACGATGCCTAACGCTCGAACATCACGTGGGACTTATCTTTGAAGATGATCTCACCGATCCGGCGGAAGCCGATTTTCTCGGCCACGCGTAGCGATGATCTGTTCTCGATCTCTACGATGCAAGTCATGCGCCGGCCCGCGAACTGCCCGTCGGCCCAGGCGATAGCCGCGCTCATGGCTTCCGTCGCATAGCCCTTGCCCTGCATCGGCGGTGTAATACCCCAGCCGGCCTCCAGCGTGCCCTCCGTTGACGGGGTCATGTCCCGATGCAGATCGAGGAAGCCAACTTCGCCGATCAGCTTCCCGCTTTGCCGTTCCTCGACTGCGAAGAAGCCGAAGCCGAGATGGTGCCACAGGCCGGCATAGCGCAGGAGGCGAGCCCAGACCTGCTCGCGCGTCGGCATCTCGCCGCCGATGAAGCGGACGAGATCCTTGTGCTTCCAGAGAGCCAGGAAGTCATCGAAATCATCCAGTCTGTGTCCGCGCAGCAAAAGGCGGTCGGTCGTCAACGTCGGAATAACGGTCATAGCTACGGATCTTTGCTGACAAAATTTGGTGATATTCAGTCGTTCGAGGCGCCGGGCTCGCCGTCCCAGTAATCGAGGTTGGCAGCGGCGGCACGACCGATCGCACGGAACGCTGTCTTGCCGTCGCTGTAGGTCTTGGCCAGGAATTTGCCGGAATCGGGATATTCGACAATTTCGGTTCGCGCCTTCGTGGAAATGGCAAGATAGACCAGCACGCCGGGGCCGATATTGATCAGCTGATGCGCCGTCTCCGGGCCGCCTGCCGGAGCACCCAGCACATCGCCCTTGCTGACCGCGATACGTTGATCGCCGAAGCGATATTCGCCTTCGCCATCGAGAATGACGAAAAGCTCTTCCTCGACGTGGTGATTGTGAAACGGACAACCGGATTTGCCCGGCGGCACCTCGTTGTAACTGATCCCGAGCTGCTTCAGCCCGAGCATCGACCCGAAGGACGTATCGCTGCCGGCAAAGAAGCTGCCCTGCTGCCAGTGCTCCAGTTCAAGCTCGCCGACATTGACGGCGGGTGCGGATTTCTTCGTCATGAATTCCCCCTTTGCAGGCCCGAAATTATTATCGAAGCGGTTGCGTGCGCGGAAGCCACAATTTCTGCGTCGCTCCGATCATTTCCAAATAGGGTCGGAATCGGCATGGACCATTGAAAAACACTTGCCAAGTGAGGCCCGCCGTGGTTTGACCCGGCCTAATAAGGTGCCGCGCCCCCTCTCAATCCTCAGGTGATGTATGTCCAGCTCTTCCAATGCCCATATCCTCATCATCGAAGCCCGCTTCTACGATGATATGGCCGATGCTCTGCTCGACGGCGCCAAGGCCGCTCTCGACGCCGCCGGCGCGACCTATGACATCGTTACCGTGCCCGGCGCGCTGGAGATCCCGGCTGCGATTGCAATGGCGCTCGACGGCGGCGATAATGGCGGCGTCATCTATGATGGCTATGTCGCCCTCGGCATGGTCATCCGCGGCGAAACCTATCATTTCGATATCGTCGCCAATGAATCTTCGCGGGCGCTGATGGATCTGGCCGTCAGCGAATCCCTCGCGATCGGCAACGGTATCCTGACCGTCGAGAACGATGAGCAGGCATGGGCACGCGCCCGCCGTTCGGACAAGGACAAGGGCGGCTTTGCCGCTCGCGCGGCGCTGACCATGATCGCGCTGAAAGAGAAGTTGGGTGCATAATTCATGAGCAATCAGGATAACGAGCGACCGGCAAAGCCCGCCAACCAGCGGGGCGCAGCGCGCCTTGCGGCGGTGCAGGCGCTCTATCAGATGGATATCGGCGGAACCGGCGTTCTCGAGGTGGTGGCTGAATACGAGGCCCACCGTCTCGGACAGGAGCTGGACGGCGAGACCTATCTGAAGGCCGACGCCTCCTGGTTCCGCTCCATCGTGTCCGGTGTCGTGCGCGAGCAGACCCGGCTCGACCCGCTGATCGGCTCCGCCCTTCAGGACGACTGGGCGCTGTCGCGTCTCGACAGCACCGTACGCGCCATCCTGCGTGCCGGCACATTCGAGCTGCTCGACCGCAAGGACGTGCCGGTTCCGGTCATCGTCACCGAATATGTCGAGATCGCGCATGCCTTCTTCGAAGAGGACGAGCCGAAGCTCGTAAACGCCGTGCTCGACCGAATCGCCAAGCAGGTTCGCGGCGAAGCCAAGAAATAGGTTTCGCCAAGCCCGAATAAGGCAAAGTTCAGCACTTTCGTTTCCTTCGTTCGCGCCTGATTTCATCTCCGAATATTCTTTTGAACCTCCTGCGGGCGTTTTACCCGCGGGCGGTCTTGACGCGACGTTTTCTCAACAGCAATCTCGCATTGCACATCTGTCGATTGCCCTGGAGGAGGGGAGCGACCGACGTCGCAGGCGGCCGGGGGAGGAGTGAACCGCCGGTTTTTTTGGAGGGAAAAAGCGAAATGTCGATTCTTTTAGGAGTGATCGCATGCGGACTGCTCTCGGTCATCTATGCCGTATGGGCAACTCGATCGGTGCTCGCTGCCGATCAGGGCAACGCCCGCATGCAAGAGATTGCCGGGTATATTCGTGAAGGAGCGCAGGCTTATCTTGCGCGTCAATATAGAACCATTGCCATTGTCGGGGTCATTGTTTTCATCGCGGCCTGGCTCCTCTTGTCGTCCGAAGCCGCTTTTGGCTTCCTGATCGGCGCAATCCTCTCAGGCGCCGCAGGTTTCATTGGCATGCACGTCTCCGTGCGCGCCAATGTCCGCACCGCGCAAGCCTCGTCGCAGAGCTTGTCCGCGGGCCTCGACATCGCCTTCAAGTCGGGCGCCATCACCGGCATGCTCGTCGCGGGTCTCGCCCTGCTTGGCGTTTCCATCTATTTCTATTTTCTGACGGTGGTCGTCGGTCATGAAGCCGGCTCGCGCGATGTCATCGACGCGCTGGTGGCCCTCGGTTTCGGTGCGTCGCTGATCTCGATCTTCGCCCGTCTCGGCGGCGGCATCTTCACCAAGGGCGCCGACGTCGGCGGCGACCTCGTCGGCAAGGTTGAGGCCGGTATTCCGGAGGACGATCCGCGCAACCCAGCCACCATCGCCGATAACGTCGGCGACAATGTCGGCGATTGCGCCGGCATGGCGGCAGACTTGTTCGAGACCTATGCGGTTTCCGTCGTCGCGACGATGGTTCTCGCTTCAATCTTCTTTGCCGGCTCACCGATCCTCGGCTCCGCCATGATCTATCCGCTGGCGATCTGCGGCGCCTGCATCATCACCTCGATCATCGGCACGTTCTTCGTAAAGCTCGGTGCCAATGGCTCCATCATGGGCGCACTCTACAAGGGCCTGATCGCCACGGGCATCCTGTCGATCATCGGTCTCGGTGCAGCCACCTCGCTGACCATTGGCTGGGGCTCTATCGGCACCGTCGCCGGCTTCGATATCACCGGCACGAGGCTCTTTGCCTGCGGCATCGTCGGTCTGATCGTCACGGCGCTGATCGTCGTCATCACCGAATACTATACCGGCACGAACAAGCGGCCGGTCAACTCCATCGCCCAGGCGTCGGTGACCGGTCACGGCACCAATGTCATCCAAGGCCTCGCTGTCTCGCTCGAATCGACGGCGCTGCCGGCAATCGTCATCGTCGGCGGCATCATCGCTACTTATCAGCTTGGCGGCCTGTTCGGCACGGGCATTGCCGTGACGGCCATGCTTGGCCTCGCCGGCATGATCGTCGCGCTCGACGCCTTCGGCCCGGTCACGGACAATGCCGGCGGCATCGCGGAAATGTCGCATCTTCCGCCGGAAGTGCGCAAATCCACCGATGCGCTGGATGCGGTCGGCAACACCACCAAAGCCGTCACCAAGGGATATGCCATCGGTTCGGCCGGCCTCGGCGCGCTGGTATTGTTCGCAGCCTATTCGAACGACCTGCGGTACTTCGCCGCTCACGGCGATAAGTTCCCTTACTTCGCCAATGTGGGCACGATCTCGTTCGAGCTTTCGAACCCTTACGTTGTTGCCGGGTTGCTGTTCGGCGGCCTCATTCCCTATCTCTTCGGCGGTATCGCCATGACGGCCGTCGGCCGCGCTGCCGGTTCCATCGTCGAGGAAGTGCGCCGGCAATTTCGCGAGAAGCCGGGCATCATGCTGGGCACGGAGCGTCCCGACTACGGCCGCGCCGTCGATCTGCTGACCAAGGCCGCTATTCGCGAAATGATCATCCCGTCGCTCTTGCCGGTTCTAGCACCCATCGTCGTCTATTTCGGCGTTCTGCTGCTTTCCGGCTCCAAGGCTTCGGCTTTCGCCGCACTTGGCGCTTCGCTGCTCGGCGTGATCATCAACGGCCTCTTCGTCGCCATCTCGATGACGTCGGGCGGCGGTGCATGGGACAATGCCAAGAAGAGCTTCGAGGATGGCTTCGTCGACAAGGACGGGACACGCCATATGAAGGGCTCCGAAGCGCATAAGGCCTCAGTCACGGGCGACACCGTCGGCGATCCCTACAAGGATACGGCTGGCCCCGCCGTCAATCCGGCGATCAAGATCACCAATATCGTCGCATTGCTGCTGCTCGCCATCCTTGCCGGATAGAGCATGATGCCGAAAAGTGTCTGCGGTTTTCGCACGACATCATGCTCTACTTCTTTGATTCTAGCGCGGATTCAGATTTTAGGTCGGTTCGACCTAAAATCATCCGGCTCTAGGGAAAGCAAACCGGATGCATAAAGAAAACCCGCGGGGCGCAAGCCTCGCGGGTTTTTCTCTGCAATAGCTTCCCGGCTTATTGGCCCGGATTGAGGTTGTTGAGGAAGTTCCTCGCGCCGTTGATGCCGCTGCCGCCGCCCTGCAGGATCTGTTGCAGGAAGGTGATGTCGCGACCGCCCGTCGGCGTCGTGCGGCTGATCATGTCGAAGACCTTGCCGTCCTTCAGCGCGTAATTGGCTTCCTGCTTCACGATGCCATCCTTGTCGAAGTAGATCGCCAGGATGTTCTGGTCGACCAGCTTCGGCTTCATGAAGGCAGCAGCGCGCGTGCGCTTCTGCGAGATGTAGTAGAAAACCTCGCCGTCGAACGTCGCGGTGGTCGAAGGCGTGCCGAGCGAGAGCAGAACCTGCTCGCGGCTTGAACCGACCGGCGCAAGCGCGAGCGACTGCGGATCGAAGATGTAGCCGTTGTTCATGACCTCGCTGGTCTTGCAACCCGAAAGTCCCATGGTCGCAATCACCAGGGCGATGGCGGCAGTGCTGCTGAAAGATATGTCAGACTTGAAATACCGTCTGGTCAACGACATCTCATCTCCCCTAATGAATCAATCCGATGGCCGGACGGCCGGTATGACCTTGCTGTGCACATCATTGTGGCCTTTCCGCGATTGAAAAAGGCACAAGATGCTGTTCGGCACTCTTCATCACCGATCATTCACAACGTGACGACGGTTAAGGGCAGGAGCCTCGAAGCGGGCAAAACGGCATTGCAATTCGCGCCTGCTTCGGTAAACCAGCTTTTGCGTGGATGCAACAAGGCCAAGCAAAAACGGCGCGCTCTGAATGAGCCAATACCGGGAATTCTCATGATTTTTGGGCTCTTTCGCAAAAGAAATCACAATCAGATCATCGTCGTCAGGCAATATGAACTCCTGACATCGACGGCGCGGCAGCCGGTTTTCTATACCGACTATGACGTGCCCGACACGGTGATGGGGCGCTTCGAATTGCTTTCGGTGGTCATGATCCTGTTTTTTCGCCGCACGCGGTCTTCCGCGACCAGCGGCCAGGAACTTGCGCAGGAAATCGTCGATGCGTTTTTCGAGGATATCGACTATTCGATCCGCGAACTGGGAATCGGTGACAACAGCGTGCCGAAGCGCATGAAGAAACTGGCCGGTATGTTTTACGGGCGGCTTGAAAGCTATGCGGCTGCCATGGACGTCGATGATCGCATCGCCCTTGCGGCGGCGCTTCGGCGCAACATCTATCCGAAGGCGGATGAGGGCGCGGCGTCGATGGTCCCGCTGGCCGACTGGATGATGACGGCGGAGGCGCATCTGGCTGCCGTGACGGAGGCCGAGCTCGCTACCGGTTCGGCGGCGCTGCCGCTGCCGTCCGGGCGCGGCCAAGAGTAGTTATAGGAGGCAGGTATGAAAACACACGGTTCCGACGAAACGCCCTTTTCCTATCTCGTGAAGGTCGGCCACATCTCGGCCAATCCCGTCGACGTGCATGTCGAGGCGGACAAGCGCGAGCTTGCCGGGCTTGCTAAGCTTTGGGATGTCCTTTCCGTGGAAAAGCTGGAGGCCGATCTCAAGATCTCGCGCTGGAAGCGTGACGGGGTGCGGGTTAAAGGCAACGTGAAGGCAAAGATCACCCAGGCTTGCGTCGTCACGCTCGAGCCGGTCGAATCTGAGATCGATGAGGATTTCGAGCACATCTTCGTGCCGGAGGATTCCAAGCTGGCGCGCTCGCCTTCGATGGATGCGGGCGAAATGGTGCTCGATCCGGACGGCCCGGATCTTCCGGAGACGTTCACTGGGGATACGATCGATGCCGGCGCCGTCGTTGCGGAATTCGCCGCTCTTGCCATCGATCCTTACCCGCGCAAGCCCGGCGTCGAGTTCGAGGCGCATGTGGAAGATACCGGCGAAAATGACAGGAAACCTTCGCCGTTTGCGGTCCTAAAAGATTGGAAAAAGGATTAGGTCCCGGTGCCGATCGAGCACAAATCAGTTGTAACCGGGGGAGAAAACGGTATTTTGACGCCAAATTCGCCGGTCTCGGCGGAGAAAAAGGACTAGGGACGCGTGATCAGAATTTCTCTTGACCTAATGGGTGGCGACTTCGGCCCTGAGGTTGTTGTTCCCGGCGCGGCCAAGGCGCTGGATAGGCATCCCGATATTACATTCATCATCTACGGACAGAAGGATCGCTGCGAAGCGGTCCTCGCTAAATACCCGAAACTTCGCGAAAAGTCGGTCTTTCACGAATGTGACGTTGCCATCAGCATGGATGAAAAGCCGAGCCAGGCGCTTCGCCGCGGCCGCTACGTTTCCAGCATGTGGCGTTCGATCGAGGCGGTGAAGGCAGGTGACGCCGATGTCGTCGTCTCCGCCGGCAACACCGGCGCGCTCATGGCGATGGCGAAATTCTGTTTGCGCACCATGGCGAATATCGAACGTCCGGCAATTGCGGCGATCTGGCCGACGCTTCGCGGCGAAAGCATCGTGCTCGATGTCGGCGCCACGATCGGCGCCGATGCGCAGCAGCTGCTCGACTTCGCCCTGATGGGCGGCGCCATGGCCCGCGCGCTCTTCGAGATCGAGCGCCCGACGATCGGCTTGCTGAACGTCGGCGTCGAAGAGATCAAGGGCCAGGAAGACGTCAAGGATGCCGGCCGCCTGATCCGCGAAGCCAATCTCGAGTCGCTGGAATATTTCGGCTTCGTCGAGGGCGACGATATCGGCAAGGGTACGGTCGATGTCGTGGTCACGGAAGGTTTTTCCGGCAATATCGCGCTGAAAGCGGCGGAAGGCACGGCGAAGCAGATCGGTTCCTATCTGCGTGCGGCCATGTCGCGCACGCTGCTGGCGCGCATCGGCTATGTCCTTGCCAAGGGCGCCTTCGATCTCCTGCGCGAGAAGCTGGATCCCAGCAAGGTCAATGGCGGCGTCTTTCTCGGCCTGAACGGCATCGTCATCAAGAGCCATGGCGGCGCGAATGTAGAAGCTTTCGCGGCCGCCATCGATGTCGGCTATGATATGGCCAAGAATGGGCTGACACAGAAAATCGAAAACGATTTGAAAAAATACCATGCCAAACGGCTGCCCCCGATCGGGCCGGAAGCGGCATGAGCTACGGGGTATAAGCGAAATGATCCGTTCAGTTGTTCGCGGATTTGGGGCGGCGCTCCCCAAGCGCGTCATGACCAATGCCGAGATGGAACAGGTTGTCGACACCAGCGATGACTGGATTGTCCAGCGCACCGGTATCCGCCAGCGTTACATAGCCGGCGAAGGCGAGACCACGGCTTCACTGGGCGAGCAGGCGGCGCGCGCCGCTCTCGCCAATGCCGGGATGACGCCCGACGATCTCGATTTGATCATCGTCGCGACGTCGACGCCGGATAACACCTTTCCGGCAACTGCGGTCAATATCCAGAACCGGCTCGGCATGCATCACGGCTTTGCCTTCGATGTCCAAGCCGTCTGCACCGGCTTTGTCTATGCGGTGACGACTGCGGACGCCTATATTCGCGGTGGCCTTGCCAAGCGCGTGCTTGTTATCGGTGCCGAGACATTCTCGCGCATCCTCGACTGGACCGACCGCACCACCTGCGTTCTCTTTGGTGACGGCGCCGGTGCGCTGATCCTCGAGGCGGGCGAGGGGAGCGGCGCCAATACGGACCGTGGCGTGCTGGCGGCAAGCCTGCGCTCCGATGGCGCGCACAAGGAAAAGCTCTACGTCGACGGCGGGCCGTCTTCGACGGGTACGGTCGGCGTTCTGCATATGGCAGGGCGCGAGGTGTTCAAGCACGCCGTCGGCATGATCACGGACGTCATCCAGGCTGCCTTCGATGCGACCGGCGCGACCGTGGACGATCTGGACTGGCTGGTGCCGCATCAGGCCAACCGGCGCATCATCGACGGCTCCGCCAAGAAGCTTGGAATTGCTCCCGAAAAAGTTGTGGTCACGGTCGACCTTCATGGCAACACGTCGGCCGCTTCGATCCCGTTGGCGATCGCGGTTGCTGCCGGTGACGGGCGAATCAAGAAGGGCGATATGGTGATGCTCGAGGCCATGGGCGGCGGTTTCACCTGGGGTGCGGTGCTGCTGCGCTGGTAACGCCATATCTCTAAAAGCCGATTCCGAACAAGAGCTTGACCGTTTGGCGCAAGGGCAATAGTCTCGCACGACTAGAATAAGATCACCTATCAATACGGGCGGGGAGCCATGACGGGCAAGACAGTGACGCGCGCAGATTTGGCGGAGTCGGTATTCCGGAAAGTCGGCCTCTCCCGGACGGAATCGGCAGAGCTTGTCGAGACGGTGATCGATGAAATTTGCAACGCCATCGTGCGTGGCGAGACTGTAAAGCTCTCCTCGTTCGCGACGTTCCAGGTGCGCGATAAAAACGAACGCATTGGTCGAAATCCGAAGACCGGCGAGGAAGTGCCGATCTCTCCGCGGCGGGTGATGACTTTCAAGGCATCGAATGTTTTGAAGACCCGCATTCTGAAGGCGCATGCCAGTCGTAAGGCGAAAGCCAGGCCGGCCAATCCCGCTTCCTAATTCAGTCGAAAGATCGATTTTCCCATAGGCCGTATGCCTTGCGCTGCGGCCTTTGTCGTTCGTTTTTCCGCTGCTTTTGCAGCTTGCTTGTGCAGCAGCCGCAGAAGCCACTTGAATTTCCACTGCCAAACCGTTGAAATATGGTGATTCGTATCCTGGCGAGATACGATGTCGATATCCGGTTTTGCGTGATCCGGCCCGAATGGCGCCGCATTCGCGCTGTGGGAGTATGATGATGGACAAGAGCCCGGATGCATTTCGCACGATCAGCGAAGTTGCGGAAGACCTTGATCTGCCGCAGCATGTCCTACGGTTCTGGGAGACCCGCTTTCCGCAAATCAAGCCGATGAAGCGCGGCGGCGGTAGGCGTTATTATCGACCCGAGGACGTCGACCTGCTGAATGGCATCCGCCACCTGCTCTACGATCACGGCTATACGATCAAGGGCGTGCAGAAGCTCTTGAAGACCAATGGCAACAAGTTCGTCATCGCGGTCGGTCATGGAGATCTCGCCAGCGTGGAGGCTCTGGCCTCTGCGGCGCAGGAGCACGCACCCGTCGAGCCGAGAGTGAACTCCGCCAATCCGGATGAAGATCAGGTCGTCGGCCGCGCCAAGGCGCCGATAAGCCGCCGCTTCTTCAATTTCGTAAGCGGTGACGATGGCGTGCCGGATGTTTCTCTCGGCAAATCCAGTGTCGGCAAAGAAGATCGGGCTCTGCTGCAGGAAACGCTTTACGACCTTCTGGAGTGCAAGCGCCTACTCGACCAGGTGCGATAACACTTGCTTCGCAGAACAAGCATGCGGTCGAAGACGACCTGCGCAGGTGTCGGTGCGATTGACCGAATGCAATCTTTGGTAGCTTGAGACGCGCCGCCCCGCCCCTGCAGGCGCAACCTTGTTTCGTGTTGATGGCTCGAATGAATGGCGGTGACGATTTTGTCACACGACTCCGCCTCTGTGCCGCGGGAAATCGTTAGCCGGCCTTGTTGACTTGCTCCACTTTATCTCCGGGTCCAGTCTTCATAATGAAGCTTCGTTGCTTCACCCCTTTGGGGAAGGGAAACAGCCAGTCAGGCTATGGAGAGGCAAGAGATTGTCTGCCGGGAGACTCCATCCCTGATGGATCGTCGAATGGAGATACCATGAACATCAAGGGCCTTCTTCTTGGCTCCGCCGCTGCAATTGCCGCAGCGAGCGCTGCCCATGCTGCAGATGCAATCGTGTCTGCCGAACCAGAGCCACTGGAATATGTCCGCATCTGCGATGCCTATGGCACCGGCTATTTCTATATTCCGGGCACTGAAACCTGCCTGAAGATCGGCGGCAAGGTCCGTACCGAAGGCGAGTGGTACGATGCCTACAATCCGCGCAGCAAGGTCGGCACGCTCTGGCATGAGCGCGTAGAGCTCAATGTCGATACTGCCACCGACACGGAATACGGCCCCCTGAAGACCAACACCGTCGACCGCTGGGAGTGGCACGATGGAGGTGCCACTTCGTCCAAGCTGCTGTTCGCCAATATCAGCCTCGCGGGTTTCACCGTCGGCAAGCTCGATTCCCAATTCAATCTCTATGCGGGCTATGCCGGCGATGTCATCAACGACGATGCGATCTATGATGGCCCTTATGAACTGAACCAGCTGACCTACAATTACGATGCCGGTAACGGCTTTACGGCGGTCATCTCGCTCGAAGACAGCTACTCCACCGGCTCCGGCGCATCCTATGGCGCAGGCTGGTGGACTGACGGCAAGGCCAATCACTACGCTCCCGACGTCGTCGCCGGTGCTGGTTACAAGGTCGGTGATTGGGGCTTCAAGATCGTCGGCGGTTATGATTCGATCGCCGAGGAAGGCGCCATCAAGGCGCGCATCGATGCCAAATTCGGTGGCGTGGAAGCCTTCCTGATGGGAGGCTGGAACACTGATGGCGACAAGCTGAACAAATATGCCGGCACCAACCAGGATATTTCGGCCTGCACGGCGTCGAACGGCACCGTCAATGCCGCCAAATGCGGCTGGGGTGATTGGGCTCTTTGGGGCGGGGTTGGTGTTCCGATCAATGACAAGCTGAAATGGAATCTGCAGCTGGCCTATACGGAATCGAAGATTTTCGAGGCAACGACAAACCTCAAGATCCACCCGGTCAAGGATTTCCTGATCGAGCCTGAAGTAACCTACATGCATTACGACTATATCAAGGATGATACGGTTGCCGGCATTCTCCGTTTCGAGCGGAACTTCTGATTTGAGACGAAGCAACTTGTCTGCGCCTGCGACGATGCCGCAGGCGCGACGCGAACCTACAAGGCCTCGCCAGTGCGGGGCCTTTTCTTATATTCATGAATAAACCTCCACCTACGGTGGAGGACTGGACGAGTTCTACACGGTAGTTGAGAGACCTCCTGCTTGAACCGCTGGGTTGGCCCAGACTTCGAACAAGGAGGTTCTATGGATGAACAACCGCTCTCGCATGCGACGTGGGACTGCAAGTATCACGTTGTTTTTGGCAGCAAATACCGCACGAAAAGACTGTACGGGGACGTACGGCGTGAATTGGGAGAACTC
>NZ_JARWKZ010000044.1:0-52397 GCF_050577975.1 Rhizobium sp. BR 315 | reverse complement strand
ACCACCGCCGACATGCCCGCGGCGATCAGTTCCTTGCCCTTCTTGACCAGGGCATCGAAATCGGGGCTGCGATCGGCCTTGCACGGGGTCATCAGGGCCGGGATCACGCCGGAGAAAATGCTGGATGTCATCTGTCTATCCTCTTGGCTGCAAGTGCATCGGCAACGATGTCCAGCCGCATTCCCGGCCGCACGTCACCCTGTCTCAGCATCCATACATCTTTGTATTCAATTTGTCGACAAGAAATATGCAGATAATGGGACAATGCGACTTCACGACGTCGCGGCCCCAAAGGTTCAGAGCTTCACATCCAGCCGATCCCCGCGCACCAGCAGCTTCTGAACCTGCGCCACGATCTGTTCCGCATGCAAGCGTGCCAGGCGCTCCGCGAGCTCAGTATCGCGCGCGGCAATGGCGGCGATCATCTCGTCATGCTCCTCGACGAAACGGCGCGGCAAACGATCATTGTAGGATTGGTAATAGAGACGAAGGATGCGCCGGCCCTCGTTGAGCAGGCGGCTGAAAAGACCTGTGAAATACGGGTTGCGACCAGCTTCGGCGATCGCAAGATGCAATTCGGCGTTGGTGGAGATCATTGCAAGCGCATCCTGCGCCTCGACGGCAGCGGCAAATTCCGCCTGGCGTGCACGCACGATCTCGAGATCCTCCGGCCGATGATATTTCGCCGCAAGCTGCGTCGTGACGCGATACATCAACACCAGCGCGTCGAAATAACTATGCATGTTGAGGAAATCGATCTGCGACACCATGGTCGAGCGGTTGGGCAGCGTATCGATCAGCCCCTCGCCGGCAAGCCGTACCAGCGCTTCGCGGATCGGCGTGCGCGACATGCCGAAGCGCTCGGAGAGCTGCACCTCATCGATAGGGCTGCCCGGCGGCAATTCCAGGTGCAGAATCTCGTCACGCAAGATATCGTAGACCACCTTCACGCCGGAGCCGCGCTTGCGCTCGTTCCGCAGGCTTGTTTCATTATCCATGGCTAGCTGACCTCTTCTTTCAGCGTGAGAAATAAAGGGGCATGCCTAGTAAATCAACGGCGCTCTGAACACTGCTGTACAGCTTTGCAGCACGCCATGTGTAGCGGCTGTTATCTTCGGCGCAAATTGCAATTGTCGACCTCAAAACGCCATATCGGGGGCAGCAAGAGCTACCCCCGATATGGGCTGGCAACCGAAAGGATCGCTGAGTAGTCTTCAACGCGGCCGGCGGATCGCCCGCACTTTGCCGCCGCCGCCGCTGCCGGCGAAGAACCGATCCCTTCCGTCGGATTCGAGGCCCGAAACGCCAGCGCCCTCGGGCATTTCCAACCGCTCCAGCACCTCGCCCGTCACTGGATCGATACGGCGAATGTCGCTTTCGTCGCCCTCCCAGGTTCCGTGCCACAGCTCGCCGTCGACCCATGTGACACCGGTGACGATGCGGTTGGATTCGATGGTGCGGCGGATAGCACCGGTCTCGGGGTCGATCTCATGGATCTTGCGACCGCGATGCTGCCCGACCCACAGGCTCCCTTCGCACCAGGCAAGACCCGAATCGCCGCCGTTGCCGGGCGCTGGAATGGTCGACAGCACCTTTCCGGTCTCAGGATCGACCTTATGGATCCGGTCCTCGGCGATCTGATAGAGATAGCGCCCGTCGAAAGCCGTGCCCGCATGTGATTCCACATCGATCGACCGCACTTCAACGCCGCTCTCAGGATCGAGGGCATGCAGCTTTTCGCCGGAGGCGAACCAGACATGCCTGCCGTCGAAGGTAACTCCGTTCACACGGGGCGCGTTTTCAAACGGACCATATTCGCGAATGATCTCAGCTTGAGACTTTTTCATTGCAACCATCCTCCAGTCAGCATCTGTTGAACTTGATGGCTCCGACCCTAGTCGCTCGGCAGCGGGCCCGGGAGTAACAATGTTGTCGGGAAGCCGACGACAGGCGGCATCATCCAGCGGCGGGCACGGCCATTGCCGACACTCTGCACTTTGCCGGCCGCGGCAAGAGCGTCGAGCGCTCGCTGCACCGTCCGCGGGCTTGTTGCGAGCGCGATCGCCAGTGCCGAACTCGACCAGGCCTCGCCGTCCGCCAGCAAGGCGAGCAGAAAAGCATGCTCGGTCTCCATGGGCGGCGCCAGCACTACAATATCACCTTTCCCGCGCAGCGTGAGTACGAAGCCTTGCGGCGTCGCGTCGATGTCGGCGAATGTCTCCAATGCAGCGCGCAACCTTCCAATCTCGACTCTGAGCCGTGCCCTATGGGATTCGTCGGCATGGCGGGCGCGGAACGCGCGGGAAAGCAAAAGGGTACGCGGCGCATCCGCCGGCGCAGCCTCGGCAAGGACGCGCGCCAGCACGAACAGCACCGGCCGGCTCGCCAGCGACAGGACCTCACTACCACGACGCACGACATTGCGGCAGGCATCGACGACCAGCGTGCCGGAGGATAGCAAGGCCTCGACTTCACCCAGCGACAGCAGGCGTTCAGTGCCGCCCGCGATCAGCCGAGCCGCTGGCGCATCAAGCGCCCGCGTGGCATTGCGCACTTCGACATCGAGCGCGGCGATATCGGCCCTCCGCGCGGCTTCAGTTGCCCGGGCCAGCGCGGCACGCGCCAGTTCCGTGCGCAGGCGGCGGATGGCGATGCCGGCGACCGCAAGCTCATGGCTTGCTCTTGCAGCCGGCGGCAACGGCGAGGGATCGAGCTTTGCAAGCAACCGCTCGGCCTCGTCGAGATGGCCGACAAGCAGAAGGCGGCGTATCTGCAGATTGCGGGCATGGGCCGCATTGATACGATCGCCGTGTTTATCGAGGACGGCGCGCGCCGTCTCCAGCGCCTTTTCCGGCCATCCGAGATCACGCGAGACAAGGGCAATCTCTGCCTGGGCAACGATACAGCGAGCGCGGGCGACGGTCTCACGCGGACTAAAGGCACGTGCGGCACTCTTCAGCAGCGCCTTGGCTCGATCAAGGTCCCCCAGCTGAGCCATGGCAATGCCGCGCAGCGCCAGCGCAGGCGCATCGTCGCGCAAAGCCACGCGCTTCATGGCTCCGAGCGCGTCCCCGGCAGCAAGCGCCTGTGCGGCAGCGACGATCAGCGAGTCCATCGAAATCCCGTCACACTTGTAACTCCCACCCCTCGGGACTTCAGCCGTAAGTTATTCCCCATCGGCAGGCAAGACGCTGTGCCGGCAGTGGCAGATCCAGCAAATCAAGGAGATGAACCATGACGATGCATAAAACAGGAACACGCAATGAGTGGCTTTCGGCGAGGCTTTCCCTGCTGGAGCAGGAAAAAGAGCTGACGAGACGCAGCGACGAAATCGCCGCGCACCGTCAGCAATTGCCTTGGGTCAAGGTGGAGAAGGACTATCGGCTTGAGACCGAGCAGGGCGTGGTCCCGCTCTCGGCGCTCTTCAAGGGACGCTCGCAGCTTCTCGTCTATCACTTCATGTTCGGGCCGGATTATATCGCCGGATGCCCGTCCTGCTCGTCGATTGCGGACGGTTTCAACGGCATTGCCGTCCACCTCGAAAACCACGACGTCGCCTTTTCCGCCGTGTCTCGGGCGGAATTCGGGAAGCTGCGCGAATTCAAGCAGCGCATGGGCTGGACCTTCGACTGGGCCTCGTCGGCAAACAGCGACTTCAACCACGATTTCAATGTCTGGTTCACCCCGGAGGAGCAGCGCGACGGCGGCATCGAATATAATTACCGTCGCGAGCCGCCGATGCCCGAAGCTCAGGCGGGCAAGACGGTGCAGCAATGGGAGCTGCGCGGCAGCGAAGGCCCGGTCGAACTGATGGCATCAATGACGGGGACGGATGTCGCGACCTACACGCGTGATCGGCCAGGTGTGAGCGCCTTCGCGATGCAGGACGGCGTGATCTATCACACCTATTCGTCTTATGCCCGCGGACTGGACGGCCTTTGGGGCATGTATCAGTGGCTCGACCGGGCGCCGCTCGGCCGCAACGAGACCGGCGTCTGGTGGCGCCATCATGACCGCTACGGAGCGCTCTGATGTCCAGACTGTCCGAAACTCAAGAAAGGGCCGGCGCACGCGCCGCCGGCCTCCTTCGGTCGGCGACTTCCAGACGCTGGCTTCAGCTGGCCGCATCACCGACCTTCGCCGCTATGGCATTGCTGACAGCCCACGATGCGGCGGCCGACATGATCTGTTCCGCGCAAGGCAGCTCGATGCTGGGTGGAATGGTGCCGATGTATCTGCTGATGAGCCTGTTCCACAGCGGACCTTGGTTGGCGCTTTTTACGAAAGAAACGAAGGCATGTGGGCTATGAGCCTGCGCTATTGCCCACGGCGATTGATCGCGCACTCTTGTTCGCTCTCACGCTTCCTTTTGATCCAGCCCAATCTTCTACGCAGAACAGATTGGTCGCCGCCTAGCTGGACGTCGTTTGGCGAAATCAGGCAAATGACGACCGGAGCCTTTGGGATCGCTGCCAAGGCCCCTTAGTATTAGGGTCTTGTTAACCATATTTGCCTTATAAATCTTTGATTGAAAGGCGCGTCCGCTTTTCCAGCTCTTGCGAATAAGTCGATAATGTCGATCATTCATGCTCTAAGCGCAAATAGCGGCCGCCTCGTGAGGCTCTCCTTCGGTCCGGGATCGCGCGGACGCCGTCCCGTCCAGGCCACAGGGCATAGCAAGCTTGCAAAAGCCCGCATCGTGATGCTCAGTGGTGGATTGATCGCGGTCTATGCCGTGATCTTCGCCAGACTGACTTTATTCGGCATGGCGCCGAGGGACGACACGTCATCGATCCCGCCCGAACGCGTGACTGCCGCCCGCCCCGATATCGTCGACAGAAACGGCGAGCTCCTGGCGACAGACATCCGTACGGTCTCGATGTTTGCCGAGCCGAACCGCGTCGTCGACGCCGACGAAGCGGTCGAAAAGATAGCCACGGTTTTTCCTGATATCGACCGCAAATCCCTCTATAAGAAGCTCGCCGACCACCGCTCGCACTTCGCTTGGCTGCGCCGCCAGCTGACGCCGAAGCAGCAAAGCGAAATTCTGGCTCTCGGCATTCCGGCGATCGGCTTCCGGCCGGAGGTCAAGCGCTTCTATCCCGGCGGACGCACCGCCGCCCATATTCTCGGCTATGTCGATATCGACAACCACGGCGTGGCTGGAATGGAAAAATATCTCGACATGCAGGGCCTGTCTGATCTCGATTCCACGGGCCTGACGAGCCAGGATACGCTGCAGCCGGTCAAACTTTCGGTCGATCTGCGCGTTCAGAACGTCGTGCACGACGTCGTCAGCAGTGCGCTCGATCTCTACAAGGGCAAGGCGGCCGGTGCCGTGGTGCTGGATATCCACACCGGCGAAGTGCTCGCCATGGCCTCGGCCCCCGATTTCGACCCGAACGACCCGCAGGCAACCGGCAGCGACGGCTGGCTCAACCGCATGTCGAATGGCACCTTCGAAATGGGCTCGACATTCAAGACCTTCTCGATGGCGATGGCCTTCGATGTTGGCGCGGTCAAGACGAGCGATACTTTCGATGCTTCCGCGCCGCTGCACTATGGCGGCTTCATCATTCATGACGACCGTGACGTGCCGCGCAGGTGGCTGACGGTGCCGGAAATCTTCCGCTATTCATCGAACATCGGCACTGCCAAGCTGATGGATCGTGTGGGCATGGAAAACCAGAAGGCCTATCTCACCCGCTTTGGCCTTTTGACCAAACTGAAGACCGAATTGCCGGAAGTGAAAATGCCCACCCAGCCCCACGTCTGGAAGAAGATCAATTCGATCACGATCTCCTTCGGCCATGGCGTCGCCACCACGCCGCTGCAGACTGCGGTCGCCGGCGCGGCACTGATGGATGGCGGCGAGCTGATCGAGCCGACCTTCCTGCCGCGAACGCGCGAGGAAGCCGAGAAGGTCGAAACTCCGATTGTCAAACCGGCGACAAGCGACATCATCCGCTCCCTGTTCAAGCTGAACGGCCAGGAAGGTTCCGGCAAGCCTGCCAACGTCCCCGGCTATCATGTCGGCGGCAAGACAGGCACCGCGAACAAGGTCATCCACGGCGTCTATTCCCACAAGCTGAGCTTCAACTCCTTCCTTGGCGCCTTCCCGATCGATCATCCGAAATATGTGGTGCTCGCTTTCGTGGACCAGCCGCTGACCGGCGAACATAACCTCACCTTCGCCACCAACACCGCAGCACCGATGGTGCGCGACATCATCAAGCAAGCAGCCCCCATGCTCGGCGTGCAGCCTGATTTCGGGACGAACTTGATCGCCTCCTATTGAGGGTGCCACGGGCTACTAACAGCAGACGGCGTCGCGACAGCGCAAAATCGGAGAGCTGCGCTTTATCCGGCAGTGCTTGGGACCGTCATCAAAGTTCGGAGCCTGCCGTAGAGCGACCTGGCTGTTGATGGTCGACTTGCCCACGCACTTCGTTTCCGCGTTTCAGGAGATTGAGGATTGGGCACAGCCTCTCCACGGTCGACCGCAGCCGGGCAATGTCTTCGGCGCTCGCGGGAGATACCAGCGTCACCAGATAACTTATATCCTGGGGATAGACCGGCACGTTTTCATGCCCTTCGGCACCGCCGCGTGCATCGATCGTGGCGGAGACTTCCGCGTGGAGGGATTCGAGCGGCACGCGCTGATCGGAAGCGTGGATCAAATAGGTATGCGTCAGGCAGCTCGAAAGTGCGCCAAGCAGCAGCTCCGGTGATGAGGGACCCAAATTGTAGCCGGCGAAATCGGGCGGGCTATCGGAAATAACCTGAAAATCCCGAATTCTGATCCGACGCACGCCACTGCGACCCTCAGCACTCGCGCTGGCCTTTAAAGTGACCGCGCCCAGCTCCTCAGATTTCACGCGTGCACGCCGGTTCAGCAGAGCCGCCCGCTTCTGCCCGAGATATTCATTCAAGGTTGTCATTGCCGCCTACCCTTTGTCTATCGGTTCCATTCGTTGCCGGCTTCGGCCGGATCGAAAACGAATGTGCGGTCAATTTATAACCGCGGGGCCAATAGATAGTCTATAAAAATTATATACTTTATATCTGCATGGCACGAAGAATATTGCTGGCGTGGGTCAATCTCTGAAAATTCTTGGCGACGTGACGTCCCGGGAAAGAGGGACGAAACTCCGAGAGCCGTCAATGTCGATGGGGACGGCAAATTGGAATTCTTTTCCATGTTTATGGGGTCCATTTGGAATCAATCGGAATCGTCATCCCCATTGGCGCACTATATAGATCATAAAATTAGTAGACTAAATACTCTCGCCGTCGGATGCGCTGCTTGCCGATCCCGAGGTTGGCTGAACAAAACAAACGCAATCTCATATATCCATATCCGGAGATCCCACTCATGCCCGCTACGGCTCAGCCACTCGTCCTCGATCACGCGGTCATTGGCGTACTCGACAAGCTCGATTCCGCCGCAGCGATCTATCGCAAGCTCGGCTTCGCGCTGACGCCACGGGGCTACCACACGCTCGGCTCCATCAATCATCTTGCCGTCTTCGACGGCAACTATCTGGAGCTCCTCGGCTTCCCGTCGGAGAGCGAGAAGACGAGGACCGATCTCTGGTCCTACCCGTCAGGCCTTAACGGTCTCGCCTTTCGCACCAGCGATGCCGCGGCCTTACAAGGTGAATTGGTAAAAGCCGGCAAGCCGGTGACGGACTGGAGGGATTTCTCGCGCCCGGTTGATGTCGATGGCGTGCCAAAGCCGGCAAGCTTCCGCACCTTCCAGATCGGCGGAGAGGTGATTTCCAATGGTCGTTTTTTCTTTTGCCAGCACAACACGCCGGAACTCGTATGGCGTCCGATCGATCAGAACCACCCGAACGGCGTATTGAACATCAGCGATGTCTTCATCGTCAGCCGCGCTTCTCAGGTGATTACCGGGTTGCTCGACGGCTTTCCCGCAGCGGCTCCCGAAGCCAACAAGGATAGTATCTCCATACGGGCCGGCACCGCTACCATCCACATCCTGTCCGAAGACGGCGCGAGCGCCCGTTTCGGATCCGCCATTCCCCAGGGTTTCGAAGGCAACGAGCGCAAGGTGGCGCTCGGACTGAAAGTGCGCTCACTGAACGCCGCGGCAGACGCTCTGGTTCTCGGTGGTTTTTCACCCAAGCCTTTCGAAGGTGGCCTGCTCGTCGAGGCCGAGGCTGCCAACGGTGTCGCGCTCTGGTTCAGGGAATAATCCAAATCACTCACGCCGACAAACGCGCGACCGGCCGCGAAAAGTTCTATTATCTGGATAGCAAAATCAGACCCGGGAAACACAGGCATGGCAAACCAACCCATCTCCACACGCATCGTCCTTGCGTCTCGCCCTTCAGGAAAGCCTGTGGCCGCCAATTTCCGGCTTGAGCGAGAAGCGGTCCGGGATCTCGCCGAAGGCGAAGTTCTTCTCCAGATCCTCTATCTTTCGCTTGATCCCTATATGCGCGGCCGTATGGACGACGCAAAGTCCTATGCCAAGCCGGTCGAAGTCGGTGGAGTCATGGAAGGGGGAACGGTCGCGCGCGTCGTCAGCAGCCGCGACGCGGCTTTCGCGCCGGGCGATATCGTCCTCTCTCATTCCGGCTGGCAGAGCCATGCAATCTCGGACGCCGCCGCTTTGCGCAAGCTCGATCCCGAGGCGGCGCCGATCACGACTGCGCTGGGCGTTCTCGGCATGCCCGGCTTCACCGCCTACGCGGGGCTTCGCAACATCGGCAAACCGAAAGCCGGCGAAACGCTGGTGGTTGCAGCGGCGAGCGGTGCGGTTGGCTCCGCAGTCGGCCAGATCGCCAAGATCTTCGGCGCGCGCGCCGTCGGGATCGCCGGCGGGGCAGATAAATGCGACTATATCCGCAATGAGTTCGGCTTCGACGCTGCGATCGACCACCGGTCGAGCGATTTCGCCAGCCAACTCGCGGCGGCTTGCCCGAACGGGATCGACATCTATTTCGAGAATGTCGGCGGCCATGTCTGGAATGCGGTGTTTCCGCTGCTGAATGACTTTGCGCGTGTCCCGGTCTGCGGGCTGATCGCGCATTACAATGAAGGGTCTTCGACCTCTGATGGTCACAATCAACTGCCCACCGTGATGCGGGCCGTTCTTCGCCAAAGCCTGACGATAAGGGGGTTCATTCAGCGCGAATTCGTCGATCAGCGCCCCGATTTCTATCGCGAAGCGGCAAAATGGATCTCCGAAGGACGCCTCAAGTATAGAGAGGACATCGTGGACGGACTCGAAAACGCTCCCGAGGCCTTTATCGGCCTGCTGGAGGGAAAGAATTTTGGCAAGCTGATCGTGCATATCGCATCCTGAGCCCAGCCTTTGGCGCATACACAGACGCCTGCGGCTTCTTGCGCGACCCGCATGCAGCGCGGCCGTCGTCTATGCCTATTTCTCCTGGCGAATTTGAAGAAACACTGCCTGGAAATGCTGATGTGGCGGAGCCATGCGGCGCCCTGGCGAATGGCGATTAGCCGCAAGCGCGAGCTACTTCCTCACGACAAGCAGGGAGAGGACGATGCCGCAAAGGATGGCGATGAAGCAGATGGCAGGCATGAGGCGGAAGAAGGTCGCAAGATTGCGCCTGCGCCTCGGATCGAAGTCGCACCTCTCGACTGAAACGTCATTGACGTAGGGATCGCCGCTTAAGCCAAGAGCGTGGCGCCCTTTTCCCGTCAACATGAAGCAGAGACCGAAATTGCCATTGGCGTCGCCAGCGCGAATGAGGGAGGAATCGAGCCCACGCTTCAGGAGAAGCCCTGTTTCGGTATCCGGGGTGTGGTTTCCGGAGAACTCCAGCAAGCCTTTGCAATGGATCGCATCGAGGAATTCCAACATGTCGGAACCGTTGTCTGGCTTCATCTTCCATCAGCCCGCTCTGTAAATGGGAGCGGCCCTTTCCGGCGGGAACTTTGGCAAAGCCGTGTGGAGATCCTGTCGAGACTGAGTCGAGAATTCATGACCCATCCCGAGGCGATGAAGTCTTGCAGGCTCAGTAGCGCGGGATGGTCACACGCACAGTCGTGCCGCCGCCCTTGCGGCTCTCGATCATGGCTTTGCCGCCATGCGCCTCGGCAATCGCCTTGACCACGGACAGACCGAGCCCGGACCCTCCGGCCCTCCGGCTTCGGGCTTCATCAGCTCTCCAGAAGCGCTCGAAGGCGTATTCCTGCTCCAAAGGGGTCATTCCCGGTCCGGTGTCCGAAACCTGCAGAATGGCAAATCCACCCCTCATGAACGTCCTGACCTCGAGGCGCGAGCCAGGCGCATAGCGCGCCGCATTGTCTATCAAGGCGAGAACAACCTGCCGAACCCGCGCGCGATCCGCGTTGAGCGGTGCGCTGAGCATGTTGACGACGAGCTCTAGCCTTTGGGCGGACAGCGCCGGTCTCATTGTGTCCAGGGTATCGCCGACTTCTGCCGCCAGATCGAAGCTTGAGATCTGCAGCTCCATCCGGCCGGCATTCATCAGCGAGAGGGTCTTGAGATCCTCGACGATGCGCGTCAGGGAATCGATATGCTTGACCAGGCCGAGAAAGGCATCCTGGCTCGGCTCATATACGCCATCGGCCAAACCCTGCATGCGCCCGCGAAGAATCGTCAGCGGCGTGCGAAGCTCGTGGGCGATGGCGGAATTCGAATATTGGAGTTCCTTCTCGGCCCTCTGCAGCTTCTCCGCCATCTGGTTGAAATCCTCGATGAGGCGATCGGCTTCGCCGAACGTCCCCTGCCCCGTGGCTCGCCCGGTGAAATCGCCCTCGGCGATGGTGCGGGCGGCATGTGCTACGGTGATGAGCGGCTTGACCAGCCGCCGGGCAAGCCGCCAGCCGACATAGGCTCCGACGGCCTGGCCGATCGCGACATTGATGGCGAGAACCACGAAATCGGTCGGAGCCCATTCGTCGCTGCTGATGGCTCCGGGAAACAGCCAATCCCAAACCCAGCCGTAGATCAGGAACCCGAAGAACATGACCGACAGGGAAACGAACGCGACGATCGTGGTCGACCAGATGATCTGTCGGTTGAGACTATTATTGACCGAGGTCGCCAAGGCGGTAGCCCACTCCTCTGACGCCGTTGAGAAGATTGCCGACGCCGGCCGCTTCCAGCTTCTTGCGCAGCTTGCTCATGTGGCTGTCGACCGTCCTGTCGAGGGCCTCGCCTTCGGGAAGGCAGGCGTCGATGATCTCGCCTCTCTCGAAGGCCCTGTTCTGATAGCCAGCCATGAATTCAAGGATCCGGAATTCCGTGCGGGTCAGCGGCAGGAGGACGCGCTGATCACCATTGTCTACCGAAGCCACATGCGCAATCGGATCGACCGAGAGCCTTCCGATCCGCAGAACCTTGTTGGCCATGCCGGCGGCGACGGAACGCCTGAGGATCGCACGGGCCCGCGCAACCACCTCGGCCGGATTGAACGGCTTGACCACATAATCGTCGGCTCCCGCCCGCAGTCCCTGCAGCCTGTCCACGTCGTCAGCCAGCGCGGTCACCATGATAACAGGCGTGTCGCCGCGCTTGTGGATCGCTGCAAGAACAGCATAACCGTCGAGCTTGGGCAGCTTGACGTCGAGAACGACCAGATCGGGCCGGAGGCGCTGATGATGGGAAAGCCCAATCTCTCCATCCGACGCCGTCAAAACACGGAATCCCTCGCGTTCGAAATAGCGCTCGAGGATATCGGATATTTCCGGCTCGTCCTCGATGATCAGTACAAGAGCGTTTTCCATACGCACCTCCTGTCCCGACAAAAGGCGTCATGAAGCCCCGCGTCAACATTCATTTCGCATCTCCATGAAACTTCCACATACGCTCCATTGAAACGCAACAGTTGTGCTGTCTAGCGTAAATTAGCGAAAACCGCAGAATAAAAACACGAATGTTCGAAAGAACCGAAGCCGCGAGCTTGCGAGACAATTTGTCCGGAAAGACATCCCCTTCGGTCCAGACAGGAAGCCATCAATGCTGATGAACAAGGGACTGCACGGGCGATCGACGCTGCTGACGATTACGGCGATGCTCGCTTTGGTGGCAGGTCATGCATCCTCCCAGGAAGCAACCCAGATACCGCCACCGGCGGTCGGGGTCGTTGAATTGAAGGCACACGCCGTTCCCGTCATGAGTGAGCTTCCCGGCCGCATTGCCGCAACCAGGGTTTCCGAAGTGCGCGCGAGGGTCTCGGGCATCCTGCAAGAGCGAGTCTTTGAGCAGGGCAGCCTGGTGCATAAGGATGACGTCCTTTATCGGATCGATCCGCGCCTGTTCGAAGTCCGCGTCGCCAGCGCCGAAGCAGCGTTGAAGAAAGCCAAGGCGATCCAGGCCAATGCCAAGCAGCAGCTTGAACGCCAGCGCCTGCTCCGTGAGCGCAATGTCGTGAGCGCGGTGGATTACGATACGGCTGCCGTCGCCCTCGATCAGGCCGACGCCGACGTCGCATCCCAGCAGGCTGCCCTTGACGAAACCAAGATAAACCTCGGCTACACCGAGGTACGCGCGCCAATCACCGGCGTCATCGGCGGCGCTCTTGCCACCGAGGGAACGCTGGTCACGGCGGATAGCACCTCCAATCTGGCGCTGATCCAGCAAGTCGATCCCGTCTACGCCGACTTCACCCAATCGGCACAGCAACTTCTTGCGCTCAAGCAAGCGGTCAGCGACGGCAAGCTCGAAAGCCCGGCGCCAGGCCAGGCGCGTGTCGAACTGGTCTTCGACGGCGGCAAGGTCTACGACCAGCCCGGCAAGCTCCTGTTCTCGAACGCGAATGTCGATCCCAATACCGGACAGGTGACGCTAAGAGCAGAGTTCCCCAATCCGAAGCGCGATCTCCTGCCGGGAATGTATGTCCGCGTGCGCATCGAGCAGGCAGTCCAGCAAGCCGGCATCACCATTCCGCAAAGGGCGGTGACGAGAGATGCCGGGGGTAATCCGCAGATCTTCGTGCTCGCTTCCGACCAGACTGCGCAGGTGCGCAATATCGTTCTCGGCGCATCCCTCGGCTCCGAGTGGATCGTCCTCTCAGGACTGAAGAATGGCGAAACAATCATCGCCGACGGGGTCCAGAAGGTCACGCCGGGAGGCAAGGTAGTCGCTGAACCCTGGTCGCCGAAAAACGCCGACCAAAACTCCTCAGACCAGGCCGCGAAGTAATTCAGACATGGCACAGCTCTTTATCAAGCGACCCGTTCTCGCATGGGTTTTCGCATTCTTCATCATGATCGCAGGGATCATTACGATTCCCTCGTTGCCGGTCGCGCAATATCCCGCTGTCGCGCCTCCGCAGCTCTCGATCTCCGCCTCCTACCCCGGCGCGTCTCCGCAGGAAATCTATCAGGGGGTTACCCGCCTGATAGAAGAGGAACTCAATGGCGTCCATGGCATCGTCGACTTTGAATCGACGTCGGACAATTCCGGATCGGTGAGCATCAACGCGACGTTTGCCTCCGGAACGGACATCGGCAAGGCAACGGTCGATGTGCAGAACGCAGTCCGCCGCGTCGAGGCGCGGTTGCCGCAGACGGTGCGAACGCGAGGCATTTATGTCGAGGAAGCCAGCGCCGGCTTCCTGCTGATCGCAGCCCTGACCTCCACCGACGGCAAGATGGACGAGATCGCGCTCGGCGACTACATCAACCGCAACGTCCTCGGGGAGCTCCGCCGCCTCCCGGGCGTCGGCCGCGCGCAGGTCTTCGCTTCGCAAAGGGCGCTTCGCGTCTGGATCGACCCCGACAAGATGGTCGGCCTCCATCTGACGGCGGCCGACATCAGTGCGGCGATCGCTGCCCAGAATGCGCAGGTTGCCGCTGGCCAGATCGGAGCCACTCCAAATCCGGTCGGCCAGGATCTCACCGCGACCGTGATCGTCGAGGGTCAGCTCAACAGTGCAAAGCAGTTCGGCGACGTGATCCTTCGCGCCAACCCCGACGGCTCGACTGTGCGCCTGCGCGACATCGCCCGCGTTGAGAACGGCGCCGAAAACTACTCCACGACGAGCCGGCTCAACGGCAATCCGAGCGCTGGTCTCGCCATCCAGCTTTCCTCGACCGGCAACGCCGTCTCTGTTTCGAAAGCGGTGAAGGCGAAGATGGACGAACTGTCGAAGTTCTTCCCGAAGGGCGTAGAGTATTCGATACCCTACGACACCAGCCCGTTCGTCAATGCCTCGATCGAGAAGGTCGTCCACACACTGATCGAGGCGATCGCGCTCGTCTTCATCGTGATGTTCGTCTTCCTGCAGAACTTTCGCTACACGATCATCCCGACGCTCGTCGTCCCGGTCGCGCTGCTGGGGACTTGCGCCGTCATGTATGCGACAGGTTTTTCCATCAACGTCCTGACCATGTTTGCCATGGTTCTGGCGATCGGCATCCTTGTCGACGACGCAATCGTCGTGGTCGAGAACGTCGAACGCATCATGGCCGAGGAAGGCTTGCCGCCGAAGGCCGCGACGCAGAAGGCGATGAAGCAGATCACCGGCGCCATCCTCGGCATTACGCTGGTGCTCTCCTGCGTCTTCATTCCGATGGCATTCTTTCCGGGCGCTTCCGGGATCATCTACCGGCAGTTCTCGCTGACTATGGTCGTCTCGATCATGTTCTCGGCCTTCCTGGCGCTTTCACTGACACCGGCGCTCTGCGCCACGTTCCTGAAGCCAATCAAGGCTGATCACCACGCGAAGAAGGGGCTCGGCGGCTGGTTCAATCGCAAGTTCGACGGGATGACGGCCGGCTACACGAAGACCGCCGCCGGCCTTGCGCGCCGGTCGGGACGAATGATGGTCGTCTATCTCGCACTCGTCGTCGGCCTCGGCTACATTTTCGTCAATTTGCCGGGCTCCTTCGTGCCGGAGGAGGATCAGGGCATCCTGCTCGTCGACATTCAGGGACCGCCGGAGGCGAGCGCCAATCGCACGATCGCGTCGCTGAAGCAGGTCGAGGCCATCTTCAAGGCCGAACCCGCGGTCGAAAACGTCTTCGCTGTTCAGGGCTTCAGCTTTTCCGGAAACGGCCCGAACTCGGCCATCGCCTTTGTCACGCTCAAGGACTGGAGCGTTCGGCCGGCTGGCAGTTCGGTCCCGGAGATCGCCGGGCGTGTCAATGCACAGCTTGCCGGATTGAAGGACGCCACGTCCTATGCACTCTCGCCTCCGCCGATCGAAGGCTTCGGCACGACGAGCGGCTTCTCCTTCCGGCTCCAGGACCGCGCCGGGCGCGGACAGAAGGCTCTCAAGCAAGCGGCGGACGAGCTGATGGCAAAAGCGGCCCAAAGCGGCGTGGTGACGAATGTCCGCGTCGAAGGCATGCAGGAGGCGGCTCAGATCATGCTTGCGATCGACCGCGAGAAAGCAAACACCTTCGGCGTCAGCTTCTCCGACATCAACGAAGCCATCACGTCGAACCTCGGCTCTTCCTATATCAACGATTACCCGAACGCAGGCCGCATGCAGCAGGTCATCGTGCAGGCAGACGGCCGCAGCCGTATGCAGGTGGAAGACATGATGAAGCTGAACGTTCGCAACGCAAGCGGCGGGATGGTGCCGCTGGCGTCGTTCGCGACCGCCGACTGGCGCAAGGGCGATCCGCAGATCGTCGGCTACAACGGCTATCCGACCGTCCGTATCACCGGACAGGCGGCCGAGGGCAAGTCTTCCGGCGCAGCCATCGCCGAGATGGAACGCCTCGCAACCGACCTTCCCGACGGCTTCGGCTACGAGTGGTCCGGCCAGTCGCGCGAGGAAATCTCCTCCGGCAACCAGGCACCGATCCTCTTCGGCTTCAGCATCCTTTTCGTATTCCTACTGCTGGCAGGTCTCTACGAAAGCTGGTCGATCCCCTTGTCGGTCATGCTGGTGGTCCCGCTCGGCATCATCGGATGCGTGCTGGCAGCGGTACTGCGCGAAATGCCGAACGACCTCTACTTCAAGGTAGGCCTCATCGCGATCATCGGCCTGTCGGCGAAGAACGCCATCCTGATCGTCGAATTCGCCAAAGACTATTACGCCCAAGGCAAATCCCTGCTTGAATCGGCAGTCGAGGCGGCCCGTGTCCGCTTCCGTCCGATCGTGATGACGTCGCTTGCCTTCACGCTCGGCGTCGTGCCGCTCGCCATTGCTACTGGCCCAAGCGCGGCCAGCCAGAACGCGATCGGCACCGGCGTCCTCGGCGGCATGATCTCGGCAACCCTCCTCGCCGTCTTCTTCGTCCCGGTCTTCTTCGTCTTCGTGCTGTCCTTACTGCGGACCAAGAGACCGGTCGATGACGATGCGGGCGCTGACGTCCCGCCCGCACCAGCCGCCCATCCCTAACCGGATGGGCGGCATGATCTTCATGCTGCATAGGAGCTGACAAATGCACTCAAGTCGCTGGCTCATCCTTGCCGCCGTAATGATGGCATTCACTCCCGTCGTCGTGGACACGACGATCCTTCACATCGCAATCCCTTCCCTTGCCGTCGCTTTGGGCGCCTCGGGAAATGAAGTGCTGTGGATCATCGACGTCTATCCTCTGGTCATGGCGGGCCTGCTCGTCCCCATGGGGACGCTGGCAGACAGGATCGGCTACCGTCAGATACTCCTGATCGGGCTCGGTATCTTTGGTGCTACTTCCATCGCCGCCGCATTCTCGACTTCCGCCCTGATGCTGATTGTGACGCGCGCGATACTCGGGATCGGTTCGGCCATGATCATGCCCTGCGTTCTTGCCCTGGTCCGGCAGGCGTTCGAAGACGACGCCGAGCGGGCAACGGCGCTCGGCATCTGGAGCGTGGTCGGCATGGCTGGTGCTGCCATTGGCCCTCTCATCGGCGGCGTACTGCTGGAGCATTTCTGGTGGGGTTCGGTTTTCCTCGTCAACGTGCCTGTCATGATGCTGGTTATCCCGGCCGTCTGGAAGCTCGTCCCCTCCCAGCCAGGCAACTCTGAAGCGACGTGGAAGCCTGGACAGGCCTTGCTGCTGGTCGCCGGCTTGGTCCTTACCGTCTACGGCATCAAGTCCGGCTTCAAGGCAGCGCTGGACCTTCAAAGTGTCGTCATTCTCACGAGTGGTGTAGCGCTGCTGGCCTGGTTCTCCTGCATACAGATTTCGTCGGAAAACCCAATGCTCGACCTGTCCCTGCTAGCGAAGCCGGCGATCGGCACCGGCCTGATCATGGCCTTCGTTGCCAGCGGATCGCTTGCCGGATTCGAGCTCGTGCTGGCACAGGAGCTCCAGTATGTCCTCGACAAGACACCCCTCGAAGCCGGTGTGTTCATGTTGCCCATCGTTGTCGCCGCGGCAATCGGCGGACCCGCGGGCGGTTGGCTCGCCAATCGTTACGGCCTTCGCGCTGTCGCCTCACTGTCGATGGCAGCTGCCGCGCTCGCCCTGTTTGCGATCTCAATGTCCAATCTGGCGGAGGATGTGTATGCCGTCGCCGTCATCCTTGCGATCCTCGGCTTTGCGCTCGGCGTCGGACTTCTCGCCTCGTCCATCGCGATCATGGGAAGTGCTCCCGCGGAGAAAGCCGGGGCCGCAGGCGCGCTCGAAAGCTCCGGATACGAGCTGGGTGGAGGCCTGGGCATCACGATCTTCGGCGTGTTGGTGAATTCGATCTACCGCTCGTCCTTCTCACATCCCGCCGATGTCGATGGCGTGTCGAATTCCATCAGCGAAGCGATGACGGCTGCTCGTGACATCGGCGGCAGCGCGGGTCTGGAAATTGCGGTCGCCGCCAAGGTGGCGTTCGGTGCGGCTCACAGCTCGGTCCTGATGCTGGTGGCCGCAATGATCGCCGTGCTTTCCGTCTTGATCTTCGTTGCGCTTCGAAACGCACCGATATCGAATTCGGGAACCTACTGAGTTCTCGCGTGTGGAGATTCTGCTCGATACGGATAGCTATGGATCCCGGCGGCCAAGGTGCCGCCAGGATTCTCATCCCCATTCAAATGCTCTTCGCGCCCTTCAATAGAAGAAGCTATGCCGTGATCCCAACCGCAAATCGGGCGGATCCCGGACTTAAGCGTCTTTCCAGCGGGAAAACGTCGCCGCCTGCCCGCGGTGGTTTCCACCATCGTCGATGAGCTGCCAAACAATACCGTCCTCGATCCAGAAACGTCGTCCGGATTTTGCGATCCTCAGTCCGCGATAGTCGGAAATGAAGCCGTTGCTGGTCACGGCATCCAGCAATCGCTGGCGCTCCGCGCGGTTGGGAAGCTCAGCCGAAAGTCGCGAGGGCAAGGTGACGAACTCGTCCCATGGATATTCGAAGCAATTCTGGCCGGCTTTGTTGGCATAGACGAAGCGCGGATCCGCGTCGGTATTGTGGGCCACAACCACAAAGGGAGCATCGTGATAGAGCCAATCCGGTCCCAACCCCTCGCCGACGAGCGGAACTCCAACGATGCGACGGAAACTGCCGGTCAGCAATTCGAAGAAGACACGATCGGCCGATAGATGTCCGGCATTGATTTCGGGTGCGCTAGTCATTTATTCCCTTCCCGTTGGGGACCGATAGATGTGTAATCTGCTAAATTGCGATCGGATCGATGGCAGGTGAAGTAGCATCGCAGATCCGAATGACGAGCCTGCGATGAACGCCCTCCCCGCCAGGCATTCGAAAAAAATTGCAGCGAGCGGCAAAAGACAGGACGCTCATGTCATCCATTTGCGATGTTCGGCGAAGCGCTCCACCAGCAGATCGATGAACAGCCGCACCTTGGTCGGCAGATGGCTGCGGTTCGGATAGATCGCGCTGATCGTAAACTCCACTGCGCGATAATCTGGCATCATGCGCACAAACCGGTCGGCGGCAACATCTTCGAAGACGATGAAACTCGGGGCAAGGAATATGCCCTGCCCACTCGCCAACAGAAAACGCAGGGTCTCGGCGCTATTGGTTACGACATTGCCCGAAATCTTGACGCCTTGCTGATTGCCGGCCGCATCCTCGAAACGCCACTCGTCGCCATAGGGATAATAGGCATATTGCAGACAATTGTGCTCCACGAGATCCGCCGGCACCTTCGGCATGGGATGCGTATCGCGATATTCGGGTGAGCAAACCAGCATGTGGCGCCACGGGGTCAGCTTGCGTGCGACAAGGGTCGATTCCTGGGAGGGCAGAGTGCGGATCATCAGATCGTAGCCCTCCTCGATCATGTCGATCGAGCGCTCGCCGACGTTGAAGTCCAGAGAGATCGCCGGGTACTGCGTCATGAACTCGTTGATGACGGGAAGCAGGAAGCGGACGATGGCGCCGCTGGTGTAAATTTTCAGCGTGCCGCGCGGCATGGTGTTGAGCGCGCCTGCCGCTCGATCGATTTCCTCGAGATCGGCGAGGATCTGCGAGGAACGCTCGTAATAATATTTCCCGGTTTCCGTCAGGCTGACCTTGCGCGTGGTGCGGTTCAAAAGCCGCACGCCGAGGCGATCCTCCAGCGATTGCACATGGTTGCCCACCATGGTGACGGACATGTTGAGCCGGCGGGCAGCAGCCGAAAAACCGCCGCATTCCACCACCCGGCCAAAGACTGTGAGGCTGGTCAGCCGATCCATTTGATCCTCGGATTATCCACTCTGAATTGATGATCCTTCCAGATTCGAGGAGATTATCAGAAAGACCATTCGGACGCATCTTCACCCCATCAAAAAGGCCCGCTGCAAGTGGGCTGCGATATTGAAGGAGATGGACAAATGGTCGAACTACCCCGCAACGAGGTGTTCAAAAACGCAAGCCAGGCCGAGGTCGCGCCGGCGGGCGAGGCGACAAAGTCTCCCGGCGCCGAAGCTCCGCAGGCACCGGCTGCCGAGGTAGCTACCCCTGCGGCAACGACGGCTCCGAGGACAAGCCGCAAGCTCATCAAGCGTGGGGTGCTCGTCGCCGCCTTGCTGGCCGGGGCGGCCTTCGCCGCCGACTTCGGTTATCACTACTGGATGGTCGGCCGCTTCATCGAATCCACCGACGATGCATACGTCAAAGCCGATTACACCGCGATCGCCCCCAAGGTCGCCGGCTATATCAAGGAAGTGCTTGTCAACGACAATGACAGCGTCAAGGCCGGCCAGGTGCTTGCCCGCATCGACGACCGCGACTTCCAGGCTGCCCTTTCCCAAGCGAAGGCGGACCTGAAAGCTGCCGATGCCGCCATCGCCAATATCGACGCGCAGATCGTGCTGCAGCAATCGCTGATCGGACAGGCCAAGGCAACCGAAGCCGCGTCTCAGGCCTCGCTCGATTTTGCGCAGTCCGATGCCGCCCGTTCGGCCCGGCTAATCAGCAACGGCGCCGGCACGCAATCGCGCGCCGAACAGACACAATCCGCTCGCGAACAGGCTGCCGCGGTCGTCGAGCGTGACCATGCCGCCCTTGTTGCCACCCAGAACAAGGTGCCCGTGCTGCAGACGCAGCGCGATCAGGCCGCCGCCCAGCGTGATCGCGCTGAAGCAACGGTCCGCCAGGCGCAACTCAATCTTTCCTACACGGACATCGTTGCCGCAGTCGACGGCACGGTCGGCGCCCGCTCGATCCGCGTCGGACAGTACGTCACGTCAGGCACACAGCTGATGGCGGTCGTACCGCTGCATTCGGTCTATGTCGTCGCCAATTTCAAGGAGACGCAGCTGACCTATGTGCGCCCCGGCCAATCGGTCGACATCAGGGTCGACAGCTTCCCCGACGTTGCCATCAAGGGCCATGTCGACAGCCTCTCGCCGGCAAGCGGCCTCGAATTCTCGCTGCTGCCGCCGGATAATGCCACCGGCAACTTCACCAAGATCGTCCAGCGCATTCCGGTGAAGATCGTGATCGATGATGAACGCCTGGCCGGGCTGCTGCGCTCCGGCATGTCGGTCGAGCCCGAAATCGATACCAAGGCCGCCCAGACGTCGACCGCCAACGCGGAGGGATTATCCGGCCACGCTGGATGATCCTTCCCTTCCTTCGTCGATTATCACCTCAACACTGTCATGAGATTATTTCGGCATTAGCCGGAAGGAGCTGCATCATGGCCACTCTTCAGATCGCCGCAAACAACAATTCCGCCGTACCCGCCCCCGTTGCGGTGGCCCCGGCCGCCAAGCCTGCCATGAACCCGCTGCGCATGTGGATCGCCGTCATCGGTTCCACGCTCGGCGCCTTCATGGCCGTGCTGAACATCCAGATCGTCAATGCGTCGCTTGCCGACATCCAGGGCGCAATCGGCGCCGGCACGGATGACGGCGGCTGGATCTCGACCTCGTACCTGATCGCCGAGATCGTCGTCATCCCCCTCAGCGCCTGGCTCGCCCGCGTCTTTTCGGTCCGCATCTATCTGCTGACCAATGCCATCCTCTTCCTGCTGTTTTCGGTCGGCTGCGCCTTTGCCGCAAACCTCCAGCAGATGATCGTGCTGCGCGCCATCCAGGGCTTTTCCGGCGGCGTGCTGATCCCGATGGCCTTCACCATCATCATCACGCTGCTGCCGAAGCCCAAGCAGCCGATGGGCCTCGCACTCTTCGCCCTCTCTGCGACTTTTGCGCCGGCGATTGGCCCGACCATTGGCGGCTACCTCACCGAAAGCTGGGGTTGGCAATATATATTCTACGTCAATCTCGTGCCCGGTATTCTGATGGTGGCCATGCTTTGGGTGTCGCTCGACCGTGCGCCGATGAACCTTTCGCTGCTCGCGAAGGGCGATTGGCCTGGCATCATCACCATGGCAATCGGTCTCGCAGCGCTGCAGACAGTGCTTGAAGAAGGCAACAAGGACGACTGGTTCAGCTCTCCATTTATCGTCCGTCTGTCGGTTATCGCCGCGGTTTCGCTGACGCTCTTCCTCATCATCGAGCTTCGCGCTGCCCATCCGCTGCTGAACCTGCGCCTGCTGGTGCGCCGTAATTTCGGCTTCGGCATGCTCGCCAATTTCCTGCTCGGCATTGCGCTTTATGGTTCGGTCTTTGTCCTGCCGATCTATCTCACGCGTATTCAGGGTTACAATTCGGAGCAGATCGGCCTGGTGCTCGCCTGGACCGGTATTCCGCAGCTGATCCTGATCCCGCTGGTGCCACGGCTGATGAAGCGGTTCGATGCCCGGCTGCTGATCCTTGCCGGCTTTGCCCTCTTTGCCGCCTCGAACTTCATGAATGTTTACATGACTGGCGACTATGCCAGCGATCAGCTCTTCTGGCCAAATATCGTGCGCGCCGTTGGCCAGGCACTGGCTTTCACCCCGCTCACCGCGATCGCCACCGCCGGCATCGAACAGGAAAATGCCGGCTCTGCCTCTGCGCTCTTCAACATGATGCGCAATCTCGGCGGCGCGGTCGGCATTGCGGCACTGCAGACCTTTCTCACCAAGCGGGAACAGTTCCACTCGAATATCCTGACGAATTCGGTTTCGATGTTCGAAGACGCAACGCGTGACCGTGTCGCCAGGCTCACCAACTATTTCCTGAACCATGGGGTCAGCGACCAGGCGCTTGCCACGCACAAGGCCATCGTCGCTATCGCCGGCAGCCTGCGCAAGCAAGCCAACATCATGGCCTTCAGCGACACCTTCTACCTGCTTGGCGTTGCGCTCGTCGTCGCCCTGCTCGCCAGTCTGTTTCTCAAGAAAGCCGGTCATCTCTCCGGTGCCGGCGCGCACTAAGCGCCGCACCGAAACAGGAGGAAACAATCATGACCATGCTGCTGGACATATCTCAAACCGCAATACCAAGCTCCAAGATCACGCATGCCGGCATCAATGCCGCGGCGACGCTGAGCCTCATCGAATGGCTGACCGGAGATGAGTGCCACGCGCTCGATGAAGTCGGTCTCATCTCTGGGCTGGGGCGCCGTTTGCGGGCGATCGGCCTCCCCATCGACCGGCTGACGCTACACTTGATGACGCTGCACCCCGAGCTCATCGGCCGCACCTTCGCCTGGGCGCCCGGCGAACCGATCGAGATTCACGACCGCGAACACGGGATGCGCCTGACGATCGCGAATACACCGCTCCAGAAGGCTCTGGAGACGCGCGAAACGCTGATTGTCGGCCCAGGCGAAAGCCAGCACGGCCGCTGGCAACATATCGACATCTTTTCCGGCCGCGGACTTGTACAGCTGATGATCGCTCCGCTCTGCAATGCCGACGGGCCGATCAGCTCCGCTGCCTTCGGCACGAAACGGCCGAGCGGCTTTACATCAGCCGAGCAGCAGGTGATCGCGCGCATCCTGCCGGCGCTACGCAACGCCACTGAGCTGCGCGTTCTCAGGCAATGCGAGCTCAGCCTGCTCGACACCTATATCGGTCCCATGACAGCAAGCCGGATCCTTGCCGGGCACATTCGCCGTGGCGAGATCGAGTCCATGGAAACGGCACTGCTGCTCTGCGATCTGCGCGGCTTCACCGAACTTTCCAACCGGCTGCCCGGCAATGTCGTGCTCGGCCTTCTGAACGCCTATTTCGACAAGGTCGTCCCCGCGATTACCCGAGAAGGCGGCGAGGTGCTGAAGTTCATGGGCGATGCCGTTCTCGCCTTCTTTCCGGGCATCGATCCGCCCGGCGCCTGCAACGCCGCACTGGCGGCTGCGCGCGCGATCCTCGACGACGTGGACCGCTTCCAATATGACGACATCAACATCAAGGTCGGCATCGCGCTGCACTATGGCGAGGTCAGCTACGGCAATGTCGGCTCCGGCAGCCGGCTCGATTTCACGCTGATCGGCCCCGACGTCAATGTCGTCAGCCGCATACAGAGCATTTGCAGCGAAAGGGGCGAGGCGCTGCTGATATCCGAAGCCTTCCGCGAAAAGGCACATATCACCGACGCGGTTTCAATCGGGCCGCAGCGGCTGAAAGGTTTTGCCGATGCGATGGAGCTATTTGCCCTCGCAAGCTGAGGGAGACGCCGGAGATGCAAGTTCACGCGCTCGTTCCGGCAGTTTGGAAACAATGCGAAATCATGATCAGCGAGCCGCCGTCATTGACGAATGTCTTTCACAAGGGAGCAAGCGCCAAAACGAAAAAAGCCTGCCGCGGGAGGAGGTGCGGCAGGCTTTTCGAAAACCGAACAGCGACTTGGGAGGAGGAGTGCCGCTGTTCCTACAGACGTCCCTGGGAGGAGGAGTGGGCCGTCTGAAATCCGAAGCGCTGCGGGAGGAGGTGCATCGCTTCGATGATTTGGATCATACTTGAACTACCGGAGATTCATAGAGTTTATGCTGCACTGCAGCTATGCACAAAATGCAAACCAGAAAGGCGTCAAGTCAGCGCGAAAAACGAACCGGCCTTCAGCATGGCAGGCTGACGCAAAAACGCCCGCATTTTCAGCGGGCGTCCGGAGGCCTCAAAGGCCGAATGTGATGCGATTAGCGTGCGATTGCCGCGCGGGCAACGCTGCGGATATCAGCGCGGTCGATACCGAGGTCCTGCAGTTCGCGGCTGGACATGCGGCCGAGTTCGTTTACGGTCTGACGGAACTTGCGCCAGTTGTTGAAAGAGCGTGCGACGTTCATGATAATCCCCTTTCCTGAGGGCTTCCTGACGTCGGCAACCTCGTTTGGTTCCGGCGTCGTTTCGATGATTGGAATATAGGATCTTCAATCGATTTAAACCAGCGACGATCCCGCACTGCACCCATGCATCAAACGCATCTCTTTGACGCTTTTTGTAGGAGATGGGTATTTTTTAGGCTTAAGGAGGCGCTGCTCGGATCGTTTTGGGAGCTAAACCTGAAGCGCCGATGTTTCGGGAGAGCATAGCTCAATGATTGCCTATCGGACCCGTTCCGCATCGACGGGCTCGCGCAGCCGCAGATAACCGCTTGTGGCGACTTCCCTCAATCGCTCCAGCGACGTATCTCCGGCCAGGATGACGACTGGCACCGAGGAGGGCAAGGAGGAGACGCAATCAAGTTTGCCCATCACCTCAAGCGTTCCTGCGTTTGCCTTCCAGGAGATCAAGGATGGAATTGGCGGCGTAGAGTACATTGGTGCCGGGGCCGAAGACCGCGCTGACGCCGTGTTCGAGCAGGTAGTCGTAGTCCTGGCGCGGAATGACACCACCGACCACGACAATGACCTGATCGGCGCCCTTCTCTTTCAACGCTTCGACGAGCTGAGGCGCCAACGTCTTGTGACCGGCGGCAAGCGAGGACATGCCGATCACCTGAACCTTTTCCCTGACGGCAAGATCCGCAGCTTCGTCCGGCGTCTGAAACAGTGGCCCGGCGACCACGTCGAAGCCGACATCGCCGAAGGCCGAGGCGATGACCTTGGCACCGCGGTCATGACCATCCTGACCGAGCTTGGCGACCATGATCTTCGGCTTGCGCCCGAGCGATGCAGTCACCTCGGAGAGGCGGTTGCTGAGCGTCACCAGCTCAGGATCGCCGGCATAGGCGGCACCATAGATATCGCTGACAACTTGGGGGACGGCTGAGTGATCGCCGAAGACTGTGCGCATGGCGTCGGAAATCTCGCCTACGGTCGCACGGGCGCGGGCGGCATCAACGGCGGCTTCGAGGATATTGCCCTCACCCGTCGCCGCGACTGTCTTCAGGCGCTCGAGAGCCTGTTCGACCTTGACGCCATCACGGCGTCTGCGCGTCTCCTCGATGCGCTTGATCTGTGCGCTGCGGACGGCGGCATTGTCGATCGCCAGGATCTCGATCTCCTCCTCCGTCTCCAGCCGATACTTGTTGACGCCGACGATGACTTCATCGCCCCGGTCGACTGCCGCCTGCCGGCGTGTCGCTGCCTCCTCGATCAGTCGCTTCGGCAAGCCTTCGTTGACGGCCTTCGTCATGCCGCCCAGGGCTTCCACCTCCTCGATCAGCGCCCAGGCCTTGTCCGCGAGTTCCTTGGTGAGGCTTTCGACATAGTAGGAGCCGGCAAGCGGATCCACCACGTTCGTTATGCCGGTCTCATGCTGCAGGATGAGCTGGGTGTTGCGGGCGATGCGCGCCGAAAATTCCGTCGGCAAGGCGATCGCCTCATCGAAAGAGTTGGTGTGCAGGGACTGCGTGCCTCCGAGCACGGCGGACATGGCCTCGAAGGCGGTACGGATGATGTTGTTATAGGGATCCTGTTCCTGCAGCGAGACGCCTGATGTCTGGCAGTGAGTGCGCAGCATCAGCGACGATGGCTTGGCCGGCTTGAACTCCTCCATGATGCGCGTCCAGAGCAGGCGCGCCGCCCGCAGCTTGGCCGCCTCCATAAAGAAGTTCATGCCGATGGCGAAGAAGAAGGAAAGGCGACCGGCGAAATCGTCGACATTGAGGCCCTTGGCCAGCGCAGCCCGCACATATTCGCGGCCGTCGGCGAGCGTGAAGGCGAGCTCCTGCACCAGCGTCGCGCCGGCCTCCTGCATATGGTAGCCGGAGATCGAGATGGAGTTGAACTTCGGCATCTCCTTGGCCGTATATTCGATAATGTCGGCAACGATCCGCATCGAGGGCTCGGGCGGGTAGATGTAGGTGTTGCGGACCATGAACTCCTTCAGAATATCGTTCTGAATCGTGCCCGAAAGTGCTGCACGCGGCACGCCCTGCTCCTCGCCGGCAACGATGAAGCTCGCCAGGATCGGGATGACGGCTCCGTTCATGGTCATCGAGACGGAAACCTTCTCCAGCGGAATGCCATCGAAGAGGATCTTCATGTCCTCGACGGAATCGATCGCGACACCCGCTTTGCCAACGTCCCCGACGACCCGCGGATGATCGCTGTCATAGCCGCGATGGGTGGCGAGATCGAAGGCGACGGAGACACCCTGCTGACCGGCGGCGAGCGCCTTGCGATAGAAGGCGTTGGAGGCCTCGGCGGTGGAAAAGCCGGCATATTGGCGGATCGTCCAGGGACGGCCGGCATACATGGTGGCGCGCGGCCCTCTCGTGAAGGGTGCAAAGCCTGGCAGCGAGGAAAGATGCGGCAGGCCCGCGGTATCCGCCTCGGTATAGAGCGGCTTGACGGCTATTCCCTCAGGCGTTTCCCAGGTGAGCGTCTCGGCCGATGCCTTGAGCTCCTTCTCGGCCAGATCAGCCCATTCCTCTAGGGATCGTTCAACCATCATTCGAACTCCAGAATTAGCTCGTCGACCGCAAGGCTATGCCCTACTTTCGCTTCGATACGTTTAACGACACCCTTACGTTCCGCCTTCAAGGCATTTTCCATCTTCATGGCCTCAACCACTGCCAAGGTTTGACCCGCTTCGACGACACTGCCTACCTCGACACTGAGCGAGGTCAGAACTCCCGGCATCGGGCATAGCAGAAGCTTGGAGGTATCCGCCGCCAGCTTAATAGGCATCAGGCGGGCAAGCTCCGCAACGCGTGGCGACCGGACACGAGCAACGATCTCCGTCCCCCGCCAGCGCAGGCGGATCGCCGACCCCACCAGATCGACCTTGACGCCCAGTATATCGGAGCCGACCGAAAAAGCGCAGTGCGTTTTGCCGGGCAGCCAGTCGCTCGCCACGCGAAGCACTTCGCCGTCCGCGAACGATACGTCCGTATCGCCTTCCATCGGCAGCATGCAAACCTCGAAACGCCACTGGCCGAAGGATACGACCCAATCCTGACCGATCCGCCGGCGATGATTGCCGATCGTTCCAGAAATATCCGCAGCGCGAGCCTGAACGATCCGGTTGATCGTCGCGGCAACGGCGGCAAGCTTGCGAGCCGACGCCTGGTGGGGCTCGACGCCGTGGAAGCCATCGGGGAACTCCTCGGCGATGTAACCCGTCGTCAGCTGACCGGAACGGAAGCGCTCCTGATTCATGACAGCGGACAGGAAGGGCAAGTTGTGTCCGATCCCTTCGACCTCGAAGTCGTCGAGACCATCGCTCATCGCATCGATCGCTTCTTCGCGGCTGGGTGCCCAGGCGCAGAGCTTCGCGACCATGGGGTCATAATACATCGAGATTTCGCCGCCTTCATAGACGCCGGTGTCGTTGCGCAGGATGGCGCCGTCGCTCGTTCGACCCTCGGCCGGCGGACGATACCGCGTCAATCGGCCGATCGACGGCAGGAAGTTGCGGTAGGGATCCTCGGCATAGAGGCGGCTTTCGATCGCCCAGCCATTCAGCTTCACATCGCCCTGGCCGAAAGACAGACGTTCGCCGGCCGCGACCTTGATCATTTCCTCCACCAGATCGAGCCCGGTCACGAGTTCCGTCACCGGATGCTCAACCTGCAGGCGCGTGTTCATCTCAAGGAAATAGAACTTGTTCTGCTTGCCATCGACGATGAACTCCACCGTCCCCGCGGAATTGTAGCCGACAGCCTTGGCGAGCGCGACGGCCTGCTCTCCCATGGCTTTGCGGGTCGTTTCGTCGAGGAAGGGTGACGGAGCCTCCTCGATCACCTTTTGATTGCGGCGCTGGATGGAACATTCCCGCTCACCGAGATAGACGACATTGCCGTGCTTGTCGCCGAGCACCTGAATCTCGATATGGCGCGGCTCAGTGATGAACTTCTCGATGAAGATGCGGTCGTCGCCGAAGGAGCTTTTGGCCTCGTTGCGCGACGCTTGAAATCCTTCGCGTGTCTCTTCGGCATTGCGCGCGATGCGCATGCCTTTGCCGCCACCGCCCGCCGATGCCTTGATCATCACCGGATAGCCGATCTCATCCGCGATCCGCACGGCTTCGTCAGCGTTTTCGATCAGACCCATATGCCCTGGCACCGTCGACACTCCAGCGCGGGCCGCGAGCTGTTTGGAGGTGATCTTATCGCCCATGGCCTCGATCGCGCCGACGGGAGGGCCGATAAACGTTACGCCTTCGCGTTCGAGCGCGGCCGCAAAATGTGCGTTTTCGGAGAGGAAACCATAGCCAGGGTGTACGGCGTCGGCACCGGTCTTGCGGACGGCTTCGACGATCCGGTCGATGACGATGTAGGACTGGCTCGATGGCGACGGGCCGATATGCACCGCCTCGTCCGCCATCGACATATGCAGGGCGTTGCGATCTGCATCGGAATAGACGGCGACTGTCGAAATGCCGAGGCGCTTGGCGGTCTTGATGACGCGGCAGGCGATTTCGCCGCGATTGGCGATCAGGATTTTCTTGATCATGGGAATGGCCCGTCAGAGAGGTATCGTGTCGTGCTTCTTCCAGCGTGCATCCACCTGCTTGTTACGAAGCGAGGCGAAGGCGCGGGCGATGCGACGGCGGGACGAATGCGGCATGATGACTTCGTCAATGAAGCCACGTTCTGCAGCAACGAATGGATTGGCGAACCGCTCCTCATATTCGCGGGTGCGGGCGGCGATCTTCTCCGGATCGGCCAGATCGGCGCGGTGGAGAATTTCCGTCGCGCCCTTGGCGCCCATGACCGCGATTTCGGCGCTGGGCCATGCATAGTTCACATCCGCGCCGATATGCTTCGACGCCATTACGTCGTACGCGCCACCATAGGCTTTGCGGGTGATGAGCGTCACCATCGGCACTGTGGCCTGGGAATAGGCGAACAAGAGCTTGGCGCCATGCTTGATCACGCCGCCATATTCCTGTGCCGTGCCGGGAAGGAAGCCGGGCACGTCGACCAATGTCAGGATCGGAATATTGAAGGCGTCGCAGAAGCGAACGAAACGCGCAGCTTTGCGCGAGGAGTCGATGTCGAGACAGCCGGCCAGCACCATGGGCTGATTGGCAACGACACCCACTGTCTGTCCTTCCATGCGCATGAAGCCGGTGATGATGTTGCGCGCAAAGGCCGCCTGCAGCTCGAAGAAGTCGCCCTCGTCGGCAAGGGCGTGGATCAGCTCCTTCATGTCATAAGGCTTGTTGGAGCTGTCGGGAATGAGCGTGTCTAGCCGATTTTCCAACCGGGCCGGGTCGTGGTGGAATGGTCTGACCGGCGGCTTCTCGCGGTTGTTCAGCGGCAGGAAGTCGAAGAGCAACCTGATATGCTCCAGCGCCTCGATATCATCCTCGAAGGCGCCGTCGGCAACCGAGGATTTCGAGGTGTGGGTGCGCGCTCCGCCAAGCTCCTCCGCCGTGACGATCTCGTTCGTTACCGTCTTCACCACGTCGGGGCCGGTGACGAACATGTAGGAGGAATCCCGCACCATGAAGATGAAATCCGTCATGGCCGGCGAATAGACGGCACCACCTGCGCAAGGTCCCATGATGACGGAAATCTGCGGCACGACGCCGGAGGCCTCGACATTGCGCTTGAACACCTCGGCATAGCCGGCAAGCGAATCCACGCCTTCCTGAATGCGCGCGCCACCGGAATCGTTGAGGCCGATGACCGGCGCGCCGTTCCTCATGGCCATGTCCATGATCTTGCATATCTTCTGCGCGTGCGTCTCCGACAGGGAGCCACCTAGCACGGTAAAATCCTGAGAGAAGATGTAGACCTGACGGCCATTGATCGTTCCCCATCCGGTCACGACGCCGTCACCCGCGATCTTCTGCTCCGCCATGCCAAAATCGGTCGCGCGGTGAGTGACATACATGTCGTACTCTTCGAAGGAGTCTTCATCGAGAAGCACTTCGATGCGCTCGCGCGCGGTCAGCTTGCCCTTTCCGTGCTGGGCCGCAATTCTTCGCTCGCCGCCTCCCAGCCGCGCCTCGGCGCGCCGGGCTGCGAGCTGATCCAATATCGTCTGCATGATGCCTCCCTCGATATGCCGAAGTCATAGCGAGGGTCCGACCGCGAGAAAATCATTGAACGCGCAGATATGCGGACTTATAAAAATTCAAATTAACAATTGCGAAGTTGCGAAGATGGCCATCGGGAAACTCTTCATCGGCCGGAAAGTCCGGGAACTGCGTCTGGAACATGATGCAACGCAGAGCCAGTTCGCCGAACGCCTCGGCATCTCACTGAGCTATCTTAACCAGATCGAAAACAACCAACGTCCGGTATCTGCCGCCGTCCTTCTGGCCTTGGCCGACAAATATGGGCTCGACATTGCAGAGCTTTCCACCGGCGAGACCGATCGACTGATGTCGGCGCTTACCGAGGCGCTTGGCGATCCATTGTTCGAATCCTACTCGCCGACATTACAGGAGTTAAAGCTGATCGCGCAGAATGCGCCGGGTTTTGCCCGTGCGCTAGTCAGCTGTCACCAGGCTTATCGGCGCAACAGCGAGCAGCTTGCCAGCCTCGACGACAGGCTCGGCCGCGCTGCGGCACTCGAAGCGACGCCCTATGACGAAGTTCGCGACTTCTTTCACTATGTCGACAACTATGTGCAGGAACTCGACACCACGGCGGAAGCGCTCGCCCTCAAACTCGGCCTGCAGGGCGGGGATGGCCAGCCGATCCTGACAGACTATCTGGACAGTCAATTCAGCGTTCGCGTCGTGCACGGGCCATCGGCCATGAATGCGGTCCGCCGCTACGATCCGGCGGGACGGGTGCTGACCCTCAATCCGTATGCCCCGGCCGAAACCCGCACATTCCAGATGGCCGTGCAAGTCGCACAGCTCTACGCCAGCGAGGCGGTGGAAAACATCGTGCGCCAGGCAGGGTTCCGCAGCGAAGAGGCTGGCGAGGTCTGTCGCATCGGCCTGCACAACTATTTTGCCGGTGCTCTCCTCATGCCCTATCAAGGCTTCCTGAAAACCGCCCGCGACCTTAGGCACGATATCGAGCTGCTTGCCGCCCGGTTCGGGACATCCCTGGAGCAGGTCTGCCACCGGCTATCGACGCTGCAACGCCCGGGCATGAAGGGGATCCCGATCTTCTTTGCCCGCATCGACCGCGCCGGCAACATTACCAAGCGTCACAGTGCAACCAAGCTGCAATTCGCGCGCTTCGGAGCGGCCTGTCCGCTCTGGAACGCGCATCAGGCCTTCGAGACACCGGGCCGGTTCATTCGCCAACTTGCGGAAACGCCAGACGGCGCCCGCTATCTCTGTCTTGCCACGCATGTGAGCAAGGGAGTCGGAGGGTTTCGCACGCAGCGGTCCAGTCACGCGCTGGCGCTCGGCTGCGAAATTTCCTACGCCAGCGCCTTCGTCTATGCCGACGATCTCAACGTCACCGACAAATCCGCCTTCGAACCGATCGGCATATCCTGTCGCATATGCGAGCGCAGCAACTGCGCCAGCCGCGCCGTTCCGCCTTTGCGCCGTAGCATCTCCGTCGATCACAATGTCAGAGAGACGACGCCGTATCAGCTGTCGTAGGACCCGCGTCGCGCGGAAAACGGCAGGGCCTCATTCAGCACAGCGTTCAAATCCTGACAGGCTCGCAAGGACCCGATGAGCCTCCGGCCACGAGCGGATGCGACAGCGCGGTCATGATGCCGCGCAATTCCGCCAGCCCCTTGAGGCGGCCAATCGCCGGATAACCGGGGCGCGTCTGCCTGACATGATCGTCGAGAATATTCTGGCCGTGATCGGGGCGGAAAGGGATCTGCCAGTCTTGGCGGCCCTGCCCTTTCCGTCTTGCCTCCTCCTTGAGCGCGGCGGCGATCACCGCCACCATGTCGGTGCTGCCCTCGAGATGCGCCGCCTCGTGGAACGAGCCGCCGTGCCGATTGTCTTCCAGCGCGACGTTGCGCAGATGCAGGAAATGGACGCGATCGCCGAGCCTTGCCATCATGCCCGGCAGGTCGTTGTCGCGCCGCGCGCCGAGTGAGCCGGTGCACAGCGTGATACCGTTGGCCGGAAGATCGACGGCTTCGACCATGGCGCGGTAATCGGCTTCGGTCGACATGATACGCGGCAGCCCCAGCAGCGGAAACGGCGGATCGTCCGGATGGCAGCAGAGCCGCATGCCCAGCTCCTGTGCGAGCGGTGCGACTTCGCTGAGGAAATCGATGAGATGCGCCTTCAGTCTTTCGGCGGACAAGCCATTATATTGCGTGAGATGATCCTTCACCTCGTCGATCGTCATGTGGATCGCGGCACCCGGCAGGCCGGAGACGATATTGGCGACGAGTTGGCTCTTGCGCGCATCGTCCATTTCCGAAAAGCGGCGCTGCGCTGCATCGACGACGTCAGGCTCAAGTTCTTCGCGCGCGGCCGGGCGTTGCAGCAGGAACAGGTCGAATGCTGCGAAATCCACCGCATCGAAGCGCATGCACGTCGCACCGTTTTGCAGGCGATAGGCAAGATCGGTGCGCGTCCAGTCGAGGACAGGCATGAAGTTGTAGCAAATCGCCTGCACCCCGGCATCGGCAAGATGGCGAAGGCTTGTCTTCCAGCTGTCGATATGCTCCCGCCACGGCCCGCTCTGGCGTTTGACATCCTCGGAGACCGGCAGGCTCTCGACCACGTCCCAGCTCAACCCGGAGGGACTGCCGTCGCTCATAACCGAGAGTTCGCGCTGGCGGGCGGCAATATCCTCCGGCGTCCACACCTCGCCGGGAGCGCGATGATGAAGCGCGGTGACCACGCCTTCAACTCCCGCCTGTAGCATGTCGTCAATCGATACCGGATCGGACGGGCCGAACCAACGCCAAGTCTGCCGCATCATCTGTCCCTTTCTTCAGTGCATATGCTGTTTGGAAAAGTGGGGAATCGAAGTCTCGCCCAGCCTATTCCTTCATGCCGCTCGTCGCGACACCTTTGACGAAATTGCGCCGCATCGCACCGAAGAAGATGACACTCGGAATGAGCGACAGAGCGGCAGCGGCACTGAGGCGGCCGAGATCGACGATGAAGCCGGTCTGGAACAGGGCCAGCCCCACCTCAAGTACGCATTTGCCACGCGCCATGTTGATGACCATGGGCCAGGCAAAGGTGGTCCAGGCCTGGAAGAAGGCAGGACGGTCAGCGTCCCGATCGGACCGCGCATCAGCGGCAACACAATGCGAAAGAAAATCCACCATTCGCCGGCGCCATCCACACGCGCGGCTTCCAGCAATTCGTCGGGGATCGATGAGAGGGCGTATTGCCGGACAAGGAATATGCCGAAGCTCATCACGAGATAGCGGGCCAGGAGGTCGGCAGACATGCATTGAAGCTTCTTTGCGATGCGATCGAGCACCGCGACAGCCCGCAGGATATGAAGGTTGTTCTCGGCGCGCGCTTCATACTCCGCGACACCGCCGGTCCGGCTCCGGCCGAGCACAAGACCGATGGAAGCGGGGCCTGACGATCAGCCGTCGCCTTTATTTTAGAGATCGCTGATTTTCCCGCCGTCGCGGCAGCGTCGGGCGCAGGCATGTTACTGGTAGCGCGAAGCATCCGGAGCAAGCCCATGGAATGAGCCGCCTCCTCTCGCCTTACGCCCGACCAAGCCCATTCCCGGCCGAAGCGATCTTCAGCAGGCTGGAGGTTATCGCTTCGCCGTCATGCTGACCACGGCTCCAGGCGTCCTCGAACTCATCCCGGATAAGCGCATATCGAGCCGTGTCCGACAATCCGTCCGTCAGGTACGGGAATCTGCCAACCGTCTTTTCGAAGGGAAAAAGCACCCGGTTCGCCAGAATGTGAGAAAACAAGTCCGAAGATCCACCGCGTTGGCGCCACTGGAGATCAAAAGCCGATAGCACATCAGCCAATGTCAGCCCGATCGTCTCGCGGCATTGCAGAATGTTGCCGATAAGGACCTTGGGACAGTTGACCTGCTCGACAGCAGCGACGACGCCGTCCACCAGAAGATGCGGAATAACGCTGGTGTAAACACTGCCCGGCCCGAAGGCTATGAGATCTGCCCGGGCTATCGCGTCGAGAACGGCGGAGTTGGCCATCGGTCGCTCACCACTCGCGCGATCAAGGTCGAGTTTGGCGATCCCGATCCTGGCATCCTGCTCGGACATGGTCGTGATCGCGTCCTGCGGCATCACCATTCTGCCATCCGTCAACGTCGCGGACAGCACAAGATCGCTGTCGATGGAGGATGGCCAGACATTCCCATTGATGCCACACAGCTTTCTAAACACGAAAATCGCCGTGTTGACATCGCCGTTGTGGGCAAGGCATGCGCCGGTCAAAATGAAATTCCCGATACTGCCGTGTCTGAAATCGAAATCCTCGCCAACCGCGGAAGCGAATGTGTTGAGGTAGTTCAGGATCGCGCCGCGTAGCCCCGGCTCCATTCTCTCGAGCAGCGGATGACCGCCCTTGGCGTAAAACAGGAATTCGTTCCAGGCGCCCTCGAGACCGAGATTGGCCGAAAGCCGCGCATTGCAGATCTTCACGACATCGCCGGCACATCCCTCCCCATGAGCCATCGTCATCAAAGCCTGCCTGATGTCGCCGACAGAGAGAATGCCCAGCCGCTCGCGGATAATCTTGGAGCTTCCGCCGCTGTCCCAGGCAGGTACGATGCGCGTGACCTCGGCCCCGTTCCGGCACAGAGCGATGTTGATCGAACGACACGCGCTGCCGCCGGAAAACAAGACGATTCTCTTCATATCCTCTCCCGTCAATCTGGAGGGAAAGGATATAGCGCGCCGACGACCCGAAAAGATAGGACGTCGTCACGAATGCTGACACGGATGTCATAAACGCATTACTAGGCCCACCGGGCCGAGCCCACCCTATCGATCGTGAAGATGCTTCTTCAAGAACGAACGGGTTCGATCATGGGTCGGATTTTGCAAAATCTGCTGCGGCGCCCCCTCCTCCACGACGACACCGCCATCCATGAAGACGATTCGATCGGCCACTTCGCCGGCAAACCGCATCTCGTGGGTGACGATCAACATCGTCATGTGCTCTGCGGCGAGCTGCTTCATGACGGCATTAACCTCGTCGACCAGCTCAGGATCCAGTGCTGATGTCGCCTCGTCGAAGAGCATCACCTTTGGCTGCATGGCCAGCGCGCGCGCAATCGCGACACGTTGCTTCTGGCCGCCGGATAGCCGCGACGGATAGGCATCGACCTTGTCGGCCAACCCCACCTTGGACAGGAGCTCCACCGCCAGTTCGCGGGCAGCCTGCTTCGTCAGACCCTTGAGCTTGATGGGGCCGAGCGTGATGTTTTGAAGGACGGTCAGGTGCGGAAACAGATTGAAATGCTGAAACACCATGCCCATCTGCTGGCGCACGGCATTGATGTGCCGTTCAAACGCATTTCCCTTCAGCGCGCGATTGACCAGCTCGCCATCGAGCCAGACTTCTCCACCGTTCAGCACTTCCAGATGATTGATCGACCGCAAAAGCGTGCTCTTGCCCGAGCCGCTCGGGCCGATAATCGCGATGATCTGCCCGCGGGAGACGGAAAGATCGATCCCTTTGAGCACTTCGAGCGCCCCATAGGCCTTGCGGGCACCCTTGACTTCGACCATGGGCTTAGCGGCGCTCATCGTGACATCTCCACCTTGTTTTCAAGAAATTGCAGTCCGGCTTCGAGGACGAGGTTTGCCATGTAGTAAATGCCTGCAACGGTTAGATAAAATTCGAAAGGCGTATAGGTCTCGCTGATGGCGAGCTGAGCGCTATAGACGAGCTCGGCAATGCCGATGATGGAAACGAGCGAGGTATCCTTGAGCAGCACGATCAGATTGTTTCCGATCGGTGCGATCGTCTTGCGGAGCGCCTGCGGCACGATGATGTAACGCTGGGCCTGGCCACGGTTGAGGCCGATCGAGCGCGCGCCTTCCATCTGTCCGGGATCGACCGAAAGGATACCGGCGCGGAAGACATCGGCGTTGTAGACGGCGAAATGCAGGCTGAGGCCAATAATGCCTGCTCCAACTGCCGGAATATCGATGCCGATCTGCACGAGTCCGTAATAGATCAAATACAATTGCAGCAGGAGCGGCGTCCCCATGAAAAGCCAGGTGAGGAACCGTATCGGAAAGGCCGCTATCTGCGGCGCATAGAGGACAATGAGCGCGAAGGCTATGCCGAGCGCGAGGCTCACGACACTCGAGCTGAGGAACATGACGATCGTCCACCAGAGGCCGGTCGTCAGGAGGCCGAAGTAGGGCGTGACTACGCTGAAATCGAGATTTTGCATATGGGCATCCTCACCTTGGCGCGAAATGCAGATCAAGGCGGTCAATGAAGAACCGAACCGCGTAGACCATCACGATGTAAAGCGCGGCGGATACAGCGAAGATTTCGAAGGGCTTGTAGGTCGAGCTGATGAAGCGCTGAGCGGTATAAGTGAGCTCGATAACCGATATGGTCGACACCAGGGCCGATCCCTTGATCAAGGCAACGGCATTCACGCCAAGCGGCCTGATCATCAGACGCGCCGCCTGCGGCAGGGTCACCAGCCACAGGGTCTGGCCGCGCCCAAAGCCGATCGAACGCGCAGCCTCGGCCTGTCCGCGGTCGACATTGACGATGGCGCCGCGAATGGATTCGGCCATATAGGCGCCGATGTTGAGGGCAAGGCCAATGACCCCGGCCGAATATGGCTCAAGCTCGAGCCCGATTTGCGGGCCGCCGAAATAAAGGACGAACAGCTGTACGAGGCAAGGCGTGCCCCGAAACACGCTGACATAGGCTCGGGAAAGACATCGGGCGACGAAGAAACCCGACAGCCGGCCCGCCACCAGGACGACTGCGATGCAGAAGCCAAGCAGAATCGCAAGGACGGAAATACTCAATGTCACCCACGCGGCCTCCAGAAAAAATGGGAGGACGCGCTGCATTAGCGCCAAATCCATAGAAACGCTCCGAAAAGTCATAGTGAATGGGCCGGAGACTTAGCCGGCCCATACCGAAATGCCAGTTAGCGAATATCGCTACCGATCCATTTCATCGAGATCTTTTCATAAGCGCCGTCAGCGAGCATGTCCTCGAGAACCTTCTGCATCTTTGCCTTGAGTTCCGGATTGTTCTTCCGGATCGCAATGCCGAGAGCGACACGTCCGCCTTCGATATTCGGGGTATCGAGAATGCGAATCTTCTGTCCGGTTTCCTTGACGGCTACCATGACCGGAACACTATCCATCACGAGAGCGTTGATGCGTCCGGCCTCGAGATCGACGAGCATTTCGGGAAGGCCCTTGTAGGAGCGCACCGTTAGATTGCCCTGGGCTCTTGCCCATTTCTCATGCGCGTCTCCGAGCGTCACGCCCACGGTCTTGCCATTGAGGTCTTCGAGCTTCTGGATGGAGGAATCCGCCTTCACCACGATCGCTCTGCCGGCATGATAGTAAGGGCCGACGAAGTCGACGGCCTTTTCGCGCTCCGGCGTGATGGTCATCGACGCGACAACGGCATCGTACTTCTTCGCCAGGAGGCCGGCGATGATCCCATCGAAGGGCGTCGTGATGATTTTGGTCTTGAGGCCCATACGCTCGGCGATGGCTTCACCGATCGAGGCGTCGAAGCCGACGACCTGGTTCTGATCGTTCGTGAAGCTGAAGGGCGGATATTGGCCGCTCATGGCAACGCGCAACTCGCCGGAGTCCTTGAGGCTCGTCAGCTCGTCGGCGTGAGCATGGGATAGGGAAAATGTCGCGGCAATCGCAACGGTCGCGGCAGCTATCAGCTTCGTAAGCTTTTGTTTAAACACGTCAGGTTTCCTCTGTTGGTATTTTGTTTGGTTTTGTCGGTTTCCCAGCAACCTTCACCGAACAGAGTTTTGCATAGCCATTTCGGCCAAGCACCAAGCAAGGTGTCAGCGTACCTGACACATTGCCGGAATCGGCCGGCATTATGTCGCCAGGCGCCTTTCGCAATGCCATCGGCCACCGAATGAAGAAAAGGGCGAGATGGCCGATGCATTGCGCTGGCTTCGATGAGCAAAGCGGGTAGGCCGGAACGGCAAGTGCCACACCCCTCGCTGAAACCGCTCAAAAGCAAAAGGCCGCACTCCCGACCATTGCTGGAACGGGAATACGGCCTTCCAAGTCGGCCTGCCTGCGCTCCAGGAACTACCTGAGAGCTGCTTCGAAGCTCGCGTTCAGAACATCGAGCAGGTGATCGGCATTTGCCCGGCTGAAGATCATGGGCGGGCGCATTTTCAGGACGTTGTCGTGCGGTCCTTCGGTTCCCATCAGGATGCCGCGCGCTCGGGCGCCATCGTTGATCTTTCTGGCAAGAGCCGTTGCGGGCGCCTTCGTCTTGCGGTCGGTGACCAGCTCGATCCCGAGGAAGAGACCGAGGCCGCGAACGTCGCCGATGATGTCGAACCGATCCTGCATCTTGCGGAAACCGTCGAGGAGATAATTGCCGACATTCAGGGCATTGTCCCGCAACTTGTCCCGCTCGATCACATGGAGGACTGCCAGTCCCACGGCGCAGGAAACCGGATTGCCGGCGAAGGTGTTGAAATATTCCATGCCGTTGTTGAAGCTGTCTGCGACCTCGCGTGTTGTGACGATCGCCGACATCGGATGGCCGTTGCCGATGGGCTTGCCCATGGAAACGATGTCCGGAACCACGCCCTGGGTTTCGAAAGCCCACCAGTGACTGCCGACGCGACCGAAGCCGACCTGCACTTCGTCGGCAAGGCAGAGGCCGCCCGCCGCCCGCACCATGGCATAGACTTCCTTCAAATATCCATCCGGGAAGAACACCTGGCCGGCAACGCTCGGGATCGATTCTGCCAGGAAGAACGCGGGAGCCCGCCCCTTTCTGCGCATGCTTTCAATCTGTTCGGCAACGCTTTCGGCAAAGCGCTCGCCATGCTCGGCCACGGGCCACTCTTCCGAGGCATGATAGCTATCCGGAATAACGGCCTCATAGACATGCTCGGGACGGCCTTTGCCGCCCTTGCGCTTGTACTTGTAGGGACTGAGGTCGATTAGCTCCTGCGTCGTGCCGTGATAGGCCCAATCAACGACGATCGCGTCGTTGCGTCCGGTGTGGTTGCGCGCCATGCGAAGCATCAGGCTGTTCGCTTCGCTTCCCGAGCAGGCAAAGGACGCCACGGCCAGGCCATCCGGCAAAGTCGCCGTCAGGCGCTCGGCATACTCAACGATATTGTCGTGCAGATAGCGCGTGTTGGTGTTGAGCAGCCCGGCCTGGCGCGAAAGCGCCTCGACGACGTCGGGATGCACGTGTCCGAGATGGCAGACATTGTTGAAGCAGTCCAGATAGGCCCTGCCGTAATTGTCGATCAGCCAGGCGCCTTCGCCGCGAACGAACTTGATCGGCTCGGAATAGGAAATCGAAAGATTGGGCAGCAGCAGCTCTTTGCGCTTGGCCACCAGCTCTTCCCTCGTTCGGCCATCCTGACCAAATGTTTCGGGCGGGATACCGGCGAGCGTCGACGCGTCGGGGAAGAGTTCGGCCCAGACATCGAGATAGGCAGTTTCCCCAACGCCGAGAATGTCGGTCGCCGTCAGCTGGACGTCGGTCGAGATCTGGAAATGCAGATGAGGAGTCCAGCCACCGTTTTCATGGATATCGCCCATGTAACCTACGAGCGCGCGGGCTTCCAGGCGCTGGCCGGGCTTCAGCCGGGTGAGAGCCTCGTGCGCCATATGGCCCCAGAGGGTCACGAAAGGAGGGCAGCCTTCGGGGGCATGCTCCAGTGCGATAAGCCCGCCATAGCCGAGCGGCTCATGTTCGATCTCGACACTTTTCACGATCCCGGCCAGCGGCGTGTAGAGCGGCGTTCCGGCGGCCATGAAGAGATCGACGCCGAGATGATGGATGCGCCGCCGGCCCTCGATGAAACGTGATTCAAAGGCCTTATCGGTGTAGACGGTTCTTTTCTCGCCCCACGAGCCCACGCCGAGTTCGATCTTGTGTTGTTCGGAGAAATCCGTCCACCATTTGGTCGCCTCCTGCGGACGCTGTTCGGCCGAGGCAACGGTCATGACATGCGACGCGTCGCCGTAAGGGACGATCGCCTTGCTCATCGTAGCAGCCGCAGGACGGACGACATCGGCAAAGCTCTTGCGGTTGTCGGAAATCCAGCGGCGGACTGCGCCGGCACCATCAACCGCATCGAAGCCGCACGCCTTGCGCAGAATGGCCGTAGCAAATCGCGGGTTCATGGCATCCATCTTTTCGAGCAGACGCCAAGCCGGCGCCTCGCTGATCGCAAGATATGGATTGTCATCCGTCTGATCGTGGCGGGAAGCGGAGAAGGTGACGCTCGTCACCAGGCGCATGGCGATGAGGTCGAACAGAATGTCGATCTCTTCAGTCTGCAGAGGATATTTTTCGTGGAAGCCGGAGGCCAGGGCCGCCGCCGCGCCGATCGGATCCTCCATATCCAGGATCGAATAGGCGCAGGCGATGGCGACTTCGGCGATCAGGACGGTGTGGACGGCATCGCCGAAATCGATGAGACCGGAAATTCTTTGATTGTCCTGCTCATCAACCAGAACATTCCAGTCGTTGGCGTCATTGTGAATGACCTGCGCCCGCAGCCCCGAGAGCTTGGGTTCAACGAGAGTTTCGAAGCGCTCAATGAAGCGCTCGAGGATCGCCCGCTTCCCCGCGTCGCGGACGAAATGCAGCCGTGAACGCGCCCGCGCCGCATGGCGCAGATCCCAATCCAGCTCGCGCAGCGCGCCGGGATGAATGAAGCCTTGCAGTGCCCGATCGAGTTCGCCGAGCGCTCGGCCGAGGCTGCGCATCAGATCGAGCGTTCTGCCGACCTCCGCAAGCGGCGTGCCCGCCAGCCAGCCGACGAGCCGCAAGGCATGCGTCTCTCCATTGACAGCGACCGTGGACGCCAGAAAATCGCCCGAGAGGCTCGGCTTCAGATGCGGAACCACAAGTTCCGAATTGGCGCGGGCAAGATGGTGCAGAAGAGCGGTTTGGAATTCGCTTTCGATCTTCGGCTCGCTGGAATTGACGATCTTCAGGATCCAGCCGGCGTCGGTTTCCGTCTTCAGTCGGTAGTTGCGGTCCCGCTCGCTATCGAGCGGGGAGGCCTTGGCCGTGACGCCAAATATTTCCTTGGCGAGCTTCTCGGCATCGCCTGCGGACAGTTGAGGAGCCGGATGGGAGAGATCTGTCATAGTTGTTGTTTTTCCAAGCTATTTTTCTTTCCGACAGCTTGGCACGCAATCGGTTTTCAGGCATCAAGTTTCCTGCCGGATCGAGCAAGTATCCTGTCGGATCGAACCGGCACTCTGTCGGAATGGACCGACAGACGTTCGGCCTCAAAGTGAGAAGACCATGCGTGACCTTGACGCCAAAGATCGCGAAATACTCGAAATCCTGTCAAAGGAAGCACGCATCGCGGTGAAGGCACTGGCCGGCAGGATCGGCCTGTCGAGGAGCGCGACAAGCGAGCGGGTCACCAATCTCGAGCGCAGCGGTGTGATCCGGGGCTATCGCGCCGACATCGGCGAGATCGACGCCAACGTCATCCGGGCGATCCTTCTCGTCAGCCTCAAGCGCACGCCGGCGCTTGGCCTACTCGATCTGCTTGCGCGTCATACCGAGGTACGCCGTGTGTCATCCGTGAGCGGTCAGCTCGACCTCGTTGTCGAACTGGAGGCAGCATCCATCAACGACCTCAACCAGGTTCGCGACCTGATCGCCAGCCATGAGACGGTGGAGGACATCACGACTGCCGTGGTGCTGCGACGCGATATCGACCGCGAGCCACGATAGTCCGAATATTCTCAGCTACTGTTTGCCAGAGTAAGACCGGTGCAGTTCCCGGTGGCTTCAACACGCCGCATGTGATCTCCGGCAAGCCGGATGCGCCGTGCCGAGCGAGCTCAGCACTATGGCTTTGCTTTAAGATGGTCGGTGGGCAGCGCCGTTGTATATTTGATCTGGCTGAGCGCGAAGCTGGAGCGGATATTGGCAACACCCGGAATGCGGGTGAGGAAATCGACCACGAGCGCCTGGAACTTCATGAGGTCCTCGACCACCACCCGCAGCATGTAGTCTGCTTCCCCAGTCATCAGGTAGCATTCGACGATTTCGGGTTTGGTCTTGATGGCGGCGTTGAACACGTCGAGCGATTCTCGGTCCTGCTGCTTTAGCGACACCTGCACGAAGACGTTGACCGCCAGCCCCAGGGATTGCGCATCGACCAGCGTCACCGATCCTTTGATGACGCCGCTCTCCTTCAGATCGTTGACACGTCGCCAGCAGGGCGAGGCCGAAAGGCCTGTCGCTTCCGCCAGCTCGGAAATACTCATTTCGGCATTCTGCTGCAACAGATCGAGGATTCGAATAGTGGCCGTATCGAGGGAAGGTTTTGGCGTAGGCATATTTGACCGCGAACTGATGATTTTTCGAAAGAGAATTTCGCATTTTCTCTAAAGCCGGTCAACTGAGACCAATTTAACCTCGAATTCGGGTGTAGCATTTCGGAAAGTCTGAAATATGGGAGAGAGTCGACGATGGGTGGAGCGTCCTTGACGCCAGCGAAGCTGGAATGCCTGAAGGATTTGGAGCGGCAGGCTCTGTGGCACGCATGCTGGATGATCCACAATGCCAATCATCTGCGCGAAAAAGGCGAGGTGAAGGTCGGGGGACATCAGGCTTCGTCGGCATCGCTCGTCTCGATCATGACGGCCCTCTACTTCCACGTATTACGTCCGGAGGATCGCGTCGCCGTCAAGCCGCACGCCTCGCCCGTTTTCCACGGCATCCAGTATCTGATGGGCAACCAGACGCAGGAGAAGCTGCAGAATTTCCGCGGCTTCGGCGGCGCGCAATCCTATCCGAGCCGCACGAAGGACATCGACGACGTCGACTTCTCCACCGGCTCCGTCGGCCTCGGTGTCGCAATCACCGCTTTTGCCTCGATCGTGCAGGATTATATCGCCGCCAAGTCATGGTCGAAGGGGCGCCCGGCGGGCCGGATGATCGCTCTGGTCGGCGATGCCGAGCTGGACGAGGGAAACATCTACGAATGCCTGCAGGAAGGCTGGAAACACGATCTGCGCAATACATGGTGGGTGATCGATTATAACCGCCAGAGCCTGGATGGCGTGGTGCGCGAGGGATTGTGGCAGCGCATCGAAGGCATTTTCACCGCCTTCGGCTGGGATGTGAAGGTGCTGAAATATGGCGCGCTTCAGCAGGCCGCCTTCAAGGAACCCGGCGGCGAGGCGCTGCGTGGCTGGATCGACCGCTGCCCGAACCAACTCTATTCCGCGCTGACCTTCCAGGGCGGCAGCGCCTGGCGCAAGCGGCTCAGTGACGAAATCGGTATGGAAGCGGGCGTTGCCGAACTTCTCGCAGCCCGCAGCGACGAGCAGCTTTCCGACCTTATGAACAATCTCGGCGGCCATTGTGTCGAGACGCTGGCCCGCACCTTTGAGAGTATCGATCATGACCGGCCGACCGTCTTCCTCGCCTATACGATCAAGGGCTGGGGCACACCGCTTGCCGGCCACAAGGACAACCATGCCGGCTTGATGACCAAGGCTCAGATGGAAGCCTTCCAGTCCCGCGTCGGCGTCAAGCCGGGAGAGGAATGGGAAAAATTCGGCGCGATCCGCTCGCCCGAGCCGGTGCGCAACTTCCTCAATACCGTCCCCTTCTTCGCCGACGGCAAGCGGCGCTTCAGCGCGCCCAAGCTGCCCTCTGCCGGGCCGATCTTCCTCGACGATCGTGAATTGTCGACGCAGGCCGGCTTCGGCAAGATTCTTGACGCACTTGCGCAGCGCAACGACGCGCTTTCCGCACGTATCGTCACCACGGCGCCCGACGTCACCGTGTCAACCAATCTCGGCCCCTGGGTCAATCGCCGCGGCCTCTTCGCCCGCGAACAGCTGGCCGATACGTTCCGCGACGAGCGCGTGCCGTCGACGCAGAAATGGGAATTCGGACCGGCTGGCCAGCATATCGAGCTCGGCATTGCCGAGATGAACCTCTTCCTGCTGCTCGGGGCCGCAGGCCTCTCGCATTCGCTGTTTGGCGAACGGCTGCTGCCGATCGGCACCGTCTACGACCCCTTCGTGGCACGCGGCCTCGATGCGCTGAACTATGCCTGCTATCAGGACGCACGCTTCATGATCGTCGGCACGCCCTCCGGCGTAACGCTGGCGCCCGAGGGCGGCGCGCACCAGTCGATCGGGTCGCAGCTCATCGGCATGAGCCAGGACGGATTGGCGAGCTTCGAGCCAGCCTATCTCGACGAGCTGTCCGTCATTATGGATTGGGCATTCGACTACATGCAGCGCGATGGCGATGCGACACACGACCCCCGCACCTGGCTTCGGGACGAAACCGGCGGCTCCATCTACCTGCGCCTGACGACGAGGCCGCTGGAGCAGATAGCGTTGCGGCGCGAAGACGCCGCCTTCCGGCAGGGCGTGATCGACGGCGCCTACTGGCTGCGCAAGCCTTCCGCCCGCACCCGCATCGTCCTTGCCTATCAAGGCTGCATCGCGCCGGAAGTGCTGATGGCGGCGGGAAGCATGGCAGAAGCATACGGCGATGTGGCAGTATTGGCAGTCACGTCGGCCGATCGGCTGAATGCCGGCTGGACGGCGGCGCAGCGAGCCCGTCGCCACGGCCATTTTGGTGCTCATAGCCATATCGAAGCGCTGCTCGGCAGCGTTTCCCGTGCTGCCAGCCTGATCACCGTTACGGATGGCCATCCAGCAACGCTTGGCTGGCTCGGCTCAGTGCATGGTCATAGAACCGTGTCGCTCGGCGTCGAGCACTTCGGGCAGACCGGCACGATCGCCGATCTCTATGCCCATTTCGGTATCGACACTCACGCCATCGTCGAAGCGGCCGAAGCTCTGACACGCAGCGAAACCGCCATGCCGTTAGGGGTGAGCGCGGCCTAACGCCGTGCAAGACCGTGAGAGCGAAGCGCTCCAGAAGAAGCGGGGGGATCGATCAAAAGGCAGGATCTGGTGACAGGTTCGGCACTTGATCACCTCCCGCGGCTGATCGCCAGGCTCTTCCACGTCACGACGTTCGATCAGCCAACCATCGCGGATCGCATCCCTATGTGACGCCGACGCGCGATCAGAAGCTTGAAACTCTCTTTGCCTTAAGCTTCGTTCTCGCAACGGTCACATAAAAGTAGTTCTTGAGCTCGGACAAACAGGCCTTCACCTTGCCTTCGACCACATTGCGATCCCATTTGGTCACTTCCGCTTCGCCATTGTGATATCGCATCAATACATCAATGTTTTGATCGCAATCGGTCATTTGCTTCTGCAAACCGTCGGCCTGGCGCTCGGCATCGAGCGGCCATCTGTTCAGCGCACCGCTGGCAACTATCATCATAAAGGCGCCAGTCGCGACTAGCTTCAGAATGCCACTCATCATGCCTCGCTAGAATCCCCGGCGCGCAACTGCCAGAGATTGTATTCCAGGAATAACCGGAAATGCAACCAATCACACAACGACAATCATGGATTGTCCTTGACGACCGCCTTTTCAGGGCATCCGCGATCGAGCCGCTTCATCGACAAGAGCATTACCATTGTCGCATGGAGAGAAGTCCGAAAGCCCTTCGCCGCGGCGTACCCTTCATAGATCGGAATCGGCGAACGCGACTGTATTTCTGCCGCTTGCTTTCGCCGCGTAGAGATTTCTGTCCGCCGCGCCAAGGCAGCTTTCGGCCTCAAAACCTGCCTCGCAATAGACCGCGCCGATGCTTGCGGAAACACGCACGATCGCGCCCGAAGGAGCGCGCACGTCCAAACGCGCGATGGCGAGCCTGATCTCCTCGCAGCGTTTAAACATGTCTTCGGCAGCCATATCCCCGAAGAAGAGCACGAACTCTTCGCCTCCCAATCGGCCAGCTATGTCGCCGCAACCGCAATGGGCGTTCAACACCTGCCCGGCTTTCCGCAAGACTTCATCACCGGTAGCATGTCCATATCGGTCGTTGATCGACTTGAAATGATCGAGGTCGAGAAACAGCAGCCCTCCGGACATGCCCATTTTACTTGCGCCGGCAAGCTCTCTTTGAAAAGTCTGGCGGTTGAGAACGTTTGTCAGCCCATCCAGCCGTGATTGCAGCCGCAGCTCTTCATAAGCCCTGGCAAGCTCCATGACTGCGCTCGAAGCGATAGACTCGGCCCGCCGCAGCTTCTCCGAATGACGAAAATGAACGGCCGAAGCGGGGATGGCGATTGCCAGCGGGCAAAGGATAGCCATCGCCAAGCCGGCGCCATCGACCTGGCCGCCGAGAAGCGGAACGACACTAAAGCAGATTGCCAAGGAGGCCATAAGAGACAGGAGACCGGTCAAAACGGCCTTGAAAAGGACAATACGCATAGCAAGACCGGCGGATCGTTGGCACCGGGGTCCATTAGCGATGATTTCCTTAAGATCCTCTACACGAATACGTAAAAACCCATTTATCCGTATCGGAGCCATGCGCTCCCCGGCTGGGCGGGCTTGTTTGTCGACATCAGGCGGGTATGCACGACGGAGCGTCCAGCGGAAAGCGATTCCTGGCTGCATTATTGTACACAATAAGACGCGATCATACTTCTTCTCCACGCCCTCCGGTTACCGCATCTGGCGCAAATGGCACGCAAATTGCCTTATCAATCCAATCTCAGCGAGAATATTAGGCCGAACCTCAAACGTGATGTTGTTATGGATTCACTTTCATTGTAGACAATCATTGTGTGCAAACTGGAGCCATGCGGAGGAGCGTGGAATTGCACAAACTTAAAAAATGGGAGGAATCTTATGAAACGTGGGATCTTATGGGCGGGTGTCGCATGTGCGCTCACCACCCTTGGCGCGCTGGCGCCGACTGTTTCCCGGGCAGATACGCTCGACACGGTCAGACAGCGCGGCAAACTGGTATGCGGCGTATCGCTGGCCAATCCGGGCTTTGCAGCGCCGAACGACAAGGGGCGGATGGAAGGGTTTGATGCCGATATCTGCCGCGCCGTTGCCGCTGCAGTGTTTGGCGATGGTGAAAAAGTCGATTTCGTTCCCACCAACATCAACACTCGTTTCCAGGCCCTGCAATCCGGCGAGATCGACATCCTGTCCCGTCAGACGACGCTGACTTATTCTCGTGACGCCTCGCTCGGTCTCGATTTCGGTCCTTATGTCTTCTTTGACGGTCAGGGCCTGATGGTTCCGAAGTCGCTGGGGATCAACAGCGCCAGGGAACTGAAGGACGCGGCCATCTGCACCCTGCCGGGAACGACCACCGCTCAGAACCTCAGCGATTTCTTCGCGGCCCAGGGCGCCAAGTTCGAAATGGTCGTCTTCGAGAGCCCCGACGAAAATCGCGCGGCCTTCTTCGGCGGCCGTTGCGAAGCCATTTCCTCCGACCGCTCTGACCTGGCCTCGATCCGTGCGGTTGCCAACAATCCGGACGATTACGTCATTCTTCCCGAAACGATTTCGAAGGAGCCGCTCGCTCCGGCGGTTCGGCAGAACGATTCAAACTGGCGAGACATCGTATCCTGGTCTGAATGGATGGTGATGGCGGCTGAGGAAAAGGGCATCACTCAGGCCAACGTCGACGAAAAGTTGAAAACCAGCGACCAGGAAATCCAGCGTATGCTCGGGGCAACGGACGAACTCGGGCCGATGCTCAAGCTGGACAAGAAGTGGGGCTACAACATCATCAAGTCGGTCGGCAATTACGGTGAAATCTTCAATCGTAATCTTGGCGAAAAAACCCGGCTCGGCCTGACGCGTGGTCCGAATGTGCCGTGGAATGCCGGGGGTCTGCTCTATGCCCCGCCCTTCCGTTAAGGAAGCCCGTCCCGTGCTCGTATTTCGAACACGGGACATCCTCTGCTCTCAAATTTGACCGGAAAAGCGCATGGCTTTGTTTCATGACGTGCGGTATCGCGCGCTATTCTATCAGTGCCTGGTCGTCGTGCTTGTTGCCGCACTCGCCTGGTCGATGTTTACGACAGCCGGTCACAATCTGGCAAAACAGGATATCGCGACGGGTTTCGGTTATCTCTCGAGACAAGCAGGCTTCGTGATCAGCGAAGCGGCGATCGCTTATGAGCCAACCGATACCGTTGCGCGCGCACTGCTGGTCGGGATTGCGAATACGGTGAAAGTATCGCTGTTATCGGCAATCCTCGGTACCCTGCTCGGGCTGCTGGTCGGCATCGGCCGAATGTCGCGCAACCCTTTGCTGCAGCGGCTGATGCTCGTCTATATCGAGGTCCTGCGCAACGTCCCTTTGCTGCTGTATCTTCTATTCTGGTATGCCCTGGTCATCAACGTTCTGCCGCCCGTACGCGCAGCGTTGGAAATTGCGCCGCACATATATCTTTCCAACAGCGGGCTTGCCATTCCCGGCATGTCTTTCGTCGGCGGTTCTGCCGCTCCATTGGCCGCAATAGCCATCGGCTTGATGATAGCTTTCATCGTTTATCGCATTGCGTTGCGTCGGCGTCTTGCTCGCGGTCGATCGAATTATGGCGGGATAATTGCACTTGCAGCCGCTATTGCCCCGCTTTTTCTGGTCTGGCTTCTATATGGCATCAGCCTGAGCTGGGATATCCCACAGCAAGGTCGTTTCCGCTTGAGCGGCGGCCTTCAGATCCGGCCGGAATTCGTAGCACTTCTTTTCGGTCTTGCGCTGAACGTGTCGGCAAACGTAGCCGAGATCGTGCGTGCCGGCATTCAAGCCATCAGCAGGGGGCAATGGGAAGCCTCCATGGCGCTGGGTCTCTCACGCGGCCACGCGCTGCGCTTGATCATCCTGCCCCAGGCGCTACGCATCATGATCCCACCGCTGACGAACATTTATCTGACGGTCTTCAAGAACAGCTCGCTTGCGATCGCTATCGGCTACCCCGATCTCGTCATGGTGTCGAACACAATCATGAACCAAACGGGGCAGGCCATGGAAACCATAGCGCTGTTCATGGCGGTCTATCTCGGCCTTTCCATCACCATTTCGCTCTTCATGAACTGGTACAATACCCGCATCGCGTTGAAGGATCGCTGACAATGACTGATGTTGATCTCCCTTTGACCGCGATTGCACCGCAACGGCCGCCCAAAAGCCAGGCCAACTGGATGCGGACATGGTTCGGAACACCCGGCAACACCTTGATCACGCTTGTCTGCGTCGGCGCCCTACTCGTGCTGGCAAAACTGGCGGTCGATTGGCTACTTGTAAAGGCCACATTCGCGGGAACACCGGCCGATTGTAAAAGCGGTTCGGGCGCGTGCTGGCCGTTTCTTGCGGCGAAACTACGCTACATGCTTTTCGGCTTCTACCCCTTCGAAGAACAGTGGCGGCCGCTTTTGGCATTGTCCTTGTTCCTCGGCGGCGCGCTGGTGTCGATGCTACCATGGCTATGGGGGCGAGCATTGTTTGGCGCTTGGTGCCTGGCGCTGATACCAGCGCTATATATCCTCATGGCTGGCGGCGTTTTCGGGCTGGTGCCGGTGCCAACAAGCCAATGGGGTGGCCTTCCGCTCTCGTTCCTGCTCTCGTTCGTCGGACTTGCCTGCGCGCTGCCTCTCGGAATCTTCCTGGCTCTTTCCCGCGTATCCGAACTCCCGATCATCCGCATCCTCGCGGTCAGCTTCATCGAGATCGTACGTGGCGTTCCGCTGATCAGCATCCTGTTCATGGCCACGGTGATGCTGCCGCTCTTCATGCCTGAAGGCGTCACCATCGACAAACTGGTTCGGGCGCAAGTTGCCATCATTATCTTCGCCGCCGCCTATATCGCCGAAATCGTGCGCGGCGGCCTGCAGGATATACCGAGGGGTCAGATCGAAGCGGGGTCGGCGCTTGGCCTGCATTACTGGCTGGTGATGTTCAAGATCGTGCTTCCACAAGCCATGAAGAAAGTCATCCCTCCGCTGGTCGGCCTGTTCATCGGCTTCTTTCAGGACACGACGCTTGTGACCATCGTCGGCCTTCTCGACTTCCTCGATACCGTGCGGTCGGCCATGCGTGATCCCGCATGGCAGGGCATTGCGGTGCTCGAAAGCTATCTCTTCGCGGCCGCCGTCTATTTCACCTTCAGTGCGCTGATGGGTAGCTATAGCCGGTTTCTGGAGCGCTATTTCAAGACAACACACGACTAGCGAAGACCGCTTGGCTCAAGTTGCCGACGAGCTGCGCCTCGCAGCGCACTTTGTCATGCTTCGCCGGCAATTATAGGCCGCTCCTTGCAGACGTATCCAGTTACCGGACAATCGCTTCGGCCCGTGCAAGGGCGCTTGCAAAACCGTTGAGGGAAACCGGGAAAGTGACGATCTGTCCGGTGTCGGCAGCGATCGCATGGATCTGCAGCGTCTTGCCTGATTTCAACAATGAAAGGCGCAGTGCATCGATATCAAGATCGACGAAGCAGCCGGCCGGCAATGCCGTGCGGAAGGGGATGGCGGGAGCCCGGCTGCCCTCGTCCACCTGCAGGACAACGCCCTTCTGGAACAGGAGCCCGAATGGCAGCACCAAGGTGCCCGTCACCCGCCCCGCATCGGGACGCAGTTCGATCAACAGCAGCCGTTGGCGTGTGTCGTTGTGGATCTGCTCCTGGACGATCACGCAGGATTTCTGCGTCGACGTCTCGTTGGCCTGGACCGCACCAAGGACGAGCCAGTCACCATGAACCTCGCGCAATGCATCGGCTCCACCCGGCAGGCGGGTCGTTCTGTCAGTGGTGGCTTGATCGGTCATGGTCATTCTTTCGTTGAGCCTGACGCTTTGGCGATGCAGGACAGGCAGTGGATAGATCGCGGAAATGCGGGATGCTCGTCTGGGCGCCCGCGTGGCGAGGGAAGAGGGCATGTGGATGGTCACAACTACTTGGTCAGTTCCGCAACACGGTTGAGGGCGCCGGAAAAGCCCTTAAGGGAGACTGCGAACGTCACCGGCTTCGAGGGATTTATTGCCGAAACGGTGACATTGAGCGCCTTGCCAGCTCTGAGCTTGGTGATCGTGTCAGCTTCCAAAACCAGCGGCACCAGGCAGCCTTGCGGCACGCAAGTCGAAAACGGGAGCGGTGAGCCGATGGAGTTGTCGTCGACCTTCAGCTGCGCGCCCGGCGCAAGTGCGAGCCCGAGCGGCAGAAGCAGCACGCCCTGGAACTTGCCATCGGCCGCCTTGCCGATCGCGGCCGTCAGCACGGCCTGATTGGTCTGGTTGTTTGTCTGGACCTGCCGGACGACACAGGCCGGCGCATTGTTCTGTATCTGGCAGACCACGCCCCAGTCGTCATAGGTCTCGACGAGCGAACTGGCGCCGCCTGGAAGGGAGGCCGCGCTTACCGACTGGGCCGCCAGCATGCCGACGGCAAACAAGGCACCAGCCAGCGAAGAGTAATGGAATGGAATCATGATCAAAAATATCCTTGTGGTCGCAAGTTCGCATATACTTGAGAGACATTCTGAAATGACTGCACCAGGTCCGCAGCATGGCTCGCTCCATCGAGGTCGGCTGCGCCGATAGCAGGATCCTGCTGGGGAGCATCATGCGGATGCGGGTAGTGGGCCACGTCGTCGTCTCAGAACTGGAATGCAGCAGCAACTGTAAATCGATTGTCGTTGGAGCCGTCGCCGAAGCGCTCGACGCGGCCATATTCGAGGTTGACGTTCATGCTGTTGAAGCTCGTCTGTTCGGCCGCCGCCAGCCGCAGGCCGAGGCCATAGGCCGCGCCGCGCGAAAAGCCGCTCTCCAGCGCCGTCGGCTGGTAGAGCTTGACGCCGCCATAGGCGCCGAACAGGTAAGGCGAGACCACCACGGCCCCGGCCGTGCTCGTTCCATCGGCA
>NZ_JARWKZ010000043.1:0-52588 GCF_050577975.1 Rhizobium sp. BR 315 | reverse complement strand
TTTTGCCTCGAACAGCAGAAGCTTGCCAAAGTTGAAATTGGCGCCCGCATCCAGCGCGCGGCCGAAACGCTACATATTTGGGAACTCTTGGAGCGCCGGCCCGGTCAACTCTCGGGCGGGCAGCGCCAGCGCGTCGCTATGGGCCGTGCCATCGTACGCAATCCCAAGGTCTTTCTGTTCGACGAGCCGCTCTCCAACCTCGATGCAAAACTGCGCGTTCAGATGCGCACGGAAATCAAGCGCCTGCATCAACTCCTGCCGACGACAACAGTCTATGTCACGCATGATCAGGTGGAAGCCATGACAATGGCCGATCGGGTCGTCGTGATGAACGGTGGCGTGATCGAACAGGCGGGACCACCACAGGAGCTCTATCATCGCCCCGTCAGYCAGTTCGTCGCCGGCTTCATCGGTTCGCCTGCAATGAATTTCCTTCCGGCACAATTGGCTTCGAGCGGCAAGGGACTCGCYGTTATTCTGGAGGACGGCACTTCCCTTGCCGTTCCRGACGYGCGCGTCAACGAATATGCGCGCCATGCCGGAAAATCGGTCGTTTTCGGCATGCGGCCGGAATCGATCAGCGATCGTCAACAGCGCCCAGGTCTCGCAAACGTTGAGGCCAAGATCGATTTGGTAGAGCCACTTGGTCCGGAAACCATGGTCTATTTTTCTATTGGCGATGCCAACCTATGTGCCTGTATCGATCCGGAGTGCGGGTGTTGATTTCCGCTGAGAACTGACCCGGGCTTTGAGACATGGCTTTTGAGCCGAGGATGGAGTGAACCCTTCGGGCTGGACCACGGGACGCTTCAAACTAAGCCGCCTGCTGGGTCAGTAGTGCGAGGATATTTGCCGGGCTACATGATGTTCCGGTTGCCAGCTCCGCGATCTCATTTGAGTTTGCCAAGATCGGCCTTAAAAAGCCGGACAATCGGAGCAAGCGAGGAAGGATTTCACGGCGTAACAACCTCAAGCCCGGCAGAATCAAAGAGTTCGCTCAGCCTTTCCGGAGGCTGCCCGTCGGTAACGAGCTTTGTAAGCAGCGTCAGAGGTGCTACCTGTGCGAGTGCGCGCCGTTCAAACTTCGATTGGTCGCCAACAATGATGGCCGCGTCGGAGCGACGAATGGCAGCCTGTTTTACCGCGATCTTCTCGAGGTCGTAGTCCATGACACTGCCATCGTCGTCGAAGCCGGAATAGCCAAGAAAAGCCATGTCGAAGCGGATAGCGGAAATTCCGGAGATCGTTGCGGCGCCGGCCAGCGATCCGTCTGCGCCACGGGACCTGCCGCCGAAAACGTGAAGTTCAAGATCCGCCTCTCCTGCGAGGATCATCCCGGTCGCGAGGCTAGTGGTGAACACGCGCAGGTCCGCATGGCGGCCACGCAGGTTTCGAGCCACGGCTTCGACGGTCGAGCCGACATCGAGGAAGATCGTGGCCCCGTCGGGAATGAGCGTCGCAGCAGCCTTCCCGATCCTGGTCTTGGCGTCTGCGGCGCGTAAGCGCTTCTCGCCATAACCTAGCCGGACCTCTGCTTCGGTTGGGCCGGCTCCCCCGTGGAATCTTTGCAGGAGCCGTAACCGGTCCAGATGAATGATGTCGCGCCGGATCGATTGCATCGAAACGTCGAAACGCTGCGACAGCGCCTCGAGCGTTGCATAACCGTGTTCGCCAACAATTTTGACGATATTGGCCTGACGGGGCGTCAACTCATCGCTTTGGTGTATTTCTTCATCTGTCATAAATCTTCCCTCGGTGTCATATAGCTTACAGGACTCGTGGCTGGACGCAACTGGCGAGTGGAGCAGATCACCGGATGATGAAATTGCAGTGGATAGAGCGGGACGGACAATTGATTTGCGGAGAACGTATCTTTGACCCCTCCGGACTGGAGTGGATTTCGGGCGCGATTTCCAACCATAACGCAGAGAATGTGACGCCTTCTCAGGCGCTTCAGAGATTGGCGGTGCGCCAATCTCTGAAGCGCGTTCCGATCGGTATCATCGGCCCGAGAGAGGCAACCCCGGCACAATATGACCTTGCAGAGCAGTTGGGCGCAGCATTGGCGGATCACGGTCTGCAGCTGCTGTGCGGCGGCAAGACCGGTGTCATGGAAGCGGCTTGCAAGGGCCACGCGTCAAAGGGTGGACTGCCTATCGGCATCCTGCCGGACGAGGAATGGCAGGCCGCGAACCCTTATGTCGCTATCCCCATTGCCTCTGGTATCGGCCCGGCCCGGAACGCCATCATCGCCCGGGCTTGTCTCGCTCTGATTGCCATTGGCGGCGGTGTCGGTACGCTTTCGGAAATGGCGCTTGGCTTGCAGTTTAACCGGGTCGTCCTTGCAATGGCCGATGCTCCACCCGTCATTGGCGCGTCCGTGATCGCCACGGTGGACGAGGCACTTGAGCGAATTGCGGCGCACCTCTTCAAGATAATGTAAGATTTCTTCCATATGTCATGAATCTATTACAAGCATTGACTAAAGGAGAGCACGACCTGATCTGAACAAGAGGAAGGGGTGCCGCCTTGCCCGTCATCGCGATCGCCTATTTGATATTCCTGGCCGCCCCGGTGCTGCTGCTTGCGCTCGGTTCCTTTGGCGAAAGCTGGAGCAACACACTTCTACCGACCGGCTTTACTGGACGCTGGTACGAGGAGCTCGCCAGCGACACCAGCTTTCGGCGTGCCTTTATCACCAGTCTTCAGATCGTCGGCACGACCTGCCTTCTGAACATGCTGATCGGCTTGCCGCTCGCTTATGCCATCCAGGCCGGCGCGCGGGGCGGCGTTCGTCTGGCTGCTCGGCTCGTTACGCTGATGCCCGTTGCAGTGCCCGAGCTTGTGCTCGCATTCGGCTTCATTCTCGTCTTTTCCTCCGATGCCTTGCCGTGGCTTGGCAGTTTCTGGCTATTGGCGGCGGGCCACCTTGTCCTCACTTTGCCCTACACGGTGACCGCGCTTGTCGCCGACATGGAGCAATTGCGCCTCGACGAATACGAGCATGCGGCCGCAACGCTCGGCGCTTCCTTTTTCGAGCGTCTGCGTGACGTCACGTTTCCGCTGCTGCAAACGAGCCTGATGTCGTCGATGCTGACGGTGGCGGCTCTTTCGATCGGCGAGTTCCAACTGTCCAACCTCATCTCCGGCTTCCTGTCGCGCACATATCCGGTCGTGCTGCTGCAGGCATTCTACGGCGCAACGGGCTTTGCCTGTGCCGCGACTATCGTTCTTCTCATTCTTGCCGCCTTGGCCTCACTGACCAGCAGCCTGACGGCCCGGTTCGCCGGCTCCACCAAAGCGAGATCCGCATGACCCTCAGATACGAAAACGTGAACTATACCTATCCCGGCGCGGCGACCGGTGTCTTCGACATCTCGCTTGAGATCGGCCGCGGTGAGTTACTCGCGATCATCGGGGCCTCAGGCTCGGGCAAGTCGACCATCCTCAAGCTCCTGGCCGGGTTTGTGAAGCCCGCCAGCGGCCGCATCCTGATCGACGGCAAGGATGTCGGCGACCGGGAACCAGAGGCCCGCAGGCTTGGTGTCGTGTTCCAAAACTACGCCCTCTTCCCGCATATGCGGCTGTGGGAGAATGTCGCCTATCCGCTGAAGGTGCGCGGCATCGCGAAGGCTGACCGCCGCGCGCGGGCGGTCGACATGCTTGGCCGCGTCGGCATGGGCAATCGCACGGACGACCTGCCGACCGCATTGTCGGGCGGACAGCAGCAGCGCGTAGCGCTCGCCCGCGCCCTGGTCTTCGAACCGCAGGGTCTTCTACTCGACGAGCCGCTATCGGCACTCGACGCCGGGCTGCGCGTCGAAATGCGCGACGAGATCCTGCGTGTACAGCGCGCCTCCGGTATCGCGACGCTGCTCGTCACCCACGACCAGGAAGAGGCGCTCTCGATCGCCGACAAGGTGGTGGTGATGCGCGAAGGGCGCCTCATCCAGATCGGCAAGCCGCGCGACCTCTACGAAACGCCGGTCAATGCATATGTCGCTGCCTTCGTCGGTCAGTCCAATCTCTGGCAGGGAAAGATCGCGGCGGACGGCCTTGTCGAGACTGCCATTGGCCCGCTTGCCTGCGAGACGCGAGGCAGGTCGAACGGCGATCAGGTGACAGTCTTTGTGCGTCCGGAGCGGATCGAGCCTGTTTTCGGGTCAACCGGCGGTGGTCTTCCGGGCCAGTTTGACGGAACCATTGCAGCCGACCGCTACCTCGGTCCGATCCGGCGTATCGATTTGGCCGTGTCCGGCGGGCTCATCCGTCTTGAAACCCATCTTCGCGAGCCGGTGACCTCCGTGGCGATCCCGCCCGATGCCGTGCGTCTTCTTCCTGCCAACTGAACCTATCAACCCAGTGAGGACTTTCCATGAACAGACGGCAATTCATCAGCACCGCCGCAGCCGCCGCAATGGCGCTGGGCTTTGCTCAGACAGCTTTCGCATTCGACGGCCCTGAACTCTACTCGGGCGAGAAGGCGCTCTACGAGAACGCTCTCAAGGAAGGGCTTATCGTGTCCTTCGACACAGGCCCGACCTGGGCCAACTGGGCTGGCCAGTTCAAGGCTTTCCAGAAGCGCTACCCGGGAGTCGAAATGGTCTATAACGACCTCGGTTCGGCAGCGACCGTCGTCGCCCTCGACAAATCGCGCAACCGGCTGCAGGCCGACACCGCATATTACTTTGCCGCTTCGGCGCTCGATGCTGCCAAGACCGGTGTTGTCGAGGGCTTCAAGCCGACTAACTTCGACCGCCTGCCCGAGGCGCTGCGAGAAAAGGACGGCCGATGGTTGACGGTTCACACACTGAGCGTCGCTTTCCTCGTCAACACCAAGCTAGTGAAGAACGTGCCGCAGAGCTGGGCTGACCTTTTGAAACCCGAATACAAGAACGCGATTGTCTATCAGGATCCGCGCTCGACAGGTCAGGGACAGGTGGTCACCTTCGCCGCTACCTTTGGCAATGGCGGCAGTATGGACAATATCACCCCTGGCATCGACTATCTCGGCAAGCTGACCAAGGCCGGCAACGTGCTGCGCACCGTCGGCACCACGCCCTATGCCCAGTTCCTCAAGGGCGAGATCCCGATCTGGATCGGCTATGAGAACGATGGTCTGAAGGCGAAGTTCGTCGATGGAATGGGCGACGGCGTCGCAGTCGTTATCCCCAAGGAAGCCTCCGCCGCTGCGCCCTACGCGATTTCGCTGGTCAAGAACGGCCCCAATCCGAATGCCGGCAAACTGTGGCTGAACTTCATCATGAGCGACGAAGGCCAGAAGATCTTCGCCGAAGGCTATGTCCGCCCGGCCGTTACCGGCATTGCTCTGCCAGAGACCGTTGCGGCGAAAATGCCCACGGCGCCGCAGGTGGTTCCGCTCGATATCGCCAATGCGACCGCCAAGAAGGGCGAAATCGACGCGGGCTGGGCCAAGGCCATTCTCGGCCAGTAGGCCGCTGACACCATGGCCGTCCGCGCAGGTTATGCGTGGACGGCGCCTGTTTCTTCATCCGTTCCAACGAGAGACGATCATGAGCACCCGCGCTTCAACATCCACGCTCGCTGCCTTTGCGGCGCCGGGTATAGTCACGCTTTGCCTGTTCTTCCTCGTGCCCGTCTGCGCCGTTCTGGTTGGCGCGGTTTCGGATGGCGGCAGCGCCTTCGTGCGCCTTGCTGCCGATCCGGTCTTCTGGAACGGTCTTCGGGGCACGCTGATCCTCGGAACCGCAGCACCATTGTTTTCTCTCGCCATTGGCTTCTGCGTCGCGCTAACACTATCGCGGTTGGCGCCGGGACTGCGCACCGCCGCCCTCATCGCCATATCGCTACCGTTGACATTCTCCGGCCTGATCGTTGCCTACGGTTTCATTCTGCTTCTCGGCCGCTCCGGCTTTGTAACGCTGCTGCTTGCAGAACTTGGTCTCGATCCGGCCGTCACCGGCGCATTCATCTTCTCGCCGATCGGGCTCGGGCTTGCCTATTCCTACTATCTCGTGCCGCGCGTCGTGCTGATCGTCTTGCCTGCGATCAGCAATTTCGACCGCAACCAGCTCATTGCCGCCCGCTCGCTTGGTGCTGGCGGAACTCGCGCGCTGTTCGACGTCATGCTGCCGCAGATCATGCCGAGTTTGGTCGCCGCTTTCTGCCTGACATCCGCCGTCGCCATCGGCGCCTACGGCACGGCGCTCGCACTCGTCGGCACTCAGGTCAACATCCTGCCACTCGTCCTCTACAGCAAGGTCTCGGAGACCGGCACCGACCTTCCGGCCGCCTCGGCCGCCTCTCTTGTTCTCGTCGCGATCTGCGCGGCTGTTGTCGCGTTGGGTGAGGCGGTGGGTGGCAGGCGGAAAAGCTAAGCCTCGGTGGCTCGCTGCCCACCAGGCATGACATCACCGCCTGCGAACTACGCACCTAGCTGTTTAGTCCGGGGAATTGACGGGTTGGATCGAGCTTGAATTGTTCGGGCTCTTTTGTCCAGCATTTACAGATGTATTCGTAGGGTGTGAGGCCTTGGAGGGTCTTGAGACGGCGACCGAAATTGTATGCGGATACAAAGTCTGTGAGGCGCTTGCGAAGCTGATCATGGCTCTCGTAGTAATAGCGTTTGACCGTAGCATCCTTGATTGTCCGGTTCATTCGCTCGACCTGGCCGTTGGTCCACGAATGTTTTGGCTTGGTCGTTCGGTGTTCGATATCGGCCCTGGCGCCGGAATATTCGAAGGCATGGGCCCGGAATATCTCGCCATTTGCGATTGCTTTCTTGATAAGCGGAACGGCTGAACCGCGGCCCCCGGCGTGGTGAACTGGATGCCGTTGTCGGTGAGAACGGTATGGATCCTGTAGGGGGCAGATTCGATCAGACGTAGCAAGAACTTCCTTTACACGCGCGAAGGCAGGCAATTCGATGTACCTTGTGGCCTTACGTCGTTGCCGCGACATAACTGCGCCATCCGCCATAGTGGGTGATGTCAGTCGCGTCAGCGATGGCGGCGGCTTCGACCAGAAATCCCTTGGCCGAAGTTCCGTCGGATAGGAAGAGGGTGCCGATGCCGAGGGGTGAGGGGATGGCCGCAACAAATTGGCCGAAAGCGGCCGGCGTCATTTGCCAGATCTCGACATCGATTTGACCGCCTGTCGTCTGTTCGACGCGGAGGAGCCCTGGCTTTGCCGGTATCTGGCCCGGCAGGGCATAAAGCCGGTAGCAATCCGTTGTGCGTGCTTTCCGCACAAAGCAACTGCCAAGGGCAAGCAGTTGTGGGTTTAGCGGCATGCCGGAGAGATGAGCACCGACAACCGCGATATCGATCAGCCCGGCCTCGTCAACGCTGATCGTATCTTTCGCCTCCGGCTGCAACCATCCGGTCGCGCCGAGCGTCAAGCCGCTGCTCCCATGAATGTCGAGCGCGAGCGAGGCGGTGAGGCCGTCGCGTCCCGAAGGCGCCAGCAAAGTGATGCTGGCTGGACGACCGTCGCTGCGTGTGCCGGTTGGCACTGCGATGCCGCATAGATCGAGAAGGTTGACGAAGTTGGTGTAGGTCCCGAGACGCGAATTCTCGCGGATCGGTTCGGCCTCGAGATCCGCGCGCGTATAATGCTTTGGGGCAGTCGGCACGCAGAGGAGATCGACCGAAGCGATCAGCGGAGCGACCTTCTGTTTCAGGTCTTGCAGAGCATAGAGGCCTTTAAAGGCGTCTGCGGCCGAAAGCTGTTTGGCGCCGCCGTAGATCTTGCGCGTGACAGGGTGAAAGCTTGCCTCGTTGGCGTCGAAGAAATCCTTCACCGCGGCATAGCGTTCCGCGACCCAGGCGCCTTCATAAAGTAGCTCCGCCACTCGGTAAAAATCGCCGAAGGGAACTTCCACCAGGCGATGGCCCAGTTCCGCCAACATGCGTAAGGCGTCGTCATAGGCTGCTTCCATGACGGCGTCGCCGAAAAAGAGCCGCTCCGCCTTTGTCGGCACACCAATGGTTAAGGCCGATGGCGTTCGGCCGAAGCCATCGGTTGAGACGGCCTTCGAATAAGCGTCCGCGGCGTCATGACGGGCGGCGACCATGAAGACCCGCCAGGCATCTTCGACCGTCAGCGCGAAGATCGATACGCAATCCAGCGTGCGGCAGGCAGGGATGACGCCGCTCGTCGACAATGCGCCGAGGCTCGGTTTCATGCCGACGATATTGTTCAGGCCGGCTGGAATACGACCCGACCCGGCGGTGTCGGTGCCGAGTGCAAAGCTGACGATACCCTGCGCCGTCGCCACGGCCGAGCCGGAACTCGAGCCGCCCGGCACCAGTTCGGCATCGATGGCATTGCGCGGAACAGGATAGGGCGTGCGGACGCCGACGAGGCCGGTTGCGAATTGATCGAGATTGGTCTTGCCGATCACCAGCGCGCCGGCCTCCTTCAGCAGGCGAACGACGGTGGCGTCGGTGTCCGGCATATAGGTGTAGTCGGGGCACGCGGCAGTCGTTGGCATGCCCGCAACATCGATATTGTCCTTGACGGCAAAGGGGATGCCCCAGAGTGGTTTTTCCGTCGGATCAAAGGCCCCGAGAGCGATCGCCTGTTCAAGCAGGCTCTCCTTGTCGGCAAGGTGCAGGAAGATACCGGGATCGTCGACCTCGGCAATGCGCGCAAAGACGGCCTCTATGAGGGCAGCAACCGTGCCGCCGCTCGCATAGAAGGCATGCAGGGAGGAAATGTCGAAGGCGGGGCTGGTCACGCGGTTTCCTCTTCCAATATTCTGACGGGCCGATCCCACTGGATCAGGACGACGCAGCCCGTATCACTCCAGACCGAATGCTCGGTCCCGGCGGCATTGACGATGTAGCAGCCCTTGGCGTAGTCGCCGGCCTCATCCGATTGTATGCCGTCGAGCACGAGAATGGTCTCCAGGCCCTCGTGCCGATGGCGGGGCACAGAAGCGCCGACCTCGTATTTCAGCAGGGCGACTCCCGGTTGGTCGCCCTTGAAGGGCTGAATCCAATGGACGGTAACACCATCCCGGAACGGACCAAAGGTCAGCTCCTTCCAGCCCCCCAGCGTCAACAGTTCGCGTGTCGTTTCAGGCATGGCTGATCGTCTCCAGGATATCGTCGACATGCGCCGTCCAGCCGACGATGGCGCCTTGCGCCCGGATCATCGCGATGGCCGCGGCTTTAAACTCTGGGAAGTAGCTTTCGGTTGCTTCTTCGGCGAGCAAGCATTCATAGCCGCGATCATTGGCCTCGCGCATGGTGGTTTGCACACAGACCTCCGTGGTGACGCCGGCGAAAACGAGCTGCTTGATATCCTTATGGTTCAGGATATCGCCGAGTTCGGTGGCGTAGAAGGCGCCCTTGCCCGGTTTTTCGATGACGATCTCGCCATCGATGGGGGCGAGTTCGGGAAGGATGGCCGTGCCCGGTTCGCCGGCGATGAGAATGCGGCCCATCGGTCCCTTGTCACCGATCCTGAGCGAAGGATTGCCGCGGCTGCGCTTGGCGGGCGGCAGGTCGGAGAGGTCGGGCTTGTGGCATTCCATCGTGTGGATAACCGGCAGGCCGGCATGGCGAAAGCCGGCGATCAGCCGCTTCACGTCAGGGATTATCTTCGTGATGCGGCTGACATCATTGCCGAGACTGGCGCCGAAACCGCCGGGCTCGGCAAAATCGCGCTGCATGTCGATGACGATCAACGCTACGGCCTCGCGTTGCAACGGGAAGGGAAAAGGTTGAGCCTTGATATCTGTCATCAGTGATGCCCCGCCATATGCGCGCCAATCACGGAGATATCCGCGGTCTGCGCCGGTGTTTCGTAGACGAGCTTGCCTTCGGAGATCACCATGATGCGATCTGACATTTCCAGAAGCTCGTCCAGGTCCTCCGACAAAAGCAGCACAGCGGCTCCTGCATTGCGGGCACGCATGATACGGGCGCGGATTTCGGCAACGGCGGAAAAGTCGAGGCCGAAGCAGGGATTGGAGACGATCAGCAGATCGACCTCTCCCGTCAGCTCCCGCGCTAAGACGGCGCGCTGGACGTTGCCGCCGGAAAGCGCCGCAATCGGGGAGGAGGATGAAACTGTCTTCACCTTGAAATCGGAGATCAGCGATATCGCGCGCTTCTTCATCCGGCCCCTGTTCAGCCAGATCGCGTCGGTGCCGTTCTCCTTCAGATCGAAGGTGCGGAAGGCGAGATTTTCGCTGACGGTCATGCGTGGCGCACAGGCATTCTGCAACGGCTCTTCGGGAATGAAGCGGACGTTGTTTTTCCGTGTCTCGGCCCGTGTGGCGCCGTAGATCTCGCCGTTGACACTGACCGATCCCTCCTGGGTCGGCCGCTGCCCGGCAAGGATCTCCGTCAGTTCCTTTTGGCCATTACCGGAAATGCCAGCGATGCCGACGATCTCGCCTGAGTGGACTGTCAGCCTGTCGATTTCGATGGCTTTCAAACCGGATCGGTCGGGCGCTATGACCCGCTCGACCTGCAACACCGCTTTCGCCGTATCCGTGACGGGAACCCGCGTGTCGAGCTCAGCAAGCTTGATGTCGCCAATCATCATCGAGGCCATATCGTCTGTCGAGAGTTCTCCGACTTTACCGCCGCCAACCAGCTTGCCGCGGCGCAGGATGGAGACCGCATCGGCGAATTTCGTCACCTCATGGAATTTGTGGCTGATCATCAACACGGTCAGTTCGCCGCGCTCGGTCATGTCTCGCACAAGGCCGAGCATCTCATCGGCCTCAGCCGGTGTCAGCACCGAGGTCGGTTCGTCGAGTATGAGGAAACTGCGGCCGAGATAAAGCTGCTTGACGATTTCGAGCTTCTGCTTTTCGCCGGCGGCAAGCTCGCTGACCCGCCGATCGAGCGGGATCTTGAAGGGCATTCGTTCCATGAAGACGGCAAGCGCTTTGCGTTCCTTGGCCCAGTTGACGATAGCTGGCACTTCAGCGCGGCTGATGACAAGGTTTTCAGCACCTGTCAGCGACGGCACCAGCGTAAAATGCTGGTAAACCATGCCAAGACCGTAGGTAGCTGCATCCTTCGGGGAGGCAACCGCGACTTCGTGGCCGTCCACCGACAGCGACCCAGAGGTCTGGTGGTAGAAGCCCATGAGGCATTTCACGAGGGTCGACTTGCCGGCGCCGTTCTCGCCGAGCAGCGCGTGAAAAGTACCGGCGGGAATGCTGACGGAGACATGGTCGAGCGCCGTAAAACTGCCAAAACGCATAGTCATTTCGTGCGTCTCGATGCCGACGGCCTTGCCGGCTTGCGGAAGGGGAGTATCGCGGATGACGCTCATGGCAATTGGCTCACAAGGTTCGCGGAATTGGAGACAGAGCCGAAGACGCCGCCCTGCATCTTCACCATCTTGATGGCCGCGAGGTGATTTCCATAATCGGTCGCGCCGCAGCAGTCCTCCAGCAGCAGGCATTCAAAGCCGCGATCGTTCGCCTCGCGCATGGTGGTATGAACGCAGACGTCAGTGGTGATGCCGGTGAGAATGATGTTCTCGATGCGCTTCTGGTTGAGGATCAGCTCCAGGTCGGTAGCACAGAAGGACCCCTTGCCGGGCTTGTCGATGATCGTCTCGCCGTCCATCGGCTTCAGCTCGTCGATGATGTCCCAGCCGGGCTCGCCGCGCACGAGGATGCGACCGCAAGGGCCGGCATCGCCAATGCCGGCATTGATGCGCTTCGAACGCCACCGCTTGTTGGCGGGCAGATCGGCAAGATCGGGTCGATGACCCTCGCGTGTGTGAATGATGTGGTAGTCTTTGGCACGCATGGCGGCCAGAACCCGTTTGATCGGCTCGATCGGCGCGCGCACCAGCGACAGGTCGTAACCCATGTGATCGACATAGCCGCCGGGGCCGCAGAAGTCCGTCTGCATGTCGATGATGATGAGGGCGGTATTGCCAGGTCGCAAGGCGCCATTATAGGGCCAGACATAGGGATCGGCATCGATATAGGCCAGCGTCTGGCTTGCGGGAGCAATGGCAGGATAGTTCATGGCTGACCTTCCTATTTGGTGAGCGAAAGCGCGCCGGGAGCGCCGCTAAGCGTGCGAGTGGGCGAGGACGTGATGATCATGATGACGAGCGTCAGCACGTAGGGAGCGGCGTAGAACAGATAATATCCTTGCGTCACGCCGACGGATTGCAGCGCCGGGCCGAGCGCCCCGGCACCGCCAAAGAGAATTGCGGCCACGAAGCAGCCGATCGGGTTCCAGCGGGCGAAGATCACCAGCGCCACGGCCATCAGGCCCTGGCCTGATGAGATGCGCTCGTTCCAGGAGCCCGGATAATAAAGCGAGAGATAGGCGCCGCCGATTGCCGCCAGCGAGCCGCCGACGGCGGTTGCCAGCAGCCGGACACGGTCGGGATTGATGCCCATGGCGCGCGCCGCATCCGTGCTGTCGCCGACGACGCGCAGCATAAGGCCGATCCTGGTGTTCCCGAATGCCCACCAGAGCACGAGGGCGAGGACCGCACCGAGAATGAAAAGTATATTGATATTCAACGCCGCCTGCACCGGCTGCAGGCTCGACCAGAAACCGAAGGGGATCGCCGGCAGGTGCGGCGCGACCGGCTGGATGAAGGACTTGCCGAGAAAGAAGGCAAGGCCGAGGCCGAATTGCATCATGGCGATGCCTATGGCGATGTCGTTGACCTTCGGCCACTTGCAGATCCAGCCGTGCACCGCGCCGAAGGTCGCCCCGCTCGCCATCGCAGCCAGAACGCCGAGCCAGGCGGAGCCGCTCATCACGGCGACGGCATATGCCGTCATGGCGCCGAAGACGAGCGTGCCCTCAAGGCCGAGATTGATGCGGCCGGAACGCTCGGTGATCGTCTCGCCGAGGCTGACGAAGATGAAGGGCGTCGAGACGCGGATAGCGCCGGCAAGGATGGCAAGGGGTACGCCCCAGAGACCGATTGCTGTATCGTCCATCATGCACTCCTTTTCCAGAGATCAGGATTGAAGATCTTGAAGCGGCCATAGAAGGTTTCGCAGAAGAGGATCACGATGAAGAGCGTGCCCTGTAGGACGAGGACCGTCGCGTCGGGCAGGCCCATGCGGCGCTGGATCAGGCCGCCGGACGCATCGATACCGCCAAGAAGAATGGCGACAGGGATGATCGCCAGCGGATTGTGCCGCGCTAGAAAGGCGACGAGAATGCCGGTATAACCATAGCCGGCGGCAAGTGACGCATTGGCGCTGCCCTGGACCGCGGCGACCTCGATCATACCGGCAAGCCCGGCGAAGCTGCCGGCAATCGCCGTGAAACCGGCGATCAATTGTCCCACAGGCAAACCCTGGATCTGTGCGGCTCGAACATTGCCGCCGGCGATGCGAGCGGCGAAGCCATAGCTGGTCATCTCGAGCAATATCCACGAGACGATACAGGCGATGATACCGATAACGAGGCCCCAGTGCACATCCATGCCTGGGATGTTGCCGAGCATGTAGTCGTGCGGCAGCGGCTTGGTGGAGGGCTTGTTGAGGCTTGCCGGGTCGCGCAGCGCACCTTCGACGAACTGGTTCATCAAAGCGATTGCGATATAGGCGAGTAACAGCGAAGAGATGGTTTCGTTGACGCCGCGATAGTGGCGCAGGAATCCGGCAAGGCCGATCCAGATACCACCCATCACCATGGCGGCAACCGCCATGAGAGCAAGAACGATGATCGGCGGTAACAGGCCGACGATCGGCAGTGCGATCGCCGCTGCCGCCACGCCGCCGAGAACGACGGCGCCTTCGCCGCCGATGATGACGAGACCTAGCCTCGCCGGCAAAGCGACGCAGAGCGCGGTGAGCAGCAGCGGAGAAGCGCGGCTCAGGCTGTTTTGGATGGAAAACCAGCTGCCGAAGCCGCCGGCGTACATGAAGCGATAGAGGTCGGCCGGCGATTTGCCGACCGCCAGGATAAACAGGGAGAACAGTGCCAGGCCGACCAGGATTGCGCCAAGCGTGATCACCAGTGGCTCGGCCCGCCGCGCGATCCATTCGAGGGCGGGACGCAGCAGCATCTGTCTTTGCGCAGCGATGGACAATGCGGACTCGTTGACTTCAACCGTCATGACGCTTCTCCCTCGATGATCAGGCTGTGGAGCCGGCAACGCCTTCGACGAGATAGTTCATGCTTTCGAGTTCGATAGCGTCCTCGGCGAAGCTCTTGTCCGCAGTGATGACGACGTTGCCCTTATTGTCCTTAATCGGGCCCTTGAAGACCGAAAAGCTACCGGCCTTCATCTGAGCCAGAGTCGCCTCGAATTTCTTGCGGGATTCGTCGGAAACGCCAGGTCCGAGCGGGCTCATCTTGACGAAGCCATCCTTCAGCCCGCCGCGGACGAAATTGCCAAGCTTTTCACCGGCCTGCGCCTTCTTGACGAAGTCCGAGTAGACATTGCCCCACGCCCACTCCGCGCCGGTCAGGTACTTGGCCGGAGCAAGGGGGCTCTGGTTGGCGTGATAGCCACAGACGAAGGCACCACGACCGGCGGCGGTTTCGACGACGACCTTCGGGCTATCGACATGGCAGGTAATGACGTCGGCCCCCTGGTCGATCAGCGCGTTGGTGGCCTCGGCCTCCTTGACGGCCAGCGACCATTCGCCGGTGAAGATCACCTGGCAGGTGATGGCCGGATCGACGGAGCGGGCACCGAGCAAAAAGGCGTTGATGTTCTGTAGAACCTGCGGAATCGGCTTGGCGGCAACAAAGCCGATCTTCTTGCTCTTCGTGGCATAACCGGCAGTCACGCCGTTCAGATACTGGCCCTGGAAGATGTAGCCGAAATAGGAGCCGGTATTGGCCGGATTCTTGCCGGCCTGCCAGAGGCCGCCGCAATGGCGAAACTGGATGTTGGGATATTTGGCGGCCATGGCCAGCATATGCGGATCGAAATAGCCGAAGGAGGTCGGGAAGATCAGCGTGGCGCCGTCAAGATTGATCATCGATTCCATCGTCTTTTGAACGTCGACGGTTTCGGGGACGTTTTCCTCTTCAACAACGGTGACGCCGGGAAGTGCCTTGGCGACGGCAGCGCCTTCGGCATGGGCCTGGTTGTAGCCGTAGTCATCTTTCGGACCGACATAGATGAAGCCGACGGTAAGCGCGGTCTGTGCGTAGGCGCGAGATGCCAGAAGGCCCGGCGCGACGCTGACGAGTGCGCCTGCTGCCGATGCCTGGAGAAAGTTGCGGCGATTCATGTGAAGGAGTCTGGTCATGGGAATGCTCCTTGAGGGCGGGAGCCCGGTTCGTGAAGAGAGTTGCATGAAAGTGTATGCAATACCCATGCCAGATAGTAAGATATTGATATTATTGAATTAAGATTTTTGAGAATGTTTGGTGGCAAAAAGTGCATGCAGATTTCATTCGAGCTGTGCTCATAAGTAGGCAATGCACTTTTTTTAATCTGAATTTAGAAAGATGAATGCGTACGAGCTGTGAGCGAGAGTTTCAGCGTGAAAAAATATATTTTAAAAACAAATGATTAACTCGACAATTGACTTTATTATCGGAGTGCATACATCTGTATGCACGAACTAAGGATTCGCGTATTCCTGTGAAGCAGATCAAGCGCAAGGAAATTGTCAGGGCCGGAACGACCGTCGAACAGATGGTGCGGGCCGTTGCGGATATGATTGTAACGGGTGCGCTCCTGCCTGGGGAGAAGCTTGACGAAATAACACTCGCTAGCCGCTTCGAGGTATCGCGGACCCCGGTTCGCGAAGCGCTACGCGAACTTGGCGCGATGGGTCTTGTTGGCCGCGAACCGAATCGTAGCGCTGTCGTGACGAATGTTAGTGGTGCCTATCTGCATTCGATGTTTGAGGCGATGGCGGAGCTGGAAGCCATTTGCGCGCGCCTATCTGCGGAACGAATGACCGTTGATGAACGTCGAACGCTGGAGCTCGAACATCGCGCTTCCGCACGGCTGGTGCGTGCAGGCGCCGAGGAAGATTATGCCACATACAATGTCGAGTTTCATAACCAGCTCTATCGTGGCGCGCACAACGACCATATTTTCGAGCTGGTGACACAGACCCGCGCCCGACTTGCGCCCTTCCGTCGCGCGCAGTTCCGTCTTCCCGGGCGCCTGGCCAAATCCTTCGATGAGCACGACATCATCGTCACCGCGATTATGCGCGCGGACGCTCAGGCGGCCAGGCAGGCCGCCTATTCCCATGTCGCCAACGTCAGCGATGCCAGCGTTGTCTTTGCTGAACACCGGTAGCACCTTTTCGTCTGGACGGCGGAAAAGGCCAAGGTTTAGACTCTAGCGATCGTGGCTCGTTGGGCTATTGGAACAGCGCCTGCAGCGGATCGCAAAACTCTCCATACCTCTTTTGCATCAACGTCATAGCGTGGATCGCGCGTTCGTTTTCCTTCAAGAGCTATAATCTTAATTGATGAACGTGAGTGTTACGCGATCCATATGTCTGTCGAAAACGAGCGTGTGAATCTCTTTGGTCGACCTTTCATATCGAGGGAGGTAGCAACGATTGAAGAATTAGGAGAGCCCAGACCCTCGGCAGGGACAGGGCTGGCAAGATTGACGGTCGCCATGACCGACGAGCTTTTCAACTATACCCGTGATCGTCGGACTGAAGATTTTGTCGTCAGCCCAATTGCCGGTTAACCTGGAGGTCTTGGCTAGCACCGCACCAATGTTGCTTTCTTTCAGAATTTGTAGCTTGCGCCAACGAGGATCTTGTTCTGTGTGGCGCCAAATTTCCCGAACGCCGACCCGAAATCCTTGTTTCCGAAATCCGAATAGCGGTATTCGCCGCGAACGATAACGTTGCCGGTGACGGCGTGCTCGATGCCGCTGCCAGCCGTCCAGCCGATCAGGATGTCGTCTTTCTTGCCGACAGCAGGGACGTCAACCTTGCCGCCGGCGGCAGCGACACCGGCTGTCGCGAAGAACAGCGTTCGATCCAGGGCGTAACCGACGCGAGCGCGGCCGGACGCATCCCACTCGAGATTTGTCTCCTTCTTGTCCTTAAAGCTGTAGTTAAAATCGTTTTCGATACCGTAGACGATGTTGCCGGATTGGAAATTATATCCGGCATGAACTCCGGCCGTGCCGTCGTCGAGATTCCGGCCTGTGCCGAGACCTGTTCCCTTATTCCAGACGTAACCACCCTGCGCACCGAGATAAAAGCCAGACCAGTCATAGGCTGAATAACCCTGCTCGGCGGCTGGCGCAGAATGTTCGTAGGTGAGATCGGCTGCCAAGGCCGGGGCGGCCAGAAATGACGCCAGAGCGCCAACGACGAAGAGTTTGATATGCATAGTGGAAGTGCCTCATGTATTGCACCAACGGAAAGGCGTTCGCGTGTCGCATCGGCCCGGCTCATAAGGTGACTATGCCGTCCGCAAGATTGCTGAGTGTGCTTTCATGTTCAGTTTTGTTGCGGCGGCGAAAACCACGTCTGGGCAGCCATAGAACGCAAGGCCGGCCGGCGGCCGCCGCCAACGTTCGTCCAGAATGTCCATGTGGTACCGGCGCGCATCTGCGCTGATCTTTGTCAGTCTTGGTCATGGACCACACCGACGATCTCGCCCCCGCGCGAGACGCTCACCAGTAGATCATCGCCGTCACGCCAGGCCCTGATCAAAAAGCGCTCGCCGACATCCCTTACGTCTCTGACGCGATAGCCCCGCCGCTCAAGCAGGCGAACCGCATCGTTCGGCCCGAAGTTTGCCCGGTGCGGTGCCCATTTGCTTCGCCGGTCATGATCGCTGTTCCATCGCTGAAGGAAGTCCGCCTCTACCTGGGCATCGTCGTCATAAGATCCCGAATCCTGGCCCTTATGAATGACGACCTGTGCCCTGGCAGGCACCACAGATGAAGCCATCATGATCACGGCAGCGGCCAATGCAGCTTTGCGTAGTCTCATCGTTCGATCCTTTCCGTCGCTAAACCGGTAAACGTCCGAGGGCTCTCAGCCGTCGGTTCGCCGATCCTGGCCCGTTCCGTTTTGTTCTGTGTGCCTTTTGATTGAGAAATGTTGCGAAAAAAATGGGGGTGGGATCAGTAATGATCCGGCCTCGACCGGCTGGACGCCTTAGATGATGGCGTTGGAAGAAAAGCTGTCGATGAACGCGGCCGCGACATCGCAGGCAATCAGCATATGAAGCAAAAAAATCAGAAACGCTCGCCGGGCGGATAGGTTTGCGGCATCGCGCTCTTCGTCCTGTCCCGCGGTTCGGCCTGCGTACCTGACCGCGACTGTCGCAAGGCAGAGAATGTTGAGGATCGCGAATTGCCACGGGCTGGCGACAAGCACACACAACAAGGCGTTTCCAATCAAGCAGATCGGGAAATCCGGAGATTTGCGAGCGTGGAGGATGCGTTTGGCATCTCTCAGCGAGAAGACGGCATCTTTCAATTGCCTATTGTTCGCCATGAGTTTCTCCGGACGCAATTTCATCGCATCCATCGAAACGGATTCTCGGAGGACAGGGTGTTCTTTTGTGTTGCAGCAGATTTCATTTGATGACGAAGGTTCTGATGGTTTGAACGCAATAAGGGCTAACAAACGAAAACACGTTGCTGCGAGCGCAGCTTCAGAATTGGCGGAACCGGTACGGGATCTACCATCAACGCATGCATGGCTGCGAACTTCCGAACTCCAGCCTGATAAAGTGCTGCGAGGACCGAGCCGAGGCTGCCTTGACCGGGAAACGTTGCAAAAGCGCGGATCCCAACATTTCCCAACATTTCAGAACAGAAGATCACGACAGTTTGGCTATTCTAGCCGGAGCATTTTGTCATGTGCGACATAAAGAGCTTAGAGAGCACTATCGAAACAAGGCAGGAAACATTGCCGGCTTCATCGCGACTGTCGCTGGACGGTGATGATTGTGCCAGAGTTCTGGCGTGACACATCCGTACTCGGGTGAGATGATCGTCTTGACGGGTGCTGAGCCCTTGATCACTCGAAAACACATGATGGCCACTTGAATGTCGTTAGTTGAACGAACCGCAAGCATCCCGAATATTCTCATCGTGGAGGACGATTCCGATATCGCCGGCATGCTGGTCGACTTGATGAAGGCCAACGGCTTCGATGCGTATTCCGTTGGCAACGGCGCCGAGATGGATCGGCAGCTCAACCGCCGCAAGTTCGATCTGATCGTGCTCGACGGGATGCTGCCAGGCGAAGACGGATTTAATATCTGCATGCGGTTGCGGGCATCGAGCTCCATTCCTATGCTCATGCTCACTGCCCGCCGAGAAGATATCGACCGGATTCTCGGGCTTGAACTCGGCGCCGACGACTACGTCACCAAGCCGTTCAATTCTCGCGAACTGCTGGCCCGCATAAAAAGTATTTTGCGCCGGAGCTCTCTCTCGCAGCGGAGGGAAGACGTTTCCGCGACAATGACGTTCTCCGGGTGGCGGATTGATGGGAACAGCCGACAACTGTTCGATGCGGACGGCGACGAAGTCTCGATGACCACGGCCGAGTTCGATCTGCTTTGGGCGTTCTGTTGCAATCCCAATAAGGTTCTGACACGCGAACAGCTCTTGTCGATGACCCATGCCGGCTCAGCAGGCCCGATCGAGCGCAGCATAGATCCTCACATCAGCCGCATCCGCCAGAAAATCGAACCCAATCTCAAGGAGCCTGCCTTCATCAAGACAGTGCGCCTCGGCGGTTATTTGTTTGCAGCCACCGTCCGGAGGCTTCCGTGAACAGTCTTCGTACCGCTTCCATCCGGGCACAGATCCTTGTCCTGGCGATCCTCCTGACGCTCCTGGTGTCGGTTATCGCTGCGACTACGGAGCCCTTCATCTTTGGCCGACACGACCAGGGAATAAGGATTGGCCTGCTGGCCGGACATATCGAGCGCGTTGTCGATGAATTCACGCAGGCCCATTCTGCCGATGCCACTGCGAACGTGTCGCGCCTGGCTGAGCAACTGGGCCTTTCGGTGGAGGTTCTGTCTGCGAAAAATCTTCCGGCCGGCGGTTTGACCGTGGCGAGTGCCACCAACGTCTTGCAGGGGGTTCGAAGCGCGCTGGAGGATGGCTTCCTCTATACTGTTGGTCATCTGCCGGATAAGGAAGACAGATCGCGACCGCTAATCGTGAAGATCGATGAGGATAGGGCTCTCCTTTTCCACCTGCCGACGTTTCCTCGGTATTTGTGGTTCTTCCCTGCCGTCGCAAGCGGGATCCTCAAGATCGTTCTTCCTCTGATTATTCTCGCTTATGTGAGCAGTTGGTTGATCACGAAGCCACTCATTCGCTTCGCGGCCGATGCCAAGAGGGCTAGCACCGATGATGGTCTGGAAATGCCGTTCACGGTGACAGGCTCTTCGGAACTGAGAAGCCTCGCAACCTCTCTCAACGTCATGCGCGGCAGGATCTTGGAGATGGCCGAAGCGCGAACCAGAATGCTGAGCGGCATGAGCCATGATTTGCGCACGCCGCTCACGAGGTTGCGCATGCGAGCGGAGCGTTGCGAGCCCGCTGAACTGCAGAAGAAAATGATCGAAGACCTGAGGGTTCTGGATTCGATGATTGACGAAGCTCTCGCATTTCTTTCAAACACAGCCTATTCGGCGCCTTCCCGCAAGGTCGATCTTTCCAGCCTGCTCCAGACGATCGCGACCGATTTCTGCGAAACCGGCGCCAATGTCAGCTTTTCCGGGCCTCGCCGCCTCAAATACGTTTGTCGCCCGCAGGCGATCACTCGCGCGATCTCCAATCTGGTCGAGAATGCGTCTCGCTACGCCACGAAGGTTGATATCGAGCTCAGAGAGGCGGCGGACGGCAGCGTCTCAATCCGCGTTAGCGACAATGGGCCGGGCCTCAGCGACGATCTCAAGGTCAAGGTCTTGCAGCCCTTCTTCAAGGTCGAAACCGCGCGGACCACCGGGACGGGAGGCGGTTTTGGTCTCGGCCTCCCGACCGCCGAAGGAATCATCCGGAAAGGGCATGGCGGAAGTCTCGTGCTCCTGGATGGAAAGCCCAAAGGGCTCGTTGCGGAGATCCGGCTTCCGCCGCGTGGTACGACAGAAAGCCGGGGCCTGACGGCAATCAGCAGTGCCGGCGGCATGCGCAATATCTCCTAACATTAAAGCAAACACTGCAACGCGCGGCCCGATAGAACTCGCTTCCGGTGACGTCCGATACCGTGGAGCCTGATTTGAACAAAACCCATTACGCCAGTATCCTCGCCTCTTTCGCCGTTGTGGTTCTCGCTGGATGCACGACCGCGGATCCGACCGTATATGCGGGTCTTTCATCAGCCGCCGAACTTCGGCCCAACCCTCAGGACAAGACGGGTCGGGTCCCCTATACATATCGGGGCGATGTCAACTGGCAGCGATACGGCAAAATGATGGTAGATCCCGTAACAATCTATAGCGGTAGAGATAACCAGTTCGTCAAACTCGAAGAGGCGGACAAGTTCGAGCTTGCCAGCTACATGCATAATGAATTCACTGAGAAGCTGAGGTCTCGCTTTGCGATCGCCAATACGCCGGGACCCGGAACCCTGAGGCTTCGCCTGACCCTGACAGGCGCCAGAAAAACGACAGCTGTCCTCGGCCCGCTCTCCCACATTGACATAGCAGGCGGCGTTTACAACACCGTGCAGGCAACACGTGGCGGCGAGGGGAGTATGACCGGTTCGGTAAGTTATGCGGTTGAGGTTTACGACACGCAGACCAATCAACTGCTCTATGCCTATATCACCAAGCAGTATCCGAATGCGTTGAATGTTGGCGCCACATTATCTGCGTTGGAAGCATCGAAAGCCGGTATCCGCAAGGGCGCTGACGCTCTGCTTGGCGAGTTGAAATGATACTGACGTCGCCGGTGTGGCGGTCTATCAATCGGCGTCGTAACGGGGTTCTGACTCATATGTGGAACGTATATGGACCCCGCCGTTATCAGAACAGGAATGACGGCATTCGCCAAACGGAGAAGTTCAAGCGCACGCTTCGTTTCGCGTTTGTGATTGTCCTTTGGCATTGGTAGTGGGAAATAAACGCGATGCCCTACACTGCGCAGCGTTGCTTCACTTTCGGCGCTGCACAGCCCAAGCCGGCTCGGACAGACGTTCCGCCAAAAAATCCGCCAATGCCTCGACCTTCGCCGGCCGCGCACGGGCTGAAGGCGTAACGAAGTAAAGCGCGCCTTTTGGGAGCGTCCAGTCCGTCAGGATCGCTTCCATGCGGCCGTCGGTGAGATATTCCGCCGCGATGAACTCCGGCAGTTCGGCGATGCCGATGCCATCTAGTACCGTCGGTATCAGCGCATCGACATTGGTGACGCGCAATGGCCCCGTTGGCGTAACGGTCTCTTCCTCCCCCGCCGCGTTGCTGAAGCGCCAAATATCCTGGCGGGGGCGGTAGGCATAGCCGAGGCAGTGATGGCCGTCGAGTTCGCGGGGATGCGTCGGGCGGCCATGCTCCGCGAGATAGGCCGGCGACGCGACGATAAAGGGCGCGACCGGGCATAGTTTCCTGGCGACGAGCGAGGAATCCGGCAGAACGGCGATGCGCAAGGCGGCGTCGAAGCCGTTTCCGACGAGGTCGACCACGGCATCGCTCAAGTGCAGGTCGACCGCCACCTCCGGATAGAGCCGGAAGAAGGACGGCAGAATTGGCGCGACCCAGCGCAAGCCGAACGACATCGGCACAGCGAGACGAATGAGCCCGCGTGGCCGGCTGGAAAGTTCGCGCGCTGCGTTTTCTACATCCTCCGCTTCGCAATAGATCCGTGTCGCCCGTTCAGCCAAGGTATGCCCGAAATCCGTCAACGCCAGTTGGCGGGACGTGCGATTGAACAGCCGGGCGCCGAGGCGCTCCTCGAGCCGGGTGACGCCACGCGAGACGGTCGCGACCGAAACGCCCATGGTGCGGGCGGCGGCGGCGAAGGATCGCTCCTCCGCTACCTTGGCGAACATCGCCAGTCCCTCGAAATCCGGCATCCTCGACATTGACAATCCTGCAACGATAGTTTGCAGTCATTTCTATTTTAGAAATTGAGACATGTCGATACCTCTGTTGGCGACAGAAACGCCAACGGAGATCATCAGATGGCACAGAAACTCGAAGGTAAGGTCGCGGTCGTCACCGGCGCGACCACAGGTATCGGTCTCGCAACCGCCAAGCAATTCGCGGCGGAAGGCGCGCATGTCTTCATCACCGGCCGGCGCAAAGCCGAACTTGACGCGGCGGTTGCGGCGATCGGCCCAAACGCCACCGGCGTGCAAGCAGACTCTGCCAAGCTCGCCGATCTCGACGCGTTGTTCGAGGCGGTGAAGACCGCAAAGGGCCGCATCGACGTGCTCTTCGTGGCGGCCGGCGGCGGCGCAATGCTGCCGCTCGGGGCGATCACCGAGGAGCATTACGAGGACACCTTCGGCCGCAATGTGAAGGGCCTGATCTTCACCGTGCAGAAGGCATTGCCGCTGCTGGTCGATGGCGCCTCGGTGATCCTGACCGGTTCGACCACCGGAATCACGGGCACCGCGAATTTCAGCGTTTACAGTGCCTCGAAGGCCGCGGTGCGCAATCTCGCGCGGAGCTGGATTCTCGATCTCAAGGAGCGCCGCATCCGGGTCAACGTCGTCAGCCCCGGTCCGACGCGGACGCCGGGTCTCGTCAACCTGGCCGGTCCCGACGAGGCAAACCAGAAGGGTCTGCTCGACTATCTGGCGACCCAGGTGCCCGCCGGCCGGGTCGGTGAGCCCGAGGAGATCGCCAAGGCGGCCGTCTTCCTCGCTTCGGACGATTCGAGCTTCGTCACCGGCGCGGAACTCTTCGTCGATGGCGGTACGGCGCAGGTCTAAGCCGCAACACCAGGAAAGCGGCCAGCCTCGGCGGCTGGCCGCCTTTCACAGAAAATGTCGTACGCAGCGAGAACACCGTGAGCAGCATTGAAGAACAAGCCGTGACTGGCGGCCGGAGGCTGGGTCTTGCGCTCACGGTCCTCGCCTGCGCCCAACTCGTCACGGCGCTGGATTTCAACATCGTCTATGTGGCGTTGCCGGAGATCGGGATGCGGCTCGGCTTCTCGCCGCAGTCTCTGCAATGGGTATTCAGCGCCTATTCGGTGATGTTCGGCGGCTTCCTGCTGCTGGGCGGTTGCGCGGCGGACCTGTTCAGGCGGCGACGAATGTTCATCCTCGGACTGGCGCTCTATGCGTCGTCGTCGCTGCTCGGCGGCCTCGCGCAATCGCCGCTCGCCATCGTTGCGGCGCGCGCCATTCAAGGCCTGGGGGGTGCCGTTCTCTTTCCGGCCACCGTCTCGCTGATCAACACGCTGTTCGAAGAAGGGCCGAAGCGCAACCGCGCGCTCGGCCTGTGGAGCCTTGCCGGCTCAAGCGGCCTGACGCTCGGCTCTCTTGTCGGTGGCGTTCTGGTCGGGACGCTAGGGTGGCCGTCCGTCTTCTTCGTCAACGTGCCGATCGCTCTCGCCGTGGCCCTGGGAGCGCTCAAGGCCATCCCACGCGACGAACCTGTCTCCAAGCACGAGGGCTTCGACCTGCCCGGGGCCGTGACCTCAACGGCTGGCATCACGCTGCTTGTCCTCACGTTGGTTCAGGCCCCGCAATGGGGATGGGCGTCCCGGCCGGTCCTATTTAGCGCGGCCGCCGCGATCGTCCTCCTCGTCCTGATCGAAGCGCGCAGTGCCAGTCCCATCATGCCGCTTCGGCTGGTCATGCGCGGCGGACTGGCGACGGCCATGGCGCTGACCTTCCTGTTCATGGGCACCTTCATGGTGCTGCCCTATTTCACGACGGAGCTATTCCAGCGCGTCTATCGGTTCAGCCCGCTCCTGACCGGCTTCGCCTTCCTGGTTCCCTGCGCCGCGACCCGCTGGCCTGAACGGGAAACCGTCACCGACTGGTCCCAGGGCGTTCCTCTAGCGAAGCTTCAAGCGCTCGTGAACTATTGGCGAAGCGGGTATGACCTCAACCGGGTTGAGAAGAGGCTGAATTCCTTTCCTCAATTTCGCACCCGCATAGACGGTCTCGGCGTCCACTTCCTGCATGTTCGCTCGAAGCACGAGAATGCCTTGCCGATCCTCCTCACGCACGGCTGGTCAGGCTCGGTCGTCGAGTTCCTCAAGGTCATTGGGCCGCTGACCGATCCGACGGCGCATGGCGGCAAGGCCGAGGACGCCTTCCATGTCGTCGTGCCCCCGCTGCCGGGCTTCGGCTTCTCCGACAAGCTGATCGACAAGGGCTGGAACCTCGTGCGTATCGCCCAGGCCTGGGTGACGCTCATGCATCGGCTCGGCTATTCGAAATGGGTGGCGCAAGGCGGCGATTGGGGCGCGAGAGTTACTACGGTCCTCGGCCACATGAGGCCCGCAGGGCTCGCAGGCATTCATCTGAACTGGCCGTTCGTTTTTCCCGAGAAGATTCCGACCGAGGAGCTTTCGACAGACGAACAGCGCGCGGTGGCTGCCGCCGGATCGGCGGTCGCCAAGCTTGCGATGACCTTGGCGCTGCGCAAGGGGCTGTCCGTTGTCGGCGTCGTTCGAACGCACGCAAGCGCGGTTTCCCTGCGGTCGTCCTTCCCGGATGCCGCCATCGTGACGACGGAAGATCACGATTGGCGCGATCGGGTTCGTTCCGCCGCTGCGGGAAAGCCGGCACGCGCGGTGCTCGATCCGGTCGGCGGTCCTCTCGCCAGCGACCTCATCGCGTTGCTTGCCGATGGCGGTTCGTTCATCGGTTATGGCGACCTGTCCGGTCACCCCATCAGCATCCCACCGCTCTCCTTTCCCGCGCGCGGTCTGACCATGAAAGGTGTCTCGGTCGGACGTTGGGCCGGTTTGCCGGAGGCTGTCCGGACTGCGGATATCAGGACGGCGATAGAATTGGCGCGCACCACACCGGATCTGTGTCCCGTCGCTGCCGAATATGACCTCACCCAGATCACGGACGCTGTTGTCCATGCCGAACAACCGGCAAGAACCGGCATCGTGCTGCTGACGTCGATTCAGAGCAATCAAAGGACTGAAAGATTATGAGTATTGGCATCATTGGTGCAGCAAACGTCGCCCATGTTTTCGCTCGCCATCTCTTGAAGGCGAAGATTGCAGTCACCCTGAGCAATAGCCGGGGACCGGATTCCCTGGCGTCTCCTGTGGCGGAGCTTGGTGCAGGCGCTATCGCCTCATCGGAGGTCTCGTCGTTTCAATGGAATGACGGGTCCGAGAGGTCGAGTCCACCAAAGACGATGTATTGTGCGCTGAGACGGGCGGCAAAATTACTCACTTAGACAGGCCGGTCCTTCAGCCGATCGATTTCGAACTGGCGCGTGGTGGCGTAGCTCCCGCAAAACCTTCGCCATGACCGCATTCGCGCAGTGGTCTATGATGAGGTTGTGCAGACTATCATCCGATATCCAATGAGCATCGGTGTAGTAGGCCGTCGCACCGAGAAGATCATGGATATCACGCCTAACGACAATCATTTGTCGTCGCGGGATGTTAGGGATTGCCAACACGGCTGCTTCGGGCTCGATCAAAAGTCTTAATCGCAGGCTTTGTAAATATTCGCCGATATCGACGTGGCGAACAACGTAGTTGCGGCCATCTGCCTTACACACCGAGCCCTTGCCTTCCAATCGTTGCAGGGCTTCGCGCAAAGGGGTCCGGGAAATATCCAGGGCCTCTGCAAGTTCGCCTCGACGATGACCTGGCCACCTTTCAGTCGGCGATGGCGGACCATTATTTTGGGCGCGCGATGGACTGGTCTTCCAATATGACGCCCCTGTGGTGCAAGCTCTTCCCGCAATTTTACCGCATGTAGCTGTTCTTTAATGCAGGTGTTGCGTGCGTAACGCTTTTGCAACGCAMCTCATCAATCGAAATGTGTCAATCTCTCCCTATCAAATTAGTTTGTTGAGCTTTTCAGGGTGACCAATTTTGAAGAACAGGAACGTCAGGGCGAGATCTTGGCGCTTGTCAGARTGATGCACGATGYCGGTGRTGTCGCCAGTGAGCTCGACACACCGCAGGTGGCGTCTCYTATAAAGGCAGCACAAGCTGCTCTTCTTTCGGTTCTAGAGGTCGAGTTCCCGATGCTCTCAAGTGTGCATTYGCACGGGGTTGCCAGCATTCTCGCCACGGGGAAGATGATGGAAAGGTTGAAACGCCWCGCACAAGGCGATTTGTCGCAAAGCGAGCTCGAAGTCATAAAGCGAGTATTTGACTTAGCTACGACGCAGAGCTGGTTCGATGATACTCAATACAGCCGASAGGGTTTTGCTGCCGCGCTGGTCGACTTGTTTCGATGCGGAATGGTAAATCCGACCCAGCTGGAAAGGATCGCAATGTTTTGGGCATTGAGCGACTTTTCCCAGAGCATGTCGAATGCCCAACGAGCTAAACTGAGATCACTCTACGGCCGATGCGAGGTCGAGCGGTAAGTGTAGCTATTGAGAGAATGCGCACCGTCGCGATGTGTCGGTCTCGTTGGCTGGAGGCGTCGGTGGCCGGTCCTTCTACCGCGATGCTGCATGGTGGAATGACGACCATGGCGCCAGCGCTGTGGTTGGCGACGGCGTCGTAGGCACAATCGGCGGTGAATTGGCTGATCGGACTGTCGATCTGGTCCAGTAGTCGCTTCACCTGTGAGGCGTCGCCGGTATCCTGGTCTGTCATGACGTGAGCGATGATCTCGCCGCTGTAGGCATCCAGCGTCAGATGCAGTTTGCGCCAACTGCGACGCGACCTGGCACCATGCTTTTCTTCCAGCCACTGGCCAGCGCCGTAGATCTCGGGCCCGGTACTGTCGAGGAGGCCGTGCGCAGGTCCTTCTTCTGCCCGCCCTTGCCGTCTCTCAGACAATCGACCTGTCCGTGCCCGTCGGCTCAGCGTCGTGTGATCGGGTACGGCAAGGTCCAATTCCATCAGACCCAGCACCGATGCCAGCAAGCCATCTGTCTGACGCAGCCGCAGGCCGGACACCACGCCCAGCGTTAGAGCAGTCTCGATGCCCTGATCGGAATAGCGCGGTTGGCCGCGGCGGGTCGCGCGCTTCGGCGCCTGTCACTGCGACAAAGCTTCCGCGCTCATCCACAGCGTCAGGCTGCCTCGCCGGCGAAGGTCAGCCTCATACTCCGCCCAATTCGTCACCTTGAACTTCATCTTGCCGACATGATGACGGCGGACAGTATCGTGTTTGAAAGGCATAGCGGTGACTGGGCGTTGCTTCGATCGCCGCTCCGTAAAGCATAACCGCTAAACGATCGGTGCACCAATGCCGTCTCTAACGACATGTATCGACATAAGTCGCCCCGAGCACGGCCGCCTCGCCGACAGTCTCCCTAGGGCGGCCTGAACCAATCTCCCCTGGCGCTTTCTCAATTTGCTGGATCGGTTCGCGAACCAGGGCGCGCTTGGTTTCGTCAAGCGGCCGTTGCTGGCACTATTTCTCGATGTTGTGTGAATGCAGGAGGGTTTCTCGCCTTACAGTTTGGCTACGCCACCATATATTATAGAACATGGATATTCAGCGATCTATAGCGCCGCACTTGAGACCTTGGCGTCGCATGTCGTCCGTTCTCGCTTTGGTGCTGGCTTTGGTATCCGCATTAGGCCTGACCGCCTTGCCGACCCAGGCGGTGGAGCGCGTGGCTATCGTTGTGAAGATCAATGGCGCCATCGGCCCGGCAATGGCCGACTATGTGAGTCGCGGCCTTGAACGGGCCGGCGAACGCGGCGTGGGCCTGGTCGTGCTGCAGATCGATACTCCAGGCGGTCTCGACACGTCGATGCGAGACATTATCCGGGCAATCCTCGCCTCGCGCGTGCCTGTGGCGGGATTTGTCGCACCGAGCGGGGCAAGGGCCGCCAGCGCCGGCACCTATATTCTTTACGCCTGCCATATCGCGGCGATGGCGCCTGGCACCAATCTCGGCGCGGCAACTCCGATTGCAATCACCGGCGGACCTTTCGGTGGCGGCGCGGAACCCGACAAAGGCACCTCGAATGCTCCGGATAGCACGCGAGGGCAGTCTCCCCGCGATCCAGGCGAAGCGAAGGCGGTCAACGATGCGGTGGCCTATATTCGCGGCCTTGCCGAGTTGCGCAATCGCAACGCCGACTGGGCAGAACGGGCCGTGCGCGAAGCTGCAAGCCTTTCATCGAGCGCTGCCGTGCACGAGCACGTAGTCGATTTCACCGCAGCGACGATCGAGGATCTTCTCAAGCAGGCGCAGGGGCGCACGGTTCGGGTTGGCCAGACGGATGTGCAGCTCGATACGGCGGGTCTTGCCGTCGAGGAATTCGAGCCGGACTGGCGGACGCGTGTGCTTTCCGTGATCACCGATCCGAATATCGCGCTCATCCTCATGATGGTCGGCATCTACGGGCTGATCTTCGAATTTCTCACCCCGGGAACATTCGTTCCCGGGACCATCGGCGGCATCTGCCTGCTGCTTGGGCTCTATGCCCTGGCATTGTTGCCGGTGAGCTACGCCGGCATCGGACTGCTCATCCTCGGCATCGGGCTAACTGTGGCTGAGGCACACTCTCCAACCTTCGGCGCACTCGGCATTGGCGGCGGGGTCGCGCTGGTGCTCGGCGCAGCCATTCTGTTCGATACTGAAATACCCGGCCTGCAGGTGTCCTGGACCGCATTGGGCAGCCTTGCCGCCGCCAGCCTTCTTTTCAGCCTGCTCATTGCCCGTGTCGCATTCATCTCGCGCTGGCGGCAAGTCGTCACCGGCTCGGAGCAGATGATTGGTATCTCGGGCACGGTTGAAAGCTGGACAGACACGTCGGGTTACGTCATCGCGCATGGCGAGCGCTGGAAGGCAGCGTCTACCGAGACGTTCAGCCCGGGCGACGATGTCAAGGTAATCGGGCGAAGCGGGCTGACGCTGGAAGTCAAACGGCGCTCATAGGAGGCCTAACGGTCTTCGGAAACAGGAGGAAAAGTCATGGGTGTGTTCGCAGATCTCGCCTCATATCTTGTGGCCGTCATTGTCTTGCTGATCATCATCGCCGCGGCGATCAAGATCCTGCGAGAATACGAGCGCGGCGTCGTTTTCACGCTTGGCCGCTTCACTGGTATCAAGGGACCAGGATTGATCCTGCTCATTCCTTACGTCCAGCAAATGATACGGGTCGACCTGCGCACGCGGGTACTCGACGTACCCAGCCAGGATGTCATCTCGCATGACAACGTCTCGGTCCGTGTCAGTGCGGTCATCTATTTCAGGGTCATCGATCCTGAAAAGTCGACGATCCAGGTCGCAGACTTCATGATGGCGACAAGTCAGCTTGCCCAAACGACGTTGCGCTCGGTGCTTGGCAAGCACGACCTCGACGAGATGTTGGCTGAGCGCGACAGGCTCAATGAAGATATCCAAAAAATCCTCGACATTCAAACAGACGCCTGGGGCATCAAGGTCGCCAATGTTGAGATCAAGCATGTCGACATCAACGAATCCATGATCCGCGCAATTGCGCGCCAGGCCGAAGCCGAACGCGAGCGTCGCGCTAAGGTCATCAATGCCGAGGGCGAGCAACAGGCGGCTGCCAAACTGCTCGAAGCGGCGGAAATCCTGGCCAGGCGACCGGAGGCAATGCAGCTTCGCTATTTGAGCACGTTAAACGTTATCGCCAACGAAAAGACGTCGACGATCCTGTTTCCCTTCCCGATGGAATTCGCCAGTCTCCTTTCTGCCAAGATGGAACAACCGACGAAGTAGTCGAATGCTGGAGTCTCATTCTACGATTGCTCACAGCCGTCGTCCGCGACTGCGCCAGCGTGTGAATCGGCGCTAAAGGGGTAGCCCATGGTCCATTGGCAATAAGTGTGATCCACATGATGCGCAAACGGCAGGCGAGGTTTGCCTATAATCCGCGTCCCTCGATCGCAGAGCAGTTCGAAATCCTTGCAGCATGAACATTGGCGCGAAGGCGTCCCGTTGTAGCCAAAAGCACGATTTGCGACAGGACCAACGAGTCTTGCGACGAGAATTGCCGAGCGATTTCAGCCTTGCTCGATCCGGGCTGCAAAGTCAGGACTCCGCGACATTGAGCTATCATCCTCGTGCACGCAGGGCCGCTGTCAAAGGCAGCCGCGTGGCTGAAAAGGCGGGGAAGGCACCCCCCACAACACCAATTGCCAACCCCAGAAGGCCGGCTGTCAGCAGCACGCTCTCGTCTATGGTGAGTTGGAAAGACATGCTGGCATTGTTCGCACCGATGGTGCTCGCCTGCCAGCCGTTGAATACAAGCCATGAGGCAGCGAGGCCGAAGATCACGCCGGTTGCCGCCAGCGCAACGGCCTCCGCCCACGTTGCGATGAAGGCTGACAGGCGACTGAAGCCCAAGGCACGTACCGTGGCGATCTCGACGGTCCGGTCAGACACCGAACTCATCATCGTATTCAGTGCGCCTGCCGTTGCGCCGAGTGCCATCAGCAGCGCCAGCGGCCATCCGAACATGCGAATGAGATTTGCCATGCCGGAAGACTGGGCAGCATATAAGTCGGCTTCGGTGACAGCGTTCAAAGGGGTGGTTGAGATGCTCTCCAGAGCCGTCTTCAGCTTGTCGATTGCGCCAGGCGCTTCAAGTCGAAGGCGAAGGCTCTGGACTTCTCCCAGCCGATCAAAGGCAGAGCGAACGGTATCGAGATCAGCCCATATTTCGGACTCGAACGCATTGCCTCCCGACGAAAAATGTCCGACCACCGTCCAATTCACCGGACCGAGTCGCATCTGTTGTCCAATTGCAAGCGCAGGAAATTCTGCCGCCAGCCGTTCGCCGACCACCACTTCTCGCGCACCCGGCCTGACAAAGCGTCCGGCTGTCAGAATGACCCCATCACGCAAGGAAGGACCTGCTGCGTCCATGCCTCGCAGAGCCAGCATCTTTGCGGCTTCGGCCCGACTGTTCAGCACCTCGACAGGAACCACGATTTCACGTGATGCTGCGAAGTTGCCCACCGTATCGCGTGCCACGCCGATATCGCCTCGCATTGCCTCAATGGTCCGGACGACATCCGCCGGAACATCGGAACCATTCTCCTGATTGGTGCCGCCACCCAGGATTACCGCCACTGTCGGAGAGCCGGCACTTTTCAGCGCCTTTTCAAATCCCGCTGCCATTGACAGGAAGCCGGCGAGCACACAGACGACGAGTGCCACGGAAAGGACCATGGAAGTTGCGATCGCAAATCGGCGCCGCAGGCTCAGGATGTTCGCCTTGGTCATCACGAGCGTCTGTTTAAATTGGGAGGACATCTGGTTATCTCGCTCTGAAGGCTGCAGTAATCGGTGCGCGCATGGCATTGACGGCCGGTATCAGGCCGGTGACAAGCCCCAGCGCGACGATGAATGAGACGGCCCTGGCGAGCACGGCCGTGGAGAGAGCAAGCCCTAGCGCTGGTCCGGCCAGAACGGTGGCAATCTTCGCCAGGATGAGACCAAGAGCGCCGCCGACTGCGAAAATAAGAAGCGTCTCACCGAGAACGAGGGTAAGGATTTGCCCTGGCGAGAAGCCCAGCGTCTTCAGTACTCCGATCTCAAAGGTGCGTTCGCGCACCGCAAAGACCATGGTGTTGATGACGATCATCAGCAACGTCACAAAGGCTGCGCCTACGACCAGATTGATGATCAGCCCGACATCCGCGTATTGGCGCAGGAACGCTTCCAGAAATTGCTTTTCTGATTGTGTGCGTGTCGGGCTTGCCGAATTGGCGAACAGGGCATCGATGCGTGCCGCAAGGACGCCGGGAGACATGCCGTCCGCCGGACGCACGATGAAGGCATCCACCGTATCCTCGCCGCGAGCCCGGCCTGCGTTGATGTAATCGTAGTTGGCGAGCATGAAATAGGTGTCGGTGCTGGCGCTCTCGCCTTCGAATATACCCGCAACTTCGAACCGCCAGTCACGACTCCCGTCTTTTCGTGCTGTCTGGAAAGCCGTGACCGTTATGCGCTGTCCGACCGACCACCCTTGCGCTTGCGCCAGTGCCCGACCGACCAGCGACCGGTCTCGCGTTTTACTGAGAGCTGAAACCAGCTCCGGCGTCAGCCCCAGTTCCCTACCATTAACGTTTGCTATCAGCTTGGGATCAACCGCACTCACGGCCACCGCGTTTTTCTCGACATTCACGTAGCCCCGCATCCGTGTCATATAGGCGGCCGTCTTCACTCCTGGCTCCGAGGCAACGCGGGACATATAGGCCATCGGCAGAGGCTGCGTTCGTCCTGCCGCATTCATTACCCCGAGAAGATCGTCGCTGGCGCCTGCCGAGCCTTGCGAGCCATTCAGAAAGCTTGCAGTCAATCCGTAGATCAGGAAGGCGACCGTCACGCAGAAAATCAACAGAAGGGTACGCAACGGCTTTCGCCAGGCGTTTCGTTTGGCAAGATGGAGCAAGCTCATCACACGGCCCTCTTCTCTTCGACGAAACAACCTTTGTCCAGATGCAGGGTCCGGCGCGCGTGAAGAGCTGCCTGTGGATCGTGGGTCACCATCACAATCGTCTTTCCAAGCTCCCGGTTAAGAAGACGAAGCATATCGAGAACATCGTCTGCGGACTTGCGGTCGAGATCGCCCGTGGGCTCGTCGCAGAGCAACAGATCGGGATCGGCTGCGATTGCGCGTGCTATGCCGACACGCTGCTGCTGCCCCCCGGACATCAGCGCCGGATATTGTTTCTCACGCCCAGCGAGGTCGACCAACTCAAGAACCTTGCGGACGCGAACGCGCCGCTCTTTAGCGGAAATCGGCTTGAGCAGGAGCGGCAGCTCGACATTCTCTGCTGCATTGAGCATCGGCAGCAGGTTATAGAACTGGAAGACAATGCCCATGTTGTGCGCTCGCCATGCCGATCGCGCCGTCTCCCCCATTCGGTCAAGCCTGGAGCGGCCGATGTTGATCTCGCCCGCATCGGGGCTTTCGACGCCAGCCAGCATGTTGAGCAGTGTCGATTTGCCCGATCCAGATGGCCCCATAATGGCAACGAAATCGCCGCGGGGAATTTCCAGATCGAGATCGGCGAAGATCGGGATATCTTCTCCTCCGATCCTGTATCCCTTCCGCACGTCTTTCAGAATGATATATGGCTCTTCCGCAGGACGATCGTTCATGGCTGGGCTTCTCCGATTTGAGCTTGGGATTCAGGGACAGGGATGCGGATGCGCGCCGCCATGTTTGGCCGTATGCCGGCGGGCGGGTTGATGAGTGAGAGCCGAAGTCCAATCGTGCCCTTTTCGGCCGATGCAATCGGCGCCACCCGCTGGATTTCGATGCCAAAGGGCCGGTCGGGAAAGCCGTCGAGCACCGCCTCGCCAATCAAGCCAGGTCGCAGCAGGGAAATATTTGTTTCGGCTATATCGGCATCTATCACCATGCTGGTGGTATCGGCGAGTGCCAGAAGGCTTTGACTTTCCCGAACGCTATCAGCGCGAGCCAGAACGGTGTCGCCAATATGAGCGTTGAGCCGCGTCACTGTCCCATCAAAGGGAGCACGAATGGTCAACTCGTCCATCTGCTCCTGGGCCACGCGGATTGTAATATCCGCTCGAACAACGTCCTGGCGGCACTGCTCGACATTGTTTAGGGCCTGCTTCCAGACCGTTTCGGCATCTTCCAAGTCTTTTCTGGACGCTGCATCTCGCTGCGTCAGAGCTTCGGTACGTCGAAACGAGGCCGTAGCCTGCGCTAGAGTGATTTCCCGGGCAGCAAGTACCAGACCGGCTGAAACCTTGGCCGCCTCTGCTTGCTCAAGGGCCAGACGGGCGCTGGCGTCTTCCATGACCGCGAGTATCTGGCCGGCCTTGACGCGATCGCCGACTTCGGCAGCTATTCCCGTAATCTTGCCCTCATACTTGGAGAAGACGGCGGTTAAGTGTGGGGCGACGACATAGCCCGAGCCGGTAATGTCGCGCGCGGCTGGTTGAGATGGTCTCGAAATTGGCGGCAGCTCGCCACTCTTGTCCGCGTTGTCGTGGAGCGGGATTGCCTGGGTCAGTTTGGCCGGTTCAGCCTGACCCAGAAGTCCGTTCTTTATGCCGCTCAACGAGTTCGGCGAGACGAGTATGATGACGGCGGAAATTGCTGCGACGAGCAGCACGCCTGTGACCCAGCGCATGCGCTTTCTGCCTGGTTCCGATGCCTCTGCCAGCGGCTCCAGTGTCAGGGACTTGAGCGTTTCGGCAAGTTTGCGGTCGTGTTCGGTGAGCGTGTTCATGTCGCGACAAAGCTCGCTTCATGTCCCTAACTCGACCTCAAACATGATCCAGATCGTACTGGATCACGATTCCGTACGTCAAAACGGCTTGCTCAGGCCCGCTTTGCGCGGCTTTGTCGCCACTCAACAGGGGTCATGTCCGTGACGCGGCGGAATTCGCGATTGAAGTTGGATTTGGTCTGGAAACCCACTTCAAGCATGACCTCTGTTACGGACCTTTCCGTTTCGGTCAGCAGCCGGCATGCCTCCGCAACACGAAACTCGTTGACATATTGCGAGACGTTTTTGCCTGTCGCGCGGTTGATCGCTGTGGAAATTTGCCGCGCTGGAATAATGGCTTTGCGCGCCAGTCGATCGAGGTTGAGGTCCGGATCGCGGTACGAACGCTTTGTCTCCATGAGCACCTGTACAGCGGCAAGTGTCTCTTTGTCACCCACGTCGTCGATGTTCGGGGTGACGGTCTCGATCTCGGTAGGCTCGCTACCCTGGACCGCGACAGCAGCAGCGATCGACAGGATGATCAGCGCTATGAGGTTGCCGATCGCCACCATGACAGGGGCGTGCCTGCCTTGCGTCCAGGAAAAATCGAGAAATACAAACAGATCGAGCGCCGCCGATAGCAACAAAGCCAATGCTGCAAAGACAAGCGCCCGATAGACCGGAGCTGCACTTTCGAACGGGGTACGTCTCAAAGCGTCTGGTCCCGAACGCATGAGATGCAGGATCGCCCCAGCGTAGCCTATGAAGATCGCCGGTAGAAGGACATCAACTGCGCCCCGCCATTCGGCCATCAGCAAGACGATAGCAATAGCAACGGCAGGAATTGCGTGCAGACCCAGGGATAGACGCCGAGAAGAGCCATTTTTTCGCACCAGCTTTGCTACGCCGCAATAGACGAGCGGCGGCACCAGCGCTGCGCCTACCGGTGCGATATACATCACTTCAAGAATGCCGTAGCCCCACCGCAACCCTGAGAGGAATGCCTGGAATGAACTCAAAAGGATCAGCGCAAGGAAAGGGACATTACGCGAATTGTTATCGTCACCCGCCCTTAACACTGTGACGAACAGGATAAGGAGCAGCAGGGCAACGACGAAAGAAAGTGGAATAAAGGGCATCAGGGTTGGGTATCGGAAAAAGAGTGAAGCGATAAGACGATCTTGCTCGTATAAATACCATGCGCGACCTGAAACGCGTTTTAGAACCTGTGCTGTCGCGAAAGTCCCAATAAAATTGGACTTCTGCGTCTGTGTTTTGCAACGAACATTATTGCAGCGATGCGCGGGCAGCGATTTTCCCGAAATTAATTCGGTTGTCCAGATTGAGGTTGAACCGGTCGTAGGGATTGACGTGAGCATAAATTAGCGGGGTGAGACCGCGATAGTCTTCCGGTGTATGGGCTTGCCTGATGGCGAAAGAGGCACTAGCGCAATATCTGAAGAAATATAACGCTAGTGCGAATATGTCAGTTCTCCTCATCACAAACGGCCCTTTGCGCTTCCAATCGCCGAACAGCGTCTGGAAGATCGGCCAGTCACTTCGTTAGCATCCGCCAGGACGCAGCGATTGAAGATCTGGGAACTGTTTAGTCCCTGAGTGTGATGGTGCATCATTGATCCTTAGTCGTCGGGAAGAGGATGCATTATGGGAAGTATTCTTCACGGCAGCGTCCGCACGACGCCGCGTCTTGGAGCCGAGCAGGGTCTGCCGTGCAAGCCTGAAGGTGCGGCAGACAGAGGCTGTGCTGGCGCCGTTGGTCACAGCTCGACGTCCACGCTGGGGAGAGGTCAAGCTTGCGGTACCGGCGGCGCCGGCGTTAGGCCGTGTCGGAGCATAGTTTCCATCATTTTTGCGCGATCGGGCGGACCATCAACGGCCGCATTGAGCGCGGCAAACGCCTCGCGGAAATATTCCGGGCCTGATCGCCGCCGGCGTCACCACGCAGAGCACTTTGGCGGCGTCGGGACCGTTGTTGTCGATGCTGAAGACGCTGGAAGGGATGGGCTATATCACTCGAAGCGCCGCGCCCGACGATGGCGGTGGGACGATCGTCCACTTCAGCGACCGCGGGCGCGCTGCCTACCGGAAGATGGCCGACATCCTGCAAGACATCGAGCGAGAATGGGCCGAGGAGCTCGGCGAAAAACGCTTTTCCGAGCTGAAAACGCTGCTCGGCGATCTCTGGGACACACCGCTTGTTCGCTGAGATGCCGAGGGAGGGCAGGAACGCGACAGATCACCGGTGATGTGCGCTGGCTCGCGCCGCTGCTTGGCGGCTAGTTGCTTCTATTGGTCTTCATGAAAATTAAGCCTTACGTCTTTCTGGATTACAATTTCGTATGCGGTAACATAGTCGAAAAGAGTATTAATAAAGGAAAATATCAAGTTTCCGTAGGATTTAATGACGTATATTCCGAAGCCTGTCCAGAGAGTATACATGTAGCGCTTTAATATCCTCATTGGAGAGGATCGGTCTATGAGAGACGTTTCAATCCGCTCGCGGATGGTTTCATCTGCATTTTGGCTTGTTACATGGACCCTTCCGGCGATTGCCTTCCATGCTTCACCGATTTATTCGGCTGAACACAAAATGGAACTCGCTCAGAATGACATCGTCATCGTTTTTCTCGATCCAGACTCTTTTCCCAAAGCCCCCTCGAAGACAGCAGCGTCTCAATCCCCCAAGACTTCTCACCGCAAGAGTTACTTCACCGTCGAGTGTCGCGAGAATTTTGAGGAGGTAGAGGGGAGGGGAGGGCCAAAGCATAGATTTTCGGCAACCAGAAAGTACACGATCGATACAAAACAACGCGTCTGGAATGAGCCTGGTGGCGAACTCAAAAAACTGAAAGTCGAAGGGGACGAACTGGTTCTTGTCGATCATGGATTGGCGCATAAAAGACACTTCCACGAGGCACTCAATCGTGCGACGGGAAAATACTTGCTATATTCGAACCATATGAACGTGGTCCTGGTCGGCCATGGGGCATGCGATAAAGTCGATTTGGTACCTTTTACGCTCGATAAACTTTAAGCGGGGTGAACCCTTTGAGGAAGCCAGTGTCGTGCATCACGCATCGCGCTCGCACCGTTAATCACTGAGCAGTTCGAGATTCTCGCTGCCCGAAAAGTCCACCGCAAATCAACCGCAAATCAATCGTGTCCTTGTGCTGATCGCCGGGTCATATGTTTGATCCCTATCAAAGAGCTAAGATTTGTATGGCAGCATAGGCAGTCCGACTATGATAGCGAGCTTGGCGCGGCGGAAGATGGGATGCGCTGGCTGCCTCGGACCGGGTACGCGACCGGTATGTTCCTTATCGGTCTAGCAATGCTTACGAATGCCAAGCGGTGCTGAAAATGCCAGGCGTGCAGTGTCCGTGGCCCTCTCCCTATCAATCAGACGCATGCGACAACGAACGTTCGGTCGAGATTGAATGCCTAAGGAGGATTGGTTAGTGCGGAAGGTGCACAGAATTTAGTCCTATTTGGCAACTGGAAAACTGCCGTACTGGTAGTAGATTTTTGATCCCAGGCGCGAATGTGGAGGGGAGATGCGGCTAAGAGCGCCGGTGCGCTCGTCGGTGAAAATAAGCCGGGATAGGCGGTTCGACTCCGCGGCCGCAACCTCACCTCTCGATGTCAGATAAGCCCGCCGCTTTCTCGATTCTCTGTGTATTCTTGAATAGGTGTTGCGAATGTCGATGGGGAGAATTTTCGGAGCCGCTTCACTCGCTGAATGGAAGGAAATGCCGACGAGTTCCCTCCGGAAAGGCGCTCAAGGCTGGTCGCTGGTCAATGGATGTTTCCTCAACGGTAGGCCAATTTTTCCCAGGAAGGGGTTCCATCCATGGGATGCCAGAATAGCCCAGGCCGTCGCTCCGATATGAGGTAGGTGGTAATATTTGAAGTCGGCAGACGTTTGGTCCGGACCGACCTTCAAGCCGGTCGACAGCTCAGGGCCGACGGTTGCGTATACCAAGCCGTCGGGTCCGATCTGCGATGCAATTGTAGCGAAGAGTGTCTCCGCGCGCACCTCTCTGCCGGCTAGATGGAATACCAGAGCCGCTTGGGCCGTGCCTTCAAGCCATACGCCGTCCCTATCTTCATTGAAGTCGTAGCCGCCCGCTACCTGGTAACGACGATCAATCCAATCAAAGATCTTTTCAGTCCGGCCACGGAATTCAGGGATAGCGATAACGGGCCATAATTCCGCGTCGATTCCGGACTGGTTTAGATTAGGTGCATTGCTTCCGGGAAGGCTGCCGACATGGAAAAAACCTACGTTCGCATCCCACATGTCGTCCAGAAATCCGCCTGCCAAATCTCGCATCCTCTGCCAATCGCCTACCGCGCCGCTCCTGGTCAACCAGTCGGCTGCGGCATAGACATCGAGGTTCTGTTCGGTCGACTTCCACTCCAGTTTTTGCTGGGATGTTTCGTTGCCAAACACACCACCGGTATAACCTGGGCCGCTTGTCGCAGCTGCGTTGAGGTCGATCCAGCGCATGACCCTGGCGGCAGCATCGAGATACCGCTGATCACCAATTCGGTCGTAAGCGGTCAGCAGCGCCAACGCAGCCCAGGCGACGTTTCCCGTCGCACTTCCAACCTGATAGTCGTCCTCGATCCATGAGTTGCTGGCAGCATCCCAGAACCCGGGCAGCAAAATGGCCTCCTTGCCGATCGTGACGGTGCCAGACCGATAAGCGTTGCGCACCCGGCCATCGCGGTAGGTGCGGTCACGATAGACCGCGAGCACAAGAGCATCTGCCACTTGGGTCGCCTTCTCGTTTTCACCACAGGCAAAAAGGGCGATTGCGGCCAGCGCATTGTCGTAGGTAAATCCAGCGTTGCGAAGCATCGGATCGAGACGTGTTCCTTTGTCCGCCTGGTAAAAGCTTTGGACGACAAACGGCGAGCCCGCCTCACCGTTCACCTTTTTCGACAACCCTTCGCAGAGCTTCAGCCCGAGCGCTGATCGCTCGAGGCCGAACGCCTCGCCGTTCATGGCGATCAAACACAAGATTCCAAGTACAAGGGACCAAAGGACCCGTACTCGAACAGCAATCGCGTGATGGATTGTTGGCATTGTCATGGATCGCCATTAACTGAAGGCTCTGGCGAGCAGCGCTTGCATCGACCTGCGCAAATCACCTTTCTCGGCAACGTTTTTGGGCGCGTTTCGGAATATCAGTCTAAGGATGCCGCGATGTTGATCTTCCGAGGGATCCAGCCTCAGTTTTCTCGCTGCAACCGTTAATTGATCCGGATGAATGCGGACCCAGCCGACTTCAGGGACGAAAAGCGCGTTAGGAACGACCGAGTGGCAGCTTGGAAGAGCTGCCAACAAGGCACTTTGCGTGGAAAGCCCGACGATGCGGGCAGGTGCCGTTTCGCCACCGCAGTTCAGCTGGCCGTTTAGCCCGATTGCAATCAGTTCCTCCTGGTCCATGCGCGGCAGTTCGATGCAGCATAACAGACTGGTAAACGCGATGATCATCGCCACGGCTGACCAAATGAGGTTGAGGCAGTCTCGTGCGGAGAATTCGACGGGCGCGTCCCATCCGTAGACGACGACCACCACCGAAATGGCTGACGCGGCCGCAACCAATGCAAAGAACGACGCCGTCGGGCCGTGTATCCGGATTTGGGATCTATCGCCCCCTTTCTCCGTGACCTTGAACGGGCGTCCGAACGGTTTGCGTATGGCTTGAAAGAGCGTGATCGTAATTGGTACGGCGGTCAGTGCGTGGGTTACCTCCGTGAACAGAGGGAGCGTGCGTTTCTCCGATATCCAGGAAGAGTAGACCCAGAACAGGGCGAGAGACGACAGGCCGAGCTTCATGAACATAAGCTCATCCGCCTGCAAGGCGGGGATGCCGGTCAACCAGTAGATCGAAGGAGCAAGCAGCAGGCATAGAATGAATGGTTTAGATAGCCAGCAGAAAAGGCCGTGCAGATAATGCAGTCTTTGGACAATGGTGAAGTTGCCGCGCCAGAGAGGGCCATCGCGCAAAAGACCGATTTGTATCGTACCGAGGCACCAACGCGTTCGCTGGGTCATATATTCCGATAAGCCTTCGGCTGAAAGGCCAACGCTCAACTTTTCATTGAGCCATCTCGTGACATAGCCACGTTCCATGAGGCGGTATGTCAGCAGCATGTCTTCCGAAAGCGCATCATGAGGAAAGCCGCCGATCTCGTTTACCGCAGCGCGGCGGACGACGAAACTCGTACCGACGCAAAAGGCGCAGCCGACGGCGTCCTTCGCAGGCTGAAAGACGTCGAAAAAAATACGTTGATCGTCCACAAACGAGCCGCTGATGCCGAGGTTGTGCTGTATCGGATCGCTATTGAAATAGAATTGCGGTGTCTGGACGACAGCTATCTTGGAATCAGCGAAAAGGCCGATAACCCGGTTTAGGAAATCTGCTTGCGGGGCAAAATCCGCATCGAGGACCATGATGAACTCGGATAGTTCGGGAAGGTCGTTGGTATGGTAAAGCGCATTGTTTAGATTGCCGGCTTTCGCATGCAAATTGTCTGAGCGCGTAAGATAGTAGACGCCCACCATCTCGCAATACTGCCGGACGAAGGCTCTTCTGGTATCATCGCATACAAAGACGCGCAATCGTGGATACTTCATCGACTGCGCGGAAATTATGGACTTCTCAAGCACATTGATAGGCTCATTGTAGGTGCAAATGAAAATGTCGACCAAAGGCGGGTTTTCGGAGGACATGCACTCGAGTGCGGCACGATCTGCCAAGGATGACCAGTCAGTTGATCTCATTAGGATCAATACGGATCCGATGGCATAAAGCACCGAGATCAGCTCGAACGCAAAATAGATGTAGTTCCATATGGATTCGAATGACAGGTCCAACGGTGGAAGTGTATCCAAGGCACGCCATACAATATATGTTCCAAGAGACATCAACATGATTATGCCAAACGCAAATCGATCGAACGATCTCTTGGGGTCTGCGACAAATGCGAACAGTATCGCACAGGCAGCAATCGCTAGATCGAACCAAAGAACCGTCTGCACGTCGCCATCGGAATTGAAGTACATGCAACCCTCCTGAGACCATCGATTGGTGCGATGCGTGCGCGGATAGAAAAACGTCCGCACGTGTGTCAGGAACGAGCCCGTCTCGGGTTCAAGGACGTGTCAAATGCCACCGGCGCATGGCGATCGGTTCGACCTGGCGAGGTGACTGTTGAGTTAGCCAGATCATCCGCCGGATGAGCTTGCCGCGACCCGTAGCCGAATGCTTCAAGAAGTCGATCGCTGGAACTTGCAATCAGATTCCAGGTCATCCACCCGGCTGCCGGAACACTGTGCGCGGATGTGACTGCAAAGCTTGCCAGCGACGTCGCCGCTTCTCCAGCATAGCCGCGCGTCTTTTCCAGCCACGGCTGCGGGAGGCTGACGTTGACCCATGTGCCGACCGGGCAGACACCATTCGTGGAAAGGCTCGACTGCCAAGTCTGTTCCAGACGGATATAAGCATACAGTTCACGCCGCTCCGTTGGCGGGAAGGGCACTGCGTAATCCAGATCGACGCGATCAGTCGTCCTTGGTATCAGTCGCAACACAGTGCCGTCCGCCTCAGCGGACCAATGTTCAGCATTGACCTTGACCTTTGAGCCTACGGCAAGCGCTTGCGCCTGCCGCTCGGAAAAGATTGCCACAACAAATGCATCGCGGCAGTCGAGCGCTTCCGCCAGAGTATCGCCGGCGACGACTTCCCGGCCGGTGGCAGCGATTGGCTTGAAGAGTTCGGTGCCCGCCGGGATGGAAAGATCGGCATGTGTCAGTCTTTCGATACGCGAGCCCTCGGCCAAAACAAGCGTTTGAAGTTCACTCCTGCGGGACCGCATCGTGGTCATTTGAGTCTTGATCTGAAGCAGATCAGCCGAGCGGGATCTTATTTCCTGCTGCAGGTTTTGCAGGGATTGGAGATCCGAGCCGACATAAACCCCGTCGCGCGCAAAGTTCAACTCTTCATTTAATTTGTCGACGGCAAGCTGCGCTGCCTGGAGCTTGGTCTCTTCCAGGTGGATCGTGTCCGAAACCTCATCGGCATTGCCTGCGGCTACTCCCCGCGCGATCAGCCGCAATTTCCTCTGTGCATCGGATTTTGCGATCCGTGTCGAATAGGTCACCATCTGCAAAGCGGCTTCGGCAGCCTTGAGGTCGGCACTCGTGCGCACAAGCAGCGCTGCCTGCTGTTTGGAGAGATCGTCGCGAAGATTCAGGATGCGCCCGCTGTAATCGTCCACGATAGAGTTCTTTTGCAGTAATTCGTTGTCAAGTGCGGCCAATTGGACCTTCAATCCAATGAGCGTGGAATTGTCGACCTTATCATTATCGACTGACGCCTTGCCGGTTTGGTCAGAGATTTTGACGATTCCGTTGATCGGTGTCGTTATAGGAACAAGCGGGGCATTAATCAGTGCACGGGCGGTATTTGAAGTAAATACCGGCGGAAGCACAGAAGAGGAGAAGACCGTTGCCAGTACACCAAGGACGGCATACGAGGCGAGCCTGACAGAGCCGGCACCAGTGTTGTCTTTAGATCTGCTGTGGAAAAACATAGCATCTACACTCCTATTTTGCCTAGCATTTCCCTCCCTCAAGATACGACAAGCTTCACATCAAGTTTTTTTCCATGCAACAGCACTAAGATTGTATTAATATTTCCCTGTAGTTGCCCAAAATATTAGCTACTGCTTCAGATTGCCATTTTCTCTTCCGAGAACTTAAAATCGCCTGTCTAAATTTCAATCAAACCTATCCGATTGCGATGCAAACGCCGTCGCAGTAGTCATGTTGGTATGTCCGTCTTTACTGGTTCTAAGATTCGAAAAATTGTGCGCACAACTTTCGCGCTTATTATTGATACTGAAACAGATCTTTCCTAGTTCGATCGGAGTGGGAAATTAAATTAGGATATATGCTGCATCGGCGATGCATGTTTTCATTTTTCTTGAGTAGTGAAATGAGGCCACCCCTTAACCTCACGACGGATCCATGACGCTCATTGTTTCCGGAGCCGATTGTGCGGTGGTCAGTAGCGATTTGATCGACTGCACGGCTTGAACAGGATGGGATGGCGCGCCAATCTGCGGCCCGCCCCATATCCAAGAAGGCTATCAAAATTTCCGATGACTAGTTTGCGGGAGGTTATCGGCCAGAGGTAGGCTGGCCGCAATGACAATCAGCAGTCAATTTCTGCCAAGCTTCTGTTCCTGCGTTTTGAGGAGCAACTATGTGACCGTCGGAGCTCGACCCGCCGCTAATGCCTTTCAACAAAAGTCCATCTGCGAGGTTCGGTTAGGGGAAATGCTATGCAACTGAGGATCATTTGTGAAATTCCCGTCCATCCCCGTCGAAGCCGCAGTGTTTTGCCGTACGCCGCAGCTTCCCTATAGTACGATGCGGCAGCGGAGGCATCCTGCCGCCGGTTCGAACCCTTTCAAGAGCAGCATATCGCGCTTCTCCTTCGAAATATTCGCTACGCGCCGCTCTCTTGCCGCGGTGGTGATCTCTCGGGTGGCCAGCAGCAGCAATTGGCCATTGGACGGGCCATGGTGACTTGGCCGAAGATCCTGGTGCTGGACGAACCGACCGAGGGCATCCAGCCCTCGATCATCAAGGACATCGGCCGGGCGATCCGCTATCTCAGGGATTCCACCGGCATGGCGATCCTGCTGGTCGAGCAATATCTCGATTTCTGCCGCGAGCTTGCGGATTATGTTTACATCATGGATCGCGGCGAGATCGTGCATGAGGGGCTGGCGGAGACGCTGGATACGCCGGAGGCCCGCAAGCATCTGACCGTCTGAGCGGGTAATATGGCGATGTAAAGGTAGGTCGAAAGGGCCGGCTTCGGCAAGATAACCTCGGCTCAGGCTGCCGTTTCGATCGCGACGTTCCTAAGAGCGAGGTTTGTCAGTGGCGATGCGCTTCGGCACGCTTTCCTGCTTCGTTAAACGTAGGACCGTCTCACAGGAAGCAATAGTGCCTTGTTCCACCGGCTTGGGTTCCTGCCTAAGCAACGTGCCGATCTCCCGCCACTGAGCCGGTGGGGCTGCCTATATGGCGATCGTCTCATCGCTCGAACGCTTCTCTCAAGTCGAAGCTCTTGCGCTCGCGCAAATCGAGATCGGCCTCAATATGCTCGATATGATGAAGCATCAGGTCGCAGGCCGTATCGACGTCCTTGCGCCCCAAGGCGGTGATAATGTCGGCATGTTCCGAATGGCCGCAACTGGAGGCGCTCGATTGCCCGTAGAGTGCGATCACCAATGACGAGCGAGCGACAAGCTCCTCCATAAAACGCTGCATGATGAGATTGCCGGAGATTGACGCAAGCATCAAATGGAAATCGCCCGAAGCCTTGATCTCGGCTCGGCGAGCAGACTGACCGCGCTCGCCTATCAAGCGCCCTTCTTCCAGAAGAAGTTGCCCGAGCTGCTTGAGCTGAGCCGCGGTGATCCGCTCAGCCGCCGATTTCAATATGCCGGGCTCGACCAGACGACGCGCGGCGAATATCTGCCGGGCCTCCTCAGGCGATGGGTAGGCGACGAAAGCGCCTCTGTTCCGTTCGACGTTCACGAGGCCCTCATAGGCAAGGGCCTGCAAGGCGGCGCGCGCTAAAGTTCGGCTGACGTTGAACAGGCCGCCGACATCGCTTTCGGACAGCTTCGTGCCTGGTGCGAGCCTGCGTTCGACGATGGCGTCGCGTATGGCATCGCGGATCTGTTGCGTACCGGTATCCGTGGGATCGCTGGGCGTCAGAAGCATATCTGCTGAAGAATTCATGATTCTTATCCGGGTGGTTGGCGCAAATGATAGCCCGGTTTTGCGCTGATGTTAAACGAAATCCGAGGCAAAGACGCCGTTATATTGCATACAATAATATGCACTCATCGAGCACAATAGCCTATTTTATAAGCAAGAATCCATTTGCCTCCTAATGGGCATGAAACTCCGGTACCTGAAGAAAACATAGAAATTGCAGGTAGTTAGTGCACCGCAGCAAAACTGGCACGATTGATGCAATGTCTTTCTCAAACCAAAGGGGAAGATGATGTCGAAAGCGGCAGAGATCGATATAGTGTCCGTTTCGAAGGTCTACGGCACGACCACGGCTGTTCATGCAATCAGCCTGAAGATACCCGCGGGCTCCTATTGCTGTTTCCTCGGGCCCTCCGGCTGCGGCAAGACTTCGACACTGCGCATGATCGCCGGCCATGAAGGTATTTCCTCCGGTGACATTCGCCTCGGAAATACCGTAGTAACGGATTTTCCGGCTGCCAGACGCGGTACGGCGATGATGTTCCAGTCCTATGCGCTGTTTCCGCACCTCGACCTCATCGACAATGTTGCCTTCAGCCTGAAGATGAAAGGGGTCGCCAAAGAGGAGCGTCGCGCCAAGGCGCTTGAAATGCTCAAGCTCATGCAGATGGAGGCGTATGCGACCCGGCGCCCGGCGCAGCTTTCGGGTGGCCAACAGCAGCGCGTGGCGCTCGCGCGCGCCCTGATCACTGATCCCGAGGCTTTGCTGCTCGACGAGCCATTGTCTGCACTCGATCCGTTTCTGAAGATCCGGATGCGCGCCGAGTTGAAGAAGCTGCAGAAGACGCTGGGCATCACTTTCGTCCATGTGACGCACAGCCAGGAAGAGGCGATGGCGCTTGCCGATATCATCGTCATCATGAATGACGGCCGCATCGAGCAGGCCGCGTCGCCGCGCGAGGTTTTCGAGCATCCTGCGACGGCCTTCGTCGCGCGTTTCATGGGCGACCATAACGTCTTGTCCGGCCGCGTCACGTCAAGCGGGGACGGCGTCATCACCATGACCGTGCCGGAGGGGCAAGGCTTTTCCGTAAAGGGGGCAGGCCGCCAGACCGGTGCGGCTGCCGATATCGCTATCCGCACCGATCGCGTTCGCCTTTCGCAATCCACCGATAGGGGTCTCGGTTTCAACGGCGTCGTCTCCAACATCGAATATCGCGGCGCGACGCTGAAGATCACCGTCATCGGTGCCGGCAGCGACGATTTCACCTTGATCGCAAGCAATGACGATGAGGCCGTCAAATCCATCACGGTCGGCGACGCCGTCTCGCTGAGTTGGGCTCAGGAGGACGCAATCCTTCTTGGCCGTATGTCCGCATGAAAATCCGAAGCATCAAAAAAGGGGAACTGACATGACGACTGAAACGAAGACTACCAAGACAACGAAAGGCATTTCCCGCCGCTCGCTGCTGAAGACCGGCGCCGCCGCTCTCGGTGCCGTGGCTGGCTCCGGGGTCATCACCGGCTTTCCGACCATCTGGGCCAAATCCAACATAACGCTGCGCCAGTTCGGCACCGGCGTTTCGAACATCAATGCGATCGCGGAGAAGTGCAAGGCCGATCTCGGCATCACGCTCGAGATGACTGCGACCGATTCCGACGCCGCCGCTCAACGCGCCGTCACGCAGCCGAACAGCTACGACATCGCCGACATCGAGTACTGGATCGCCAAGAAGGTCTTCCCGACCGGCGTCATGCAGCCGATGGACGTCAAGAAGCTCAAATATTACGACAAGATCGTGCCGCTCTTCATCAATGGCAAGCTGAAGCCCGATAGCGTCATCGCGCAGGGCACTGCGCCGCATACGGTCGGTTTCGTCGAAGCACAGGGCTCCAAGAAATTCGCCAAGGAGCCGACACAGTGGATGACGATGGTTCCGACCATCTATAACGCCGACACCCTCGGCATTCGCCCCGATCTTACCGGCCGTCCGATTAGCAGCTGGGCTGACATTCTAGATCCGGCCTTCAAGGGCAAGACGGCGATCCTCAACATCCCGTCGATCGGCATCATGGATGCCGCTATGATCATGGAAGCCGCCGGCAAGATCAAATATGCCGACAAGGGCAACATGACGAAGGCGGAAATCGACAAGACGATCGAGTTCCTGATCAAGACCAAGGGCGACGGCCAGTTCCGCGCTTTCTGGAAGTCCTTCGACGAAAGCGTCAACCTGATGGCATCGGGCGAGGTGGTCATCCAGTCCATGTGGTCGCCGGCGGTTGCCGCCGTTCGTTCCAAGGGTATTGCCTGCACCTTCCAGCCGCTCAAGGAAGGCTATCGCGCATGGGGCGGCGGCCTTGGTCTTGCCTCGCACCTCAAGGGCGCTGAGCTCGACGCCGCCTATGAGTACATCAACTGGTACACCTCCGGCTGGGTCGGCGGCTACCTCAACCGTCAGGGCTACTATTCCGCCTGCATGGACACGGCCAAGCAATTCATGTCGGCCGATGAATGGGGCTACTGGATCGAGGGCAAGCCGGCGCAAGGCGAGATCCTCTCTCCGGAAGGCAAGGTCATGGAAAAGGCCGGCGCCGTTCGCGATGGCGGCTCCTTCGAGGCCCGTATGGGTGCCGTCGCCTGCTGGAATTCGGTCATGGACGAGGACCGCTACATGGTCCGCCGCTGGAACGAGTTCATCGCCGCCTGAGCCGAAGATCTTTGATTACCTCTCCCTGCCCTTGCAGGGGGAGGCATTCCCAAACGGAGAGCCGAACCATGGCGACGATCGCGTCCTCGGATACAGCAGAGACAACTCGGGAAAACCGGCGCGGATTTGGCGTGCCTGCCTGGGCTGTTGCCTATCTGCAGGCAACGCCGCTGTTTCTCATCCTCGGCTTCTTCTTCCTGCTGCCGATTGCCATGATCGGCGTCGTCAGCTTCTGGGACTATGATTTCGCCGGCCTCTATCCGGCCTTCCTGACTGCGAATTACACCGACACGCTCGGCTCCTGGGTGACGTGGAAGACCTATCTAAACACGTTGAAATTCACCGCTATCGTCTGGACGCTGACGCTGTTTATCGGTTTCTGGGTCGCCTATTTCCTGGCCTTTCACATCAGGCGCACGGCGACGCAGATGATCCTCTTTCTCGTCTGTACCGTGCCGTTCATGACATCCAATATCATCCGCATGATATCGTGGATTCCGGTGCTCGGCCGCAACGGGCTGGTCAATTCGACATTAATCGACATGGGCCTGATCCCGCGGCCGATCGAGTGGCTGCTTTATTCCGACTTTGCCGTCGTGCTCGCCATGGTGCATCTCTACACGCTCTTCATGGTGACACCGATCTTCAACACGCTGATGCGCATCGACCGCTCGCTGTTCGAGGCAGCCCGCGATGCCGGCGCCAGCGGGTGGCAGGTGCTGTGGAACGTGATTATCCCGCTTGCAAAACCCGGCATGGCGATCGGCAGCATCTTCGTCGTCACGCTCGTCATGGCCGACTTTTCCACTGTGCAGATCATGTCCGGCGGTCAGAGCGCGTCGATCGCCCTGATGATGAAGAACCAGATGTCGCTGCTGCAATATCCGGCTGCAGCCGCCAATGCAGTCGTGCTGCTCGTCGTCGTGCTGCTGATGGTCGCCGCCATCCTGCGCATCGTCGATATCCGCAAGGAGCTTTGATATGAGCCGCGAAAAGCGTAGCCTGGAATTCTATGTTCTGGCGATCTTCTTCACCATTTTCGTGTTGTTTCTCTACGGCCCGCTATCGGCTGTTATCATCCTGTCCTTCCAGGGGCCGGACGGCGGTCTGACTTTCCCGTTGAATGGCGTCTCGCTGCATTGGTTTGCCAATCTTTTCGAGAAGCAGGCGGTCGGCGATTTCGGAGCTTCGTTCCAACGCTCCCTGATACTCGGGGTGATGGTCATGATCGTGACCGTCGTCGTGTCGCTGCTGGCCGGTCTTGCCTTTCGCCGCCGTTTCCGCGGCTCAACATTTCTGTTCTATGCCACGGTCGCGAGCCTGGTCGTGCCCTCCATCATCATTTCGCTCGGGATCGGCGTGGTCTTCCAGCAGGGCGGAATCGCGCCGGCCTGGTATTCCTCGGCTTTCGGCGCGCATTTGACCTGGACCTTGCCCTTCGGCGTGCTGATCATGTTTGCCGTCTTCAACCGGTTTTCGCCGGCCTATGAGGAGGCCGCACGCGATCTCGGCGCCAGCTCCTGGCAAACCTTCTGCCATGTCGTGCTGCCGATGATCGCGCCGAGCCTGATCGGCGTTGGCCTCTTCGGCTTCACGCTGTCCTATGACGAATTCGCCCGTACCCTGATGACGTCTGGCACCTACAATACCCTGCCGCTCGAAATTTACGGCATGACGACGAATGTCACGACGCCGGTGCTCTATGCGCTCGGGACGGTGACGACGCTCTTTTCCTTCACAATCATCCTCCTGGCGCTTGCAGTCATGACCATGCTCGGCCGCCGCCAAGCCAAGAAAAGTTGAGATCATGCGCCTGCTGCTCATCAATCCGAACACGACCGTTTCCATGACGGAAAAGGCGGCAATAGCCGCGCGCGCCGTGGCAAGCGCCGGCACGCAGATCATTGCCGCCACCTCGCAGATGGGGCCGGCTTCGATCGAGGGCTATTACGATGGAGCAATAGCCGTACCCGGCATGCTGCGCGAACTGAAGGAAAGACAGGCGGCGGGCTACGATGCAGCGATCATCTGCTGCTTCGACGACACCGGCCTCGAAGCAGCACGTATGTTTTGCGATGTGCCCGTCATCGGCCTCTGCGAAGCGGCCGTCGCAACGGCCGGCTTCCTGGCGCAGCGCTTTAGCGTGGTGACGACGCTTGAGCGCTCGCGCATCTTGATCGACAATCTCGTCCAGCGCTACGGCATGGGCGGTCGAGCCAAGGTTCGCGCCTGCGATATTCCTGTCCTCGAACTCGAGGACTCGTCTTCCGGCGCGATTGGAAAGCTGCGGGCGGAAATCGAACGGGCGCTTGCCGAAGATGGAGCGGAAGCCATCGTGCTCGGCTGCGCCGGCATGGCGGATCTCGCAAGGGAGCTGCAATCGATCTATGGCGTCCCGGTCGTGGATGGTGTCGCAGCAGCAGTCAAGCAGGCCGAGGCTTTGGTGTCCCTAGGCCTATCCACCAGCAAGCGAAGCTCATATGCCTCGCCATTGCCCAAGCCTTTTGCTGGTGCAATGCAGGATTTTGCGCCCGCGCCTGTCCCGGCCTAACTTGCTCATGGTCGTTGGCGGGCACACATAGGCAAGATGCCGGTGTGCAACAGTCGGTGCGGAAAGCGGGGACGAAAGCCCAGCTTAGATAGATACTTTCGAAAGCCGCATAATAGGCATATGCCCGCCGACGAGGTAATCGCAGGGTCCGTCGTCCAAATAGTTCTACCTGGCAAATTGGGATAGTCGGCTGAAGGCGTCGAGGTCATTCGAGGGGCTGCCGACTGACGTCGCTTCAAATTGGTAGGCTGCGTTTCAAAGCCACCGATATAAGCAGGCGCCAGCTGTTCAATCCCGGCATTTGATGGATTGGGTTTAACCTGAATCTTTTGGCTCGAATGTCCACTGTCTGCGGATGAACTCGCAGGGCGTGAGGCCCTTGCGTGTCTTCAATCTTCGCCCGAAGTTGTAGGCGCCGATGAAGTTGGCTTAGTTCGTATACTTCTTATATGGGAATTTACTCAGTCCAAGGCTGGCGCGATCCTTTCTGTAGATAGCGATTTGAAGGAGGACGTCACTGTGCCTGTTGATATCGAACTTTTCGAAACGTCAGCCGGGAACCATATGGTCTCTTCGGGTATGATCCCGCTAATCCATGCATCGGTCGCCGCGACGAGACACAAGTCCGAAAACGTACTGCGTTTAAAAGCTGATGGCAGATCAACCGATGATATAGCAAGAGAGGCTGGCGTCAGTCGATCGACAGTGACCAGAATTTTGCGCTATGTCGAAAGAGCGGCCGCCAGTTAGCTGAGGTTTGGCCTAGCGGAAGGTGGCTGAAGGTCTCAAGGGCGTTTGAGGGGGCCGTCTCTAGTTCCATCAAAGCGGTCTTGCAGAGGCTACGTCGTGTCTTCGCGCGAAGCATCCATATGCTCTTCGTAGCGACCTCCAATGGTCGCAGGCACGCCAATGGCGCGCCACATCTTGATCCGTCAGATTATGCCAAATACGAGCACTGGCTGTTCAAGGGCGGGATCGGCGACAACCCGGCGCAGGAAGCGCGAAAGGAATTAATTCGCCGGGGCCGTGATCGACGTCGATCAGCTTTGAGGATCACCACCTAAGCTCAGGACTTCTTAATTTGGCGTGAGATGTGATTCTCATGTCCGTTTTCAAGAGTTTGGGCATAGGTTTTCGCGTCGCCTTTTTCAGCGTCGACGAGGGACAAATATGCTGCCTATTGCAGGACGCGGCGGCATTGAGACGACGGTTGATCAGACTCTGATGCGCGGGTTGAATACCGCAGGACCGTGGTTCGTCTCGGGCCTTCCTCTGTCTCACATGGCGCGTGTTGCCGTTTCAGGCTCGCAGAATCACAACGAGGGTTG
>NZ_JARWKZ010000042.1:0-53599 GCF_050577975.1 Rhizobium sp. BR 315 | reverse complement strand
GGATCGTAGGGGGGACGACCTGTCGAGGCCTCAACCGCTCGCCTGAATCCGAGCTGCGCAACATCAAGCCCATCGACAAAGGCATCGATCACCCGCACCGCAGCATCTGCCGCAACGTAATCCTCGATCCGGGCTGGCAACAGCGACGTCTGACCCCGATCAGTCCCTGAAATGTATCCCATGAAAATGGCCGCATCGTTTCCAATGCGGCCACCTTAATTGATTTGCCGGACTTCTCACACAGGCTGCGAAGCGGGGCTTTGCTGTTTATTTCGATGGCGCCGGTTTTCGTTTGAAGAGGCCCTTCAGATTGTCGAAGAGCTCCACCTTCACGCCGTGGCGCCTCATGATGATCGACTGCTGGATGACCGAGAGCGTGTTGTTCCAGGCCCAGTAGATCACGAGACCGGCCGGGAAACTTGCCAGCATGAACATGAACACCAGCGGCATCCAGTTGAAGATCATCGCCTGGGTCGGATCCGGCGGCGTCGGGTTCATGCGCATCTGGAAGAACATGGTGACGCCCATGATCAGCGGCCAGACGCCGAGATGCAGGATGGTCGGGGCTGCGAACGGCAGCAGGCCGAAGAGGTTGACGATCGAGGTCGGATCCGGCGCGGAGAGGTCCTGGATCCAGCCGAAGAACGCCGCATGGCGCATCTCGATGGTGATGTAGATCACCTTGTAGAGCGAGAAGAAGATCGGGATCTGCAAGAGCACCGGCCAGCAACCCGCGATCGGATTGATCTTCTCTTCCTTGTAGAGCTGCATCGTCGCCTGCTGCAGGCCCATGCGGTCGTCGCCGAACTTGGCCTTCAGCTCTTCCATCTTCGGCTGCACGCGCTTCATGTTCGCCATGGAGGCATATTGCCGGCTGGCAAGCGGGAAGAAGAGCGCCTTGACCACGATGGTCGTGCAGAGGATGGCGACGCCGAAATTGCCGAAGAAGCGGAAGAAGAAATCCATCAGCTTGAACATCGGCTTGGTGATGAAATAGAACCAGCCCCAGTCGATCAGGCGGTCGAAGCGCGGGATCGAATAGCTGGTTTCATAGCGATCGATGACCGGAACTTCCTTGGCGCCGGCGAAGATGAGGTTCTTCAGCTCGATCGACTGGCTGGGAGCCACCGTGATGGCATCCTGCTTGTAATCGGCCTGATAACGCGCCGTACCGTCGCTGAAATGCGAGAAGCGAGCATCATAGGCGGTCGACTGCGGCGGCACGATGGTTGCGGCCCAGTATTTGTCCGTCATGCCGAGCCAGCCGCCGGTCGCCTTGGCGGGCGTCGTGGCTTCCTTCTCGGTCGACGCATATTTGGTCTCGATCAGGCCGTCATCGCCGATGACGCCGATGAAGCCTTCGTGCAGGACGTAGGCGGAAGGCGTCTCGGGCTTGTTGTAGCGGGTGACGCGGCCATAGCTCGACAGCGAAACCGGTGCCTGGCCGCCATTGGCGATCTTGTCGGTGATCGTGAACATGTAGCGATCGTCGACGGAGATGGTGCGCGAGAAGGTGACGCCCTTGTCGTTGGTGTAGGACAGCGTCACCGGCGTCTTATCGGTCAGCTTGTCGCCGCTTGCCAGCTTCCATACGGTCGAAGGGCCGGGGACAGCACCGGTCGCGTCGCTGCCGACATAGCCGAGCTCGGTGAAGTAGCCATCCTTGGTGTCTGCCGGGCTGAACAGCGTGATGATCGGGCTGCTCTTGCTGACGGTCTCATGATAGGCCTTGAGCTGCAGGTCGTCGAGGCGCGCGCCTTCCAGGTTGATGGAGCCTGACAGCGCGGGCGTATCGATCGCGACGCGCGCAGACGACGTCTTGGCGACCGATTGATCGCGCGTCAGCACCGACGCCGTGTTCTGGCCGCCTGCCGGCAGCGAACCATTGACCGGAGCAGCGCCTGCGCCGGCGGCGGGTGCCTGCGTCGTCTGGGCGTGCTGCGACTGCTGCTGCTTGGCGGCCTGTTCGGCCTGGCGCTGCGCCTCGAGGCGCGGGTTCATGTAGAAAAACTGCCAGCCGAGAACAATCAGCACAGACAGTGCAATTGCAATGAAGTAATTGCGGTTGTTTTCCATCATACTTTCCTGGAGCGGTCCGTCTCGGACCGCCGATGTTTCGGCCTGGTTTCGATGCGGCTTACGAGTTCGCTTGCCAGTTTTTCGAAAGGTGCGGTCAGCACATCGCGCCGCGCGACAACCACATAGTCGTGTCCGGGCTGCATTGCAAACCCGGCATGAAGCCGCACGGCTTCTTTCAGCCTGCGCCGCATGCGGTTGCGCTCCACTGCGTTGCCATGTTTTTTGGTAACGGTAAAACCAACGCGGGGGTCGGCGTCGGCAAGCTTGCGGTCCAGCATCTCTAGCAGGAAGAAGCCGCCTCTGCGCTTCTCGCCTTCACGGACTGCAAGAAACTGCGGCCGGCTTTTCAGCCGCCCGACAGTCTTTTTGGGTCGTTCATTCGTCAATTGCCCGCCATCCTCGACTATCGGGCATTTCGGCCGTTAGGCCGAAAGACGCTTGCGGCCGCGGTTACGGCGAGCGGAAAGAACCGCACGGCCGCCCTTGGTAGCCATACGGGAACGGAAGCCGTGGCGACGCTTGCGGACAAGCTTGGATGGTTGATAGGTACGCTTCATTTATTTAAACACCGCGGAGTGCGGCCCTTCTTGAGCTTTGCTTCAATAGCAAGGAGCGTTGTTGATTATGACGAACGGACTTGGCCCGCAGATGCAGGCTCTATGACCGAACGTGCGCGGGCTTATAAGGATCAGGGCCCCCAAAGTCAATTATACCGGCGCAGATTCCTGGAAATCCAGGATTCCTGTTAGTCGGCCGATCGATTGTGCCGCCGGCAATAGAGTTCGGAGATTCCTGAAATATAAGGCGGAAACAGCCCTGAATCCCGATGTTCCGACGCGAAATACGGCAAGATAACATTAATGAATTTAGCCGATATCTAAGTGCGTACTGGCAAAACCCACCGATTTTGGGGGATGACGCTGGCCTTGGGGGATATCTTGAAAATTCGCGGCAAAGTAAATCTGCTTGTACTCGTCATGACCGGCGCAGCACTCCTGATCGGCGGCACCACTCTTTACGCGCTGCATCAATATGACCAGAGATTGCAGAGTTATGAGCAGACAGCCAGCCGCGCCTATATGGGCGAGCACCTCAACCGTTATGTAACCGCGGTGGTCATGGAATCCCGCGGCATCTATGCGGCCGCTTCCGCAAAGGATGCCAAGAGCTTCGCCGATGGGCTGACGGCCGATCTCGACGAGATCGACAAGGTTCTGGTCTCCTGGTCGCCTCTGGTTCCGGATAGTCAGAAAGCGGATTTCGCCAAGCTGAAAGCCCGCGCTCAGGAGTTTCGCGTCTTCCGCACGGAGACGGTCAAACTCGGCGTGACGGATGGCCCCGATGCGGCGGCCAAGCAGGGCAACAACGAGGCGAACCGCGCCAATCGCAAAGCCTTCCAGGCTGAGATCGACGCCGTCGTCCAGGCTGACAAAGCGGAACTTGCAAAGGCTGAAGCCGAGATCGCCGTCTTCCACGAGAGCGTCCTGTGGGTCGTCCTCAGCATCATGGTCGCCGGCATCGGCGCCGGCGTCGGTCTTGGAGCTTACATCGGCACCGTTCACCTGAGCCGCCCGATCCGCAAGGTCACGGACGCGATCAAGAAGGTTGCCGACGGCCAGTTCGATATCGAGGTCCCGTTTGCCGGTCGAGGCGACGAAATCGGCGAGATGGCAGCGGCTGTCGACGTCTTCAAGGAAAACGGCAATGCCGTGCGCCGCATGAATGCCGAGGAAATGGCGATGCGCGCCAGAAGCGACGAGCTGCAGTCCAGCATGTCGCTGGCCGTTTCGGCTGCGGCCGCCGGCGATTTCAGCCGCCGCATCGACAAGGATTACGGCGACGCCAATCTCAATCGCTTCGCTACCAATGTGAATGAGCTGCTGATGAGCGTCGATGTCGGCATCGGTGAGGTCCGTCGCGTCATCGCAAGCCTGGCCGAAGGCGATCTCACCCAGTCGATGAAGGGCGAATTCCAGGGCGCCTTTGCGGAATTGCAGCAGAACGTCAACGCGACGCTCGCAACGCTGAAGAGCACCATGCGCGAGGTGCGCGAGACCACCGGCTCGATCAATTCCAACACCAACGAGCTTCGTCACGCCAGCGACGACCTATCCAAGCGTACCGAGCAGCAGGCAGCTGCCCTCGAGGAAACCTCGGCAGCGCTCGATGAGATCACCTCCGTCGTCCAGAACTCGACGGAGCGGGCGCGCGAAGCGAGCGTCATGGTGGGCGAAGCCAAGGAAGATGCTGCCCGTTCCGGCACCGTCGTTCGCAACGCGATCGATGCTATGGGCCGCATCGAGCAGGCATCCGGCGAAATCAGCCAGATCATCGGCGTTATCGACGATATCGCCTTCCAGACCAATCTGCTGGCACTGAACGCCGGTGTGGAGGCTGCGCGCGCCGGCGAGGCAGGCAAGGGCTTTGCCGTCGTCGCGCAGGAAGTGCGCGAGCTTGCCCAACGCTCCGCCACGGCGGCCAAGGATATCAAGGCGCTGATCGGAAAATCCGGCGGCGAGGTGCAGGTCGGCGTCAAGCTGGTGCAGGCGACCGGCGAGGCGCTGTCGACCATCGAAGCGCGCGTGCTCAAGATCAACGATCACATCCATTCCATCGCCACCGCGGCGCGCGAACAGGCGACCGGCCTGTCGGAAGTCAACAAGGCCGTCAATCAGATGGACGAGGTCACGCAGCGCAACGCTGCCATGGTCGAGGAAACTTCGGCAGCGACCCATCGTCTGGCGGGCGAGGCTGACGGCCTCGTGCGCCTGGTCTCCCGCTTCAAGGTCGATGGAGGCAGCGTTTCCGCTCCGGTGCCGGCGCGCGCCGAAACGCATCGTCCGACGGCATCGCCGGCGCGCCGGATGATTGACAAGGTCGCGACGGCCTTCGGCGGCAACGCTGCCCGCGCGCCGGCCGCTGCTGCGCAGAATTGGGAAGAGTTCTGATCTCTTCGCGAGTGGGCGAGAAGCGGCTGTGCTGAGCGCCGCCGCTCTCCTTGTATGCGTCATCGTGCCCTAGGATCGGGACGCGATTGGAAAAAAGCCCACAATCACCTATTATACCGTTTCGACAAGTCGCCATCAGGTCGCTTTGCGGCGAAGCGGGACAATTGAAATGGACAGTGAGCAGGGCAGGAGCGCCGCAAAGGACGGCAAGGCCGAGAAGGTCGGCCTCTCCAGGCTTTGCAGGCCAACCGGCATCTTTGGCGGGCTCTCCGGCAAGCTCCTCATCCTCACCATCGTTTTCATATCGTTGGCGGAGGTGCTCATCTTCGTGCCTTCCGTCGCCAATATGCGGCTGCGCTGGCTGGAGGATCGGCTGAGCACGGCTGCCGCCGCCGCCATCGCCATTGACGGCTTGCAGACGGCCGAATTGCCCCGTGCGCTGCAGAAGGAAACATTGATGGCCACCGGCACGCGGGCCATCGTTCTGCGCAAGGACGGCACCTCGCGTCTGCTGGCGACGGCAGAAATGCCGGCTTCGGTCGATGACATGTATGATCTCAGCGACGTGTCGCAGCCTACCGCCATCAAGGACGCCCTCGACACTCTGCTTTTCGGCGGCAACCGCATCATCCGTGTTTTCGGCCCCGTCGGCGGGGATGCCGGCACCGGCATCGAAGTGGTGCTGAAGGATACGCGCCTGCGCAATGCGATGCTTGCCTATTCCCGCAGCGTCTTCCTCGTTTCCATCCTGATTTCGCTCTTCACCGCGACGCTGATCTTCTTTGCGATCAACCGCATCATGATCCGCCCGATCCGCCGTCTCACCGACAGCATGCAGGCCTATTCCGACGATCCGGAGGATCCGGGCCGCATTCTCGTGCCCGACCAGGGGCGCGACGAGCTTGCCGTCGCTGGCCGCCATCTTGCTGCCATGCAGACGCAGCTTCAGAAGACGCTGAAGCAGCAGAAGAATCTTGCCGCCCTCGGCCTCGCCGTCTCGAAGATCAATCACGACATGCGCAACATCCTGTCGGCTGCGCAGCTGATGTCGGACCGGCTCGTCGATGTCGACGACCCCATGGTCAAGCGCTTCGCGCCGAAGCTGCTGCGCACCATCGATCGCGCCGTCGGCTATACGACCGAGGTGCTGTCCTATGGCCAGACCTCCGAATCGGCGCCGCGCCGGCGCAAGATTCGTCTTATCGAGCTGATCGCCGAGGTTCGCGATATCCTGGCGATCGAGCCCGACAGCGGCATAGAATTCATCGAGCAGCTTAGTGCCGATCTGGAAGTCGATGCCGACGGCGAACAGTTGTTCCGCGTCATCCATAATCTCTGCCGCAACGCCCATCAGGCGCTGGTTGCCATTAGCAACGCCGAGCTCGACAGCATAAAGCGCATCACGGTCTCGGCGCATCGAATCGGCAGCGTCGTCAGCATTACCGTCGACGACACCGGCCCCGGCATGCCGCAGAAGGCGCGGGAGAATCTCTTCACCGCTTTTCGTGGCTCCGCCCGCTCCGGAGGCACAGGCCTTGGCCTGGCGATCGCCCGGGAGCTGGTGCTTGCCCATGGCGGCACCATTGCGCTCGTGGAAAAACCGGCTGCCGGAACGCAGTTCCGCATCGAAATTCCCGACCGTCCCGTATCCCTCGACGATTATCGCAGCAAGAGCTTGCAAGAAATCTGAATATTTTCAGATAGTTGTCGGTATCTTGCACGAAAATCGCGATCTTTTTCAGAAATCCACTTGCATTCCCCCAAGGGACCCTTTAGAGAACCGCCCACACCGAACGGTTTCTTCCGTTTCGGCACGCACCCGTAGCTCAGCTGGATAGAGCACCAGACTACGAATCTGGGGGTCAGGAGTTCGAATCTCTTCGGGTGCGCCATTTTTCCCTTATCGTTTTTTATGCTTGCTGCGTTTGAAACGCAGCCTGTTATCGGGCTAAACGCATAGCCGGTTCGGCCTCGGTGTTCGCGCCCTCGATCTGTTCTGGTCGCCGCGATTACCTGCTGGGCGCGACGGGCGCACCTCGACCGGCGCACGGACGGGCCGATGGTGGCTTTGCGCCCCAAGTCAGCGTCTCTCTGGATCGGTAGCCCTGCTGGCGGAGAAGCCCAGTCAGCTTGACCGCGGGGTCCCCTGTCCGTGATCCGTTGCCAATGGCAATTCCGGCAGAAACAACAGAACGACCAACGCCAGTGCCACGATCGCCGTTCCCGTTGCGAAGGTCATTGCAATGGCGTGGCGGTAAAGCGCGATGGCGGCGGCATGGGCCTCGGGAGAGGCGGTCGCGAGCTGTCTCATGCCGGCCTCGGTGAGGGACGACACATGCACGCCATCCAGCGCGCCGGAGGCGTTCTGCACGCGATAGGCCAGAATTGCACCCGAGCCGGTGACGCCAATGAGGCCGCCGAGCGAACGGAAGAAGGCGAGTGTCGCCGTTCCGACGCCGCGATGGGCAAGGGGCAGGGCATTTTGCACGGCAATCGTCATGGTGGGCATGACAAGCCCGAGACCAAGGCCGAGAGCGAAGACGGCGGGCTCAATGATCCCGAAACCCTGGCTGGTGGCCGCGGCCCAGGAAAGGATCGCGAAGGCGACCGTCGCGAGGCTGAGGCCGCAGAGCTGCGCCGGCTTGTAGCGCCCGAAGCGATGCAGCAGTACGCGCCCGTTGACCATCGAGGAAATAACGACGCCGATCATCAGCGGGCCGGTCAGCAGCCCGGAATGCGAGGCGCTGACCCCCATGACCATCTGGAAGAACAGCGGAAAGAACAGGCTTGCGCCCAGCATCCCCATGAAGGTCAGGGCCAGCACGATGCAGGCGACGACGAACAGCCGATTGCGGAAGAGATCGGGCGGCAGCACCGGCTCGGGCTCGCGCCGGACGTGAAGGATGAAAAGAACGCAAAGCACGAGGGCGACGGCAGACAGTCCGAAAATCTCCGGCGAATTCCAGGCCCATTCGTTGCCGCCGAGCGCCAGCACCAGCAGGAAGCTCGTCGTACAGCCCGTCAGCAAGGCGGCGCCGAGATAGTCGATGCGGCGACTGCGAGACTGGTGCGGCCGCTTGAGCGCGCGGCCGATCATGATGAGGGCAACGGCGCCGATTGGCAGATTGACGTAGAAGATCCAGTGCCAGGACAGGAGATCGGTGATGATGCCGCCGGCGATCGGGCCGATGACGCTGCAAACCGCGAAGACGGCGGCGATCGAGCCCTGGTTGCGCCCACGCCGAGCCGGCGGCACGATGTCGCCGATGATGATCTGCGCCAGCGGCATCAATCCGCCGGCGCCGATGCCCTGGATCGCCCGGAAGATGATGAGCTGCATCAGCGTCTGCGCCATGCCGCTCAGGACGGAGCCGAGCAGGAAGATCAGGATCGCCGCATAGATCATCGGCTTGCGGCCATACTGGTCGCTGAGCTTGCCGTAGAGCGGCATGGTGGCGGTGGAGGCGAGCACATAGGCGCTGACCACCCAGGAAAGATGCGTCAGCCCGCCGAGATCGCTGACGATGCGGGGCAGGGCGGTGGCGACGATGCTCTGGTCGATGGCGCCGAGCCCGAGAACGATCATCAGGCCGAGAATGACGGCGCGGATCTCGCGGCGGTCGGGTAGGCCGTCCGCTGCTGGTGCCGCTGGCGAAGCTGCCTGGAGACGATCTCCGCTCATTGTCCGATCTCTCCAAGTGGCCCGATCGCGGCCCGAATTGCAGCGCGCTCTTCAGGCGACAGTTTGGCCAGTTCCGATGCGAGCCAGTCGGTCCGCCTCTGTTTCAGAGCCTGTATGAGCTTCTTGCCCTTCTCGGTTGCGATCAGGCCGTTGCGCCTGCGGTCGCTGGGGTCCGGTTCTGAGCGCGTAATGAGACCGTCCCGCTCCATTGCCTTCACATGTCCTGAAATCGTCGGCCCGCGCAGCTTCTCCATCCGCGCCAGTTCGGCAACTCCGATGCCTGGTTGCCGCATGACGGCAACGAGGAGCAGGGCATGTAGCGGCGACAATCCCGGATCGTCACTTTCGCGGCGCAATTGTCGATAAAGGCGATGCAAGGCAGGGCGCAATGCTTCGGCAAGCGCATGGGCTTCGTCGAGCCCAGGATGGCGGATGGTATCGGTCATGGAGCATCAGCCTCAATAGATAGGTAGGCTTCCTATCTATATGCTCCGCCTGCGTACTTGCGCAAGCGATAATATTGTGAAACATTTTTCAATCATTACGCGTTGTTCATCAGTACTGCGACTCGAGAGGAGAGAGCTGTGAAACGACTTCTGACCACGGTAACGGTGACCGCATTGAGTGCCCTTTTGGCGATTTCGTCCTTTGATCCGGCAGTTGCAGGACCGATCCAGCCGATGGTTCAGCCGGCGGCCATACAGACGAGTGGCCAGCCCTCCAGTGTCGTCGACGTGCAGTATCGTCATCACGACAGGCGCTATCGCCCGCACCACCGCCCCCATTATCGTCCTGGCTATCGCCCGCATCATCGGCCGGGCTATTGGCATGGCCATCGCGGCTATCGCCACGCCCGCCCAGGCTATCGCCGTTATAGCGATGGCTGGTGGTATCCGATGGCTGCCTTCACTGCCGGTGCAATTATTGCCGGCGCCGTTGCTCATCCACCTCGCGGCAGTGCGCATGTTCGCTGGTGCGCCAGCCGCTACAAGACCTATCGCGCTTCCGACAATACCTATCAGCCGACCAATGGTCCTCGCCGCCAGTGCGTGAGCCCGTAAGCTGTCGGTGAACTGGATGCTTGAAGCCCTCTCGGCAATCGCGGGGAGGGCTTTATTTCACGCCGTTGCGAGAGACTTCACAGAGAGATTCGTTATCGCCTGTTGCAACCGATATATTTTTGCATTAAATGCAAATTTGCAATAGATAAAATATGCGAAAAGTCGTGCGACGGCACTTGCATCTCAACGATTCTGGATGGCCTAATGGCGTGATACGCCTTTGAAATGCCATGCTGCTCAGTCCTGATCGCGCCACATTCGATATCGCAGCCGGAGATTGGATTCGCGGAATGACGACAAAGACATCATGCGCCGATTTCGTGCGGTTCTTTCGCTCCTGGGTGAGCGATCCGATGCGGGTCGCAGCAGTCGCGCCTTCGGGCGAGCGGCTGGCCAGGCTGATGACGCAGGAGATTGATCCGCTTGATGGCCCGATTCTGGAACTTGGCCCCGGCACGGGCGTTTTCACGCGGGCTCTGCTGGCGCGGGGAATTCCGGAAAGTGCCCTCACGCTCGTCGAATTCGGCGAGGAGTTTGCCGTTCGTTTGCGGGACCGTTTTCCTGAGGCTCGAGTAGTGCGGATGGATGCGGCCCAGCTTGGTGGTTGCGGCCTCTTCGACGACGCGCCTTTTGGTGCCGTCGTCAGCGGCCTGCCACTCCTGTCCATGCCGCCTTCGAAAGTCGCCGCCATTGTCGGCGGAGCCTTCGCGGTGATGAAGCCGGGCAGTGCCTTCTATCAATTCACCTATGGCCCGCGCTGTCCTATTCAGCGGCCGATCCTCGAAAGCCTCGGCTTGAAGGGCACTCGCATCGGCGGCACCGTGCGCAACATTCCGCCGGCCGGCGTCTACAGGATATCGCGCCAAGATCCGCTGGAACTCTCGATCAACGGCGCCGAATCTCGTAGCACCGGGAAGATCGCGGCAATCGGCGCCCATGCGCAGGAGGCCGGCACGGCTGATACGGGGCGGCCCGAAGCAAATGCATAGCGGGGGGAGCAGATGGCGGATATCGATGGCGCGGTGAGGGAAGGCCGGCGCGAACGGAAGCGTCGCCAGACCCGCGAGCGTATCGAAACCACGGCATTGAAGCTTTTCCTCGAGCGAGGCTTCGACAATACCACCATCGAAGATATCACCGAGGCGGCCGATGTTTCCAAACGCAGCTTCTTCGATTACTTCCCCAGCAAGGAAGATGTGGTCGCTGCCTGGCAGGATGGCTTCGCCGACGAACTGATCGGTGCAGTCGCTGCCCAGCCTGCAGATGCACCGCTGGTCGAGGTCATCGAGACGGCAATCAATGCGGCCCTGCGGGCTGCGGTCTCTGATCCTCAGCATCTTGCCATCGCCGTCCTGATCCGGGATACGCCGGCACTTCGGTCCCGGGATCAGCTGAAATACGCCAAGCTAGAACGAAAGCTCACGGATGCGCTGCATGCCCGCTGTTCCGGCGGAGACGAGGAGCGGTTCCGCTTGAGTTTGCTTGCCGCAGCCGTCGTCGGCATGCTGCGCATCGGCGGCGAACGCTGGAGCGGCGCGCAGAAAGATCTACCGCTGGAGGAGTTCGCCTCCGGCATGTTCCATGAGCTTTGGGCAGCGCTTGCCGACCTGGGCGCGCTGGCGCGGGCGCATTTGCCAGCCCGGTGATCCCGATGCGATCCATCGGCAGCTGCAGACCCGCGTCGATCGCGGCATCTCGAAAAGATGGCTTTGTCGGCGGCAATGCATTGCATATGCCGGATCGCAGACCCATCTACTGCCGTGTCGCGACCCTATTTCCCTCTTCGCGAACAGCTCGCTTTGATCGACAGATCCCGGCCGCTCCGATGGCGGGAACTCCAGATATATTCTTAGATCAGTGAAGGGACATAACCATGTCAGATTTCGACGCAGCCAAGTCCGGTCAATTCAAGATCGGCGGTGATCTTCCCGTCCATCGTCTCGGCTTCGGTGCCATGCGCATCACGGGTGCCGGCATCTGGGGCGAGCCTGCCGATCACGACGAAGCCATCCGCACGCTGAAGCGCCTGCCGGAGCTTGGCATCAACTTCATCGACACAGCCGATTCCTATGGTCCCGACGTTTCCGAACTGCTGATCAAGGAAGCGCTTCATCCATATAGCAAGGATCTCGTCGTCGCCACCAAGGGCGGACTGACGCGAACCGGCCCGGATGTCTGGGTGCCTTTAGGTCGTCCGGAGTACTTGATCCAGCAGGCGCACAAGAGCCTGCGCAACCTCGGCGTCGACCGCATCGATCTCTGGCAACTCCACCGCATCGATTCCAAAGTGCCGGTCGCCGAGCAATTCGATGCCGTGAAATCCCTGATCGATGACGGTATCATCCGCCATGCGGGCTTGAGCGAAGTCTCCGTTGCCGACATCGAGGCGGCGTCGAAGCACTTCAGCGTGGCGACGGTGCAGAACCGTTACAATCTCGTCGACCGCACCAGCGAAGATGTCCTCGATTATTGCCATAAGCACAATATCGGCTTCATTCCCTGGTTCCCTCTGGCCGCGGGCAATCTCGCCAAGGAAGGCTCGCTTCTCGATACCATCGCCAAGAAGCATGACGCGGCGCCGAGCCAGATCGCGCTTGCCTGGGTGCTGAAGCGCAGCCCGGTCATGCTACCGATCCCCGGAACGGGCAAGGTCAAGCATCTCGAGGAAAACACCGCGGCCGTCGACATCGTGCTCTCCGATGAGGAGTTTGCTGCACTGGATGCCGAAGGTCGCAAGGCGTTCAAGGCGGCATAAGGCCCACGGCTTCGGCGCGCAAAGCTGGAGCGACGATTCGAAAATGTGCACGGGGCGGCGAAGACAACGTCTCTGCCGCCCATATATGCTTGTGCGAGCGCGCAGTCCTGCTTCACGATCATGTGAATCCTGCAGTCTTGGCATCCGACGGCTTTAAAATAGGCGGCGGAATGCCCTGTTCGCCGGTGCTATGCGGGATTCCTGGCCAATTTGGGTATAAGCATTGCGCGCAGCGCATTGCTGCATTGCGAAGGCCGGTCTATTCATGCGTGTCCCAGCGTTATATCTACCCGCTCGAAGGCAGCGCACCTCCTCCTCCCAGCGCTCCTTCATTGATTGGCAACACTCCTCCTCCCAGTTGCCAATCCGGATCAAGAGCCCGACGCATCCTCCTCCCGCGTCGGGCTCTTTTTTATTCCCCACATTCCTGATGTTCCCGCGGCATCTTCTGTTCGATCTCGGAGTTGCGCCATTGCAATGCCGGTGCGAATTAGCGCTGCTTCATGTGGGCGATAACCGCTCTCTCTGCTTGCACCATGGGTGCCGATGCGTAGAGTGGCGCGATCGTTGGGCGTTGGAGAAGGGTTGCATGATGCAGCATGTGGCAGGCTCGGGCCGAGGGGGAAGCGTGTTTTTCCGAACCGTTGCCGTTGCTGTGACGCTATCGCTTGCGGCTTGCGGCCGTCCCGTCGGAGTCATGCAGCCGGTCGGGGAAAATGTGCCGGGAACCTCGAAGGTCGATCTGCTGGTCGCCACCACGCGCTTGCCGGACAAGGATCCGGCGATCCTGTTTTCGGGAGAACGTGGCCCGGGGTTGAAGATCGACGCTGTCAGCGTCTCCATTCCGCCGGAGGCCAATCGCAAGGTCGGCCAGGTGCAGTGGCCGAGCCGTCTGCCCGGCAACCCCTTGAAGAATTTCGTCACCCTTGCCGTCAAGCCGCTGGCGACCGAAGCGGATGGTCGCGCCTGGCTGCATGCGGAATTGCCGAAGGACCGGCGGGTACTGATCTTCGTGCATGGTTTCAACAATCGCTATGAGGACGCCGTCTATCGCTTTGCGCAGATCGTGCACGATTCGCACGCCAATGTCGCACCGATCGTCTTTACCTGGCCATCGCGGGCGAGCATCTTCGACTATGCCTATGACAAGGAAAGCGCGAACTATTCGCGCGACTCGCTTGAGGAGCTGTTGCGCCGGGTCGCCGCCGATCCTGCCGTCGGCGATATCACCGTCATGGCGCATTCGATGGGGAGCTGGCTAGCCGTCGAATCCCTCCGGCAGATGGCGATCCGCAATGGCCGCGTCACGCCGAAGATCAAGAACGTCATTCTGGCTTCGCCCGATCTCGATGTCGATGTCTTCGGGCGGCAGTTCGCAGCACTCGGCAAAGACAAGCCGCATTTTACGCTGTTCGTCTCGCGCGACGACCGGGCCTTGTCGCTCTCACGGCGCATTTCGGGCAGTATCGATCGTCTCGGCCAGATCGATCCCACAGCCGAGCCCTATCGCAGCGAGCTGGAAAAGCAGGGGATCACCGTACTTGATCTCACCAAGCTCAAGACTGGCGATGGCCTGAACCACGGCAAGTTTGCCGAGAGCCCTGAAGTAGTGAAATTGATCGGAGCGCGGCTGATTGCCGGCCAGACGATCACCGATTCCGATGTCGGTATCGGCGATGCCGTCGGCGCGGTGGCTCTCGGCGCTGCCCAGACGGTTGGCAGTGTCGCAGGCGCGGCCGTCAGCGCCCCGATTGCCATCTTCGATCCCCGCACGCGTGCGAATTACGGCGAGCAATGGCGCCGTGTCGGCGCGTCCGCGGGCAATACGGTCGGCTCGCTCGGCGACAGCGTCGAGGCGACGAGTAACAATGTCGGGGAGACATTGGGAAAGTAGAGCCCCATATCTTCAATCGGGACCGCATCGCTTGTCGTCTTTCAGAACGCCGTAGCCAGTCAATTCAATCTGATATATCACAGAGCTGCGCCATATCGGACATGGTGGCGCATTGCGGGTAGGCTTTGGCATGGGCGAAATCAGGCGTACGGTTATCAGCGTCGGCGATGGTGGCGAGATGGCCGGCCGCGATTTGCCGCGGGATTATCGTCGCTCCTGCGTACCGGACCTCCGGTACGCGGCTGTTCAGCGGCCATCTCGGCTTGATGCCCCGCAACAAAGAGCACCTGCATTGATGATCGATAGCGGCATCCCGCGATACGTTTGATTGGAGTAGATGACATGAGATGGAAGCGCACGATCCAGCTGCTGGACGTTCATTGCGAAGGGGAAATCGGCAAGGTTGCCATCGGCGGCGTGCCGAAGATCCCCGGAAACAGTATTGCCGAGCAGCTGCATTGGCTAAACACTGATCCGAAGGGGCAGGAGCTGCGCCGCTTCCTCGTGCTGGAGCCGCGCGGCGCGCCGATCGGCTCTGTCAACCTGCTGCTGCCGGCCAAGCACCCAGAGGCCGATGCGGGCTTCATCATCCTCCAGCCGGATCAGGCGCATGCAAGCTCCGGCTCCAACTCCATTTGCGTAACCACCGCTTTGCTCGAATCCGGCATCGTCGAGATGAAGGAGCCGGAAACGGTCGTCACGCTCGATACGGCTGCCGGCCTCGTCCGTGCCACGGCGACCTGCCGCGACGGCCGCTGCGAGAAGGTGCGGCTGATCATGGTGCCGTCTTTCGTTCATGAGCTTGATGTCGAACTCGACACGCCGCAATGGGGCAAGATCAAGCTAGACCTTTGCTATGGCGGCATCTTCTATGCGCTCGTCGATGTCGGCCAGATCGGCTCGAAAATCGAGAAGGGCAATGCTGCTACCCTCGTTCAGGCCGGCATGGTCATCAAGGATGCGATCAATCGGGCGATGACCGTGGTTCACCCGGAAATCCCTGCGATCTCCGGCGTTGCCTATGTGATGTTCCGCGACATCGATCCCGATGGCGCCATCCGCACCTGCACGACCATGTGGCCAGGCCGCGCCGACCGCTCACCCTGCGGCACCGGCAATTCCGCCAATCTGGCGACGCTGCATGCCCGCGGCAAGGCCAAGGTCGGCGATATCTTCAAGTCCCGCTCGATCATCGGTTCGGAGTTCGAGGTCGGCCTGCAGGCGGTGACCGAAGTCGCCGGCAAGCCGGCCATCATTCCCACGATCACCGGCCGAGGCTTCACCTTCGGTCTCAGCCAGGTGGCGCTCGATCCGTTCGACCCGATGGCGGAAGGCTTCGCCATGACGGATGTCTGGGGGCCTTCGGCGGGCGATATTTGAGGGGGCAGGGCCATCGGCTCCTATCGTCTGGAGAGTTCTGCCTCTCACCCTAACCCTCTCCCCGTTTTGACGGGGAGAGGGGACTAGCTCTGCATTCTCGTCGAAGCAAATTGCCGGAAGGAAGGCTGTGGTCGCGTCTATCCCCTTCGCCCCGCCTGCGGGAAGAAGGTGGCCGATAGGCCGGATGAGGGGCGTCTCTGCCCCTCCGCTATCCCTTCGGATAAATCACGCCCTTGCGCAAAATAATATTGCCATAGAGCCGCGGCTCGCTGGTCTGTATCAGCGTATGCGCCTGCTTGACCCGCTCGTAAAATTCCGCGGGCAGCAGCGGCACGACCCGGATATCGGGCACATGCCGGGCGCAGCACTCGATCATCTCGGCATGAACGGGATCGATAGCATCACGGTCCTGTTTGACGGTCGCCCGGAAAATCGCCTGCGGCACGAAATCGTCGATCGGTAGCACGCTCAGCACGGCATCGAGCACGCGGATGACGCCATGGCCATCGAGGCGGACGAGACGGCGCCCATGTTCGAGACCGGGGTAATTGCCGTCCACGAGGGCGATTTCGTCGCCATGACCCATGGCGCGCAAGGTCGCCAGAAGCTCCGGGCTCAACAGCGGGTCAATGCCCTTCAGCATGCTCTATCTCCTTGAAGAGGACGTTTTGGTCGATGAGGTAATGTGCAAAGATCGGCAGGCTCGCGCCGCCGATGGCCCGCGCCTGCGGCCCCACTGCACCCTCGATGATCTCGGGCATGATGACACCCTGCAGATCCAGATCCGAGGCGGCCTTGATGGTTGCGCGCACCACCCGCTCTCGTACCCAATCGGGGAAGCCGCCATCGATGACGGCAGCGCTGAAATCGATGACCGAGGCAGCTGCGACGATCGCCTGCGCCAGCGCCTTTGCCGTATCCTGTATCCAGATCTCCAGCGGTTCGCCGAAATCGATCCAGTTGTCGGCGGAGTACCAGAGGGGGCGCGAGTCGAAGCCGTGATCCCTCAACAGGTTCTCGAGCACGAAGATCGAGGCGATTTCCAGGAGCTGGCGATTTTCACCGTTGCGGCCACGCACGGGCAGGGGCCCAAGGGCTCCGGCCGTGCCCGTTCGCCCGACGAAGATCGAGGAATTGAGCACGATGCCGCCGCCGATGAAGGAGCCGACAAAGAAATAGACGAAATCAGGATAATGCGCGCCCGCACCGAAAACCAGTTCTGCCCCGCAGGCGCTGGTGGCGTCGTTCTGCAGGAAGACGGGATAAGTCACGCGAGAGGCGATTTCGGTGCGCAGGTCGAAGCCGCGCCAGACATCCATGGCTCCGGGCGGCGCGCCGACCTGCTCGGCCCAGTTCCACAGCTCGAACGGCGCGGCGACGCCGATCCCAGCGAGTTTGCGGCGCTCCTCTTCGCTCAGGCGCCCCTCCAATTCCCTGATGCCGGCAGTCACGAAAGCGATGATCTCCTGCGGCAGCGGATAGGGATAGGTCTGATGAAGCTGCATCCTGATTCTGCCGACAAAATCCATCAGCACGAGATCGGCGCTGCGTCGGCCGATCTTGACGCCGAAGGAGAGCACAGCATCCGGATTGAGCCGCATGGGAGTGGATGGCTGGCCGACGCGCCCGCGCACCGGTGCATCGCGGGATAGCAGCCCATCCTTCTCCAGGGCGCGCATGATGACGGAAACGGTCTGCGCGGATAGCCCGCTGCGCCGGGCGATATCGGCCTTCGACAGCGCGCCGTGACGACGCACGAGCGACAGCACGAGCCGCTCGTTATGGGCACGCACGCCAAGCTGGTTCGCGCCCCCGCTGGGGTCGAGAATCGCTGGCGTTGTGGGTGTGTCCTCCGGGTCGTGCACGAGAGACATGGGCCTGCTCCTTCCACCATGGCCATGCCTGATTTTTTTCCAGAATGCCACATCCAATTAATAATTCAATCCGATTTATTTATTGACAGATGGAAATCTTTAGGCTCAGATATAGGCGTCGAGGATGCGTATATGGCCTTGGAGGAGGTCTCTCGAAAATAATCTGACAGGCATTGCGCATCTCCACCCCGGGCGCTCATCCGGGAATGCCGGACGGTCCGGCTTTTCAAACATCGGGAGGATTGAATGAAGAAATCTGTTATTTCAGCAGCGATCGCCGCTCTGGCGCTCGGCGTTGCCTTTGCCGCGCCGGCAAAGGCTGCAGACGTGTCCGCCTGCCTCATCACCAAGACCGATACCAACCCCTTCTTCGTCAAGATGAAGGAAGGTGCGACGGCCAAGGCCAAGGAACTCGGCGTGACGCTGAAGTCCTATGCCGGCAAGATCGATGGTGACAGCGAAAGCCAGGTTGCCGCGATCGAGAGCTGCATCGCCAGCGGTGCCAAGGGTATTCTGATCACCGCTTCCGACACCAAAGGCATCGTTTCCTCGGTCAAGAAGGCACGCGACGCGGGCCTGCTGGTCATCGCGCTCGACACGCCTCTGGAGCCGGCCGACGCCGCCGACGCGACCTTTGCCACCGACAATCTTCTCGCTGGCAAGCTGATTGGTCAGTGGGCAAAGGAAACGCTGGGCGACAAGGTGAAGGACGCCAAGGTCGGCTTCCTGGATCTGACGCCATCGCAGCCTTCCGTTGACGTCCTGCGCGACCAGGGCTTCATGATCGGCTTCGGCATCGACCCGAAGGATCCGAACAAGATCGGCGACGAAACCGATCCGCGCATCGTCGGGCATGACGTCACAAACGGCAACGAGGAGGGCGGCCGCAAGGCCATGGAAAACCTCCTGCAGAAGAATTCGAGCATCAACGTCATCCACACGATCAACGAACCGGCCGCCGTCGGCGCCTATCAGGCTCTGAAGGCCGTCGGCTTGGAAAAGCAGGTTCTGATCGTGTCTGTTGACGGCGGTTGCCCGGGCGTCAAGTCCGTCAAGGAAGGCGTGATCGGCGCGACGTCGCAGCAATATCCGCTGATGATGGCTGCCCTCGGCGTCGAGGCGATCAAGAAGTTCGCCGCGACCGGCGAAAAGCCGAAGCCGACCGAAGGCAAGTCCTTCTTCGACACCGGCGTCTCGCTGGTGACGGACAAGCCGGTTCCCGGCCTGAAGTCGATCGACACCAAGGAAGGCACGGCAAAGTGCTGGGGCTAAGCCTCGTCCTGAACTTGGCATGATCCAATCCGAGAGCCGCTTCACACTTTTCGCTGAAGCGGCCCTTCGGTTCGCGATCGTGCCTTCCTGACATCAACGCTGGCCGGACCTCAACTTCGGCCGGTTCAACAGCCGGCGGTTTCCGCGTATAGTTCGGCGCGGCAGCGGAGGAATACAATGACCGGAGCACAGGAATTCGAGCGTGTTCTCGACGGCAGCGACAAGAATGTTGCCTCGTTCGAGCACCAGGATGTCTCTCTTCTCAAACGCATGCAGCATTTCTTGCATTCGACGCCGGCCGCCGTGCCGTTGATCGTGCTGGTGCTGGCGATCATCATCTTTGGCTTTGCCATCGGCGGCCGTTTCTTCTCGGCCTATACCCTGACGCTGATCCTGCAGCAGATCGCCATCGTCGGCATTCTCGCCGCAGCGCAGACCCTGGTCATCCTGACGGCCGGCATCGATCTTTCGATCGGCGTGATCATGGTCATTTCCTCCGTCGTCATGGGCAACGTCGCCGTCACCTACGGCCTGCCGACGCCTGTCGCCGTTTTTGCCGGCATGGTCGCTGGCGGTCTCTGCGGATTGCTCAACGGTTTCCTGGTCGCCAACATGAAGCTGCCGCCGTTCATCGTGACGCTCGGCACGTGGAATATCGTCATGGCGACGAATTTCATCTATTCCGCCAATGAGACCATCCGTGACACCGATGTCGATGAAAAGGCACCGCTTTTGCATCTCTTCGCGATCAGCTTCCGTGTCGGTGGAGCGGTGCTGACCCTCGGTGTCATCGCCATGGTGCTGCTGGTGGTCGGCCTATGGTATATTCTCAATCACACCGCTTGGGGCCGGCATGTCTATGCTGTCGGCGATGACCCGGAAGCGGCAAAATTGTCGGGCATACAGACCAAGAAGGTGCTGCTCGCGGTCTACGGCGTTTCGGGACTGATTGCGGCCTTTGCTGCCTGGGTTTCGATTGGCCGCAACGGCTCGGTCTCGCCGTCTTCGGCTGTGACGGATTTCAATCTTCAGGCAATTACCGCGACGGTGATTGGTGGCATCTCGCTTTTCGGCGGCCGCGGCTCGATCCTCGGCACGCTATTCGGCGCCATGATCGTCGGCGTCGTATCCATGGGCCTCAACATGCTCGGAGCCGATCCGCAGTGGAAGGTCCTCCTGACGGGCGTGCTGATCATCGGCGCCGTCGCGATCGATCAATGGATCAGAAAGGTATCGGCATGACCACGACCGGCGAACCCCTTCTCACCGCCCGCGGCCTCGTTAAGCGCTATGGACGCGTGACTGCGCTCGACAATGCCGACTTCGATCTTTACCCCGGCGAGATCCTTGCTGTCATCGGCGACAACGGCGCCGGAAAATCCTCGCTGATCAAGGCGATTTCCGGCGCGGCCACACCCGATGAAGGCGAGATCAGGTTGGAAGGCAAGCCTGTCCATTTCAGGTCGCCGATGGAAGCGCGCGAGGCCGGTATCGAAACGGTTTATCAGAACCTGGCGCTCTCGCCGGCGCTCTCGATCGCGGACAACATGTTCCTCGGCCGCGAAATCCGCAAGCCCGGCATTCTCGGCTCCTGGTTTCGTATGCTCGACCGGCCGGCCATGGAAAAGCGTGCCCGCGACAAGCTCACCGAGCTTGGCCTGATGACGATCCAGAACATCAACCAGGCGGTGGAAACGCTTTCCGGCGGCCAGCGTCAGGGTGTTGCCGTGGCGCGCGCCGCAGCCTTCGGCTCCAAGGTCGTCATCATGGACGAGCCGACGGCCGCCCTCGGCGTCAAGGAAAGCCGCAAGGTGCTGGAACTCATCCTTGATGTCCGCGCCCGCGGCTTGCCGATCGTGTTGATCTCGCACAATATGCCGCATGTCTTCGAGGTGGCGGACCGCATCCATATCCATCGCCTTGGGCGTCGTTTGACCGTCATCAATCCCAAAGAATATACCATGTCCGATGCCGTCGCCTTCATGACCGGTGCCAAGGCTCCGCCGGTGGAGAACGTCGCCGCATGAGTATCTCTCTCGAGAACATCGCCGGCGAGATCATTGCTCGCGCCGGCGATACCAGGCGGTTTCTGGTGGCGATTGCCGGGCCGCCCGGCGCCGGTAAATCGACCTTGGCCGAAAACGTCGCCAAGGCGCTGCAGGCCAAGGGCGAAAGCGCCGAAGTCCTGCCGATGGACGGCTTCCATATGGACAATGCCGTCCTCATCGAAAAAGGGCTCCTGAAGCGGAAGGGCGTGCCGGAGAGCTTCGATGTCCGCGCTTTTCTCGATATCGTCAAAGCCGTGCGCGCCGCCGATCAGGAGGTGCTCGTGCCGGTCTTCGACCGCTCGCGCGAACTTGCCATTGCATCCGCCCGCATCGTGTCGCCAGATCATCGCTTTATCGTGATCGAGGGCAATTACCTGCTGTTCAGCCAGGGTAAATGGGCGGAGCTGGAGGGCGTGTTCGATTATTCGATCATGCTTGCGCCGCCGATGGAAGTGCTTGAGGAGCGGCTATGGGCGCGCTGGAGAGGCTATGATCTCGATGAAGAGGCGGCCGGCGCCAAGGTCTACGGCAACGACCTGCCGAACGGTCGGCTGATCCTTGAGAACCGCCGCCCGGCCGATGTCACCATCGACGCCGTGCAGGACTGAACCTCACGATCATTTAACCGCCGCTGCGGATTGTTTTGCGATGCTGGTTGGTGTTATCGAAGCGCGATATCATCAAGTATGGTCCCGAAGGGCGGGAAGTCGCTTTCGGACGAGACCATGCTCACATTTCCAGAGGTCGCGCCCATGCAAAAGCTCACCATCCGCCGTCCCGACGACTGGCATCTGCATTTGCGAGATGGCGCCATGCTGGAAGGCGTGATCGGCGATACCTCCAGACACTTTGCCCGCGCCATCATCATGCCCAATCTCGTGCCGCCGGTCGTGACGACGGCGGATGCGACGGCTTATCGCGAGCGCATCCTGAAGGCGCTGCCGGCCGGGGATCGCTTCCAGCCGCTGATGACGCTTTATCTCACCGAACATACCAGCCCCGACGATGTCGAGGAGGGCAAGAAGAGCGGCCTGATCACCGCCGTCAAGCTCTATCCGGCCGGTGCCACGACCAACTCCCATGGCGGCGTGCGCGATCTGAACAAGGCCATGCCGGTGCTGGAGCGCATGGCGAAGATCGGCCTGCCGCTCTGCGTCCATGGCGAGGTGACGACGCCCGACGTGGACATTTTCGATCGCGAGGCCGTCTTCATCGAAACCGTGCTCGATCCGTTGCGCCAGCGCCTGCCGGAACTGAAGGTGACGATGGAACATGTGACCACGTCGGACGGCGTGAACTACATCAAGTCGGCCAAGGCAAATCTCGCCGGCTCGATCACGACGCACCATCTAATCATCAACCGCAACGCCATCCTTGTCGGCGGCATCCGACCGCATTACTATTGCCTGCCGGTCGCCAAGCGAGAGAGCCATCGCCTCGCTCTGCGCGCGGCCGCAACCAGCGGCGACACCAGGTTCTTCCTCGGCACGGATTCCGCTCCTCATGTCGATCCGCTGAAGGAATGCGCCTGTGGTTGCGCCGGCATCTATACCTCGATCAACACCATGAGCTGCCTTGCCCATGTCTTCGAGGAGGAGGGGGCGCTCGACAAGCTTGAGGCCTTCGCCTCGCTGAACGGACCGGCCTGGTACGGCCTGCCCGTCAACGAGGATAGCATCACTCTGGTGCGCCGGCCCGATGCGGTGACCTTCCCGGCGAAGATCGAGACCGGGGCTGGCCCGGTCACCGTTTTCGACCCGATGTTCCCGCTGCACTGGGACGTCGAAGCCTGATTTAGTTCTTCTTTATATAAGTAATAGTGAATTTAATGAGTAGTATTGGCGGCGGATTATTTGTGTTCTGCCGCCAAATGGCACGTATATTTTACTGAAATGTATTTTCTTTATTATTTGCCGTAACCAATTCGATACCCCTTGAGAGCTAGCGTGTCATTGATCCCCTACGGTAAGCAAGAAACCGTCGAAAGAGCATGATGCTGGTCGATTACAACTCACTTCTTCTCGCCCTTGGCGTTTCCGCATCCTGCCTCGCGGTGACATTGGTGGGAAGCTGGTTTTCGCGCCGGCCCGATACCTTTCTGCTGACATGCTCCGCCGGCCTAGTGCCGCTGGTGGGCGGCATTTTCATATACGGCCATTATGTCGACAAGCCGCATCCGATTTTTGCAATCCTGACTTTCGTCTTGTTTTTCATCGGCTTCTCGACGATCTGGGTGGCCGGTTATCAATTTCGCACGCGCCGGCTCTCCGGATGGCGCTTCCTGCTCGGATGCCTCACCGGTATTGCCGCGTCGGTCGGGCCGATGCTCGCCGGCTATGATGGGCTGGCCTTCATCGGCGACAACGTCGTCATCGGCCTGCTGCTGCTTCTGACGGCGCGCGAATATTGGATAAGCCGCCATGAAGCGCCGACGCCGCTCTATGGCATTACCGCGCTCTACACTTTGACCGCCATTTCCTTTGGCCTTTGCGCGGCGGTGCTCATCGCCGATGGCAAGCTCGTGCTCGGCCACGCGCCTAACAATTGGGCCGAGGATTTCAGCCTCGCCGTCTGCATCGCCGGAATGACCGGGATCGGGGCGCTGTCGCTTGCACTGCATCAATGGCGCCAGGCGGCGCTGCATCGTCAGGAGGCGATCACAGATTCCTTGACCGGTCTGCTCAACCGCCGCGCACTCTTCGACCTTCATGGCAGACGGACCTTCGGCCCGTCCATGGCGGTTATCATCTTCGACATCGATCGCTTCAAATTGATCAACGATCAGCATGGCCATGCCGCCGGCGATTTTGTGCTCAAGCTTTTTGGCCAGGAATTGTCCGTGGGCTTGCGTCCTTCGGACACGGTGGCGCGGCTCGGTGGCGAGGAGTTCGCCCTTGTGCTCGACAATACCTTGCCCGGGCGTGCCGAACAGGTCGCGGAACGGGTGCGGGATGCCTTTGCCGCGCGGGCGATCGAGGTAGAGGGCAAATCGCTGGTCTGCACCGTCAGCGCAGGCGTCGCTACCGGCACCGTCAAGGGGATCGGCTTCGACGATGTCCTTCGCGCTGCCGACGAGGCGCTCTATGAGGCAAAGCGAAACGGCCGCAACCGTGTCGAGGTTGCGGCCTACCTGCATGCCGTCTAGCCGATCATTTCGCTAGACCCCTGTAGCGCTCTTTTTACCGGTTAAAACAGAGCCCGTACGAAGGCGCATGCGGCAAGAAGCGATGCCACCGTGCGCACATGGTTCCACTGCATCCAATCGCTGAGATAGGTCGTCCACAGTTGTGCTGCTTCCGCTGTATGGCCATCGACCTTGTCGAGCGCATCATTCAGCGGAACGTTGAACACGATGGTCGAGAGGAAGCTGGCGACGATATAGAGCGCAGCCCCCGCCAGCATCATCACGCTGACGCCGCCCCGCCAATAGACGATGGCCATGGCGGCGATGAAGACCGACAGGGCAGCGGCCAGCATGAACACGACGATGAATGGCGAACGCACGATCGTGACGTTGATCGATTGCATGGCGGCGATCCCTTGGTCGACCGGAAGGCGGGCGAGGGACTGCATGACGAAGGTCGAGAAGGCGAAATAGACGCCGGCGAGAAGACCGCTGCTGAGCGCCGCGATGATGAGCGCGATATTCGTGATCGGAAAAGTCATGACTGAATGCTCCAGATGCCGGTTGCGGCGGTTTGGTTGGCGTAATCGGAAAAGTCTTTCGGCTGCCTGCCGAGAATTTGGCTGACGCCATCCATGACGGGCGAGTTGCGACCATCGAGGACCTGCGTGAAAAGCTCATGCAGCAGATCGGTGGCCGCTTGCGGCAGACCGAAAGCAGTCATTTCGGCGATGAAGGCATCGATCGGAAGCGTTTCGTATCCGATACTTCTGCGTGAGACCAATGCGATCTCGGCAACCGCTTCGCGAAATGTCAGGGCGCGAGGGCCTGTCAGCTCGTAGGTCTGGTTGCGGTGGCGCGGATTGATGAGGCACTCGACGGCCGCGTCGGCAAGGTCGTCGGCATCGACGAAAGGCTCCGGCACATCGCCGGCGGGCAACGCCAGTTTCCCTCGGAGAAGCCCATCCACGAAGGCGCCCTCGCTGAAATTCTGGTTGAACCAGCTGGCGCGCAGCACTGTGTAATCCACGCCGGCGGCCCTGAGTCTTGCCTCGCTCAGGATCGCGCCATCCTCGCCGCGGCCGGAAAGCAGGACGATATGCTTCACGCTGGCATCGATAGCCGCCTTCGCAAGGGCTGCAATGGCATCGGCCGCCCAGGCGACCGCAAGGTCCGGCTGAAACGTGACATAGGCGGCCGACGTGCCTTCAAGCGCTTGATGCCAAGTGCCGCGGTCCTGCCAATCGAAGTTCGGTGTCGTTGAGCGCGAGACGGCGCGAACCGCGATGCCGCGCGCCTCCAGCCGCTCCGCGACCCGCCCGCCGGTTTTTCCCAGTCCGCCGATGACGGCAACAGTCGAAATCTGCATTTCAAGCTCCTCCTGCGTAAAATGTGATAAATTCTCTCATTTGCAAAATGTGATAAACTCTCTTATATTGCTTGTCAACAGTCACAGGCAGGGAATGACATGACGCAGGAACCGGTCGCGAAGCGCAGGCGCAGCAAGGACGAGGCGGGCACGCCGCGGCGCATACCCAGCCAGCAGCGCGGCCGCGAACGCGTGGATCTGATCCTTTCGGTGGCATCCGAGCTGATTGCCAGGAACGGCAGCGATGCGCTGCGCATGGGCGAGATCGTCGAAAAGGCAGGCGTCTCCTTCGGCTCGCTCTATCAATATTTCCCGGACAAGACGGCGATCATCCGCGTGCTGGCCGAACGCTATAACGAGCAGGGTCGCCAATGCGTCGGGGATGAACTGGAGGCGATCAAAAGCCGCGATCAGCTCCAGTCCGCGCTTGGCCGTATTGTCGATGGCTATTACGCCATGTTTCTCGATGAGCCCGTCATGCGCGACATCTGGCACGCAACCTATGCCGACAAGCTGCTGCAGCAGGTCGATGCCGAGGACATGGAATGGCATTCGCAGGCTTTTCTCACTGTCCTCCAGCGCCTGTGGCCGGAGCGCGACCATTCCGAGCTGGCAAGGATCGCCAGATTGACCATGCAGCTTGTCGCTGCGGCGGTCCGCTATGCGATTTCGATCGAACGGGAAGAAGGCGACAAGGTGATTGCGTTGTTCAAGGTGATGCTGCCCGCCGATCTCGGTGTGGTTTGACAGGCGGCTTTTTACGGAGGGAGGGCTGTGGCGCCGGCGACGGATGCCTGCAAAACCTTCCATGCGTCTGGAAACCCGGGCCGCTTGCTGCTATTGCCGCTGGAACATTAGCGCTGCGAAGGAGGCCCCCCGCATGACCCAGATGACATTTACCGATCGCTCCGTCATGGCTGAGCTGGTGGCCAGGATGCTTTGGGAGATCAAGGCGGTCCATTTCAGCGCCGACAAGCCCTACAAGTTCGCCTCCGGCATGGCGAGCCCGGTCTATATCGATTGCCGCAAGCTGATCTCCTATCCGCGCATCCGCTCGACGGTCATGGATTTCGCCGCAAGCATTGTCATGCGCAATGCAGGCTTCGAGCAGTTCGACTGCGTTGCCGGTGGCGAGACGGCGGGCATTCCCTTCGCCGCCTTCCTGGCCGAGCGCCTGAACCTGCCGATGATCTATGTTCGCAAGCAGCCAAAGGGGCATGGTCGCAACGCCCAGATCGAAGGCGATATGCGGGATGGTGCGCGCGTGCTCGTCATCGAGGATCTGACGACGGCCGGCGGCAGCATGTTCACCTTCATCGACGCCATCCGTGCGGCCGGCGGCATCGTCGATCATGGCATGGCGCTGTTCTATTACGGCATTTTCCCCGAGGCGGAACAGCGTTTTGCCAACAGAAAGGTCCGCCTGCATCACATCGCCACTTGGCGCGATGTGCTCGCCGTTGCCAAGGAACAGAAGCTGTTCGACGAGAAGACGCTCGACGAGGTCGAGGCCTTTCTCAATGCGCCGCTCCCCTGGTCCAGCCGGAATGGCGGTATTTCGGAGCTGCCGAAAAACTGACGCTTTGCTTTTGCCGTGAATTTATCTAATCGATTTATGAGACTGGATAAGATAGACGCGCTCTTTGGGAGGCCGGAATGATATTGTGCTGTGGCGAAGCTTTGATCGACATGCTGCCGCGGGAGACAACGCAGGGCGAAAAGGGCTTTGCCCCCTATGCCGGCGGTGCGATCTTCAACACTGCGATAGCGCTTGGCCGTCTCGGCGTCCCCACGGGCTTCTTCACCGGCCTCGCCGATGACATGATGGGCGACATCCTGCGCGAAACGCTATCCGCCTCCAAGGTCGACTATAGCTACTGCGCCATCACGCCCCGTCCGAGCACGATCGCTTTCGTCAAGCTCGTCAACGGCCAGGCGACCTATGCCTTCTACGACGAAGGCACGGCCGGCCGCATGATCACCGAGGCCGATCTGCCGACGCTCGGTGATGATTGCGAAGCCCTGCATTTCGGTGCGATCAGCCTGATCCCCAATCCTTGCGGTGCGACCTATGAGGCGCTGATGAAGCGCGAGCATCAGAGCCGCGTGATCTCGCTCGACCCGAACATCCGTCCGGGCTTCATCAAGGACAAGGCCGCGCACATGGCCCGTCTGAACCGGATGGTCGCCATGTCCGACATCCTGAAGTTCTCCGATGAGGATCTGGAATGGTTCGGCATCGCTGGCAATCACGATGAGCTCGCCGCGCATTGGCTAGGCCAGGGCGCCAAGCTCGTCGTCATCACCAAGGGTGCGCAAGGCGCAACCGGTTACACCAAGTCGCTGAAGGTCTCGGTTCCGAGCGAGCGCGTCACCGTGGTCGATACCGTCGGTGCAGGCGACACCTTCGATGCCGGCATTCTGGCCTCGCTGAAGATGAATAACCTGCTGACCAAGGCTCAGGTCGCTGCTTTGAGTGAAAAGGCGTTGCAGGATGCGCTGGCGCTCGGCGCCAAGGCCGCGGCTGTGACGGTGTCCCGCGCCGGCGCCAATCCGCCGTGGGCGCATGAGATCGGGCTCTGAGCTCCCTCGACTTTCAAGTCTTCCAATAAAAGAGCCCGCCTGATGCTTCAGGCGGGCTCTTTTGTTTCCGATGGAGATATTACTTCGCGCGGCTTGCTAGCGCAGCCACAAGCCCCTGCGTCGAGGAATCGTGGCCGGCAGCGCTTTCCTTGCCTTCGATAACAGGCAGCAGGCCCGTCGCCAGTTCCTTGCCGAGCTCGACGCCCCACTGGTCGAAGGAGTTGATGCGGAACAGCACGCCTTCGACGAAGACGCGATGTTCGTAGAGCGCAATCAGGCGTCCCAGAGCAAACGGCGTCAGCTTGTCGTAGACGAAGGTGATCGACGGGCGGTTGCCGGTGAAGACGCGGTGCGGTGCGATGAAGTCGGCCTTTTTGCCGTCCATGCCCTTCGAGGTGAGCTGTGCCTTGGCCTCTTCGAAGGTGCGGCCCTTCATCAGCGCTTCCGACTGCGCCAGGCAATTGGCCATTAGCAGCTGGTGCTGGTGGCGCAACTCCGGTTCGAAACCGTTGGCGGCGATCATGAATTCGGCGGGGATGACGCTCGTGCCCTGGTGGATGAGCTGGTAGAAGGCGTGCTGGCCGTTGGTGCCGGGCTCGCCCCAGACGACCGGGCCGGAATTGCCTTCGACCGGCGTGCCGTCGATGGTGACGCCCTTGCCGTTCGATTCCATGTCCAGCTGCTGCAAATAGGCCGGGAAGCGCGACAGGCGCTGGTCGTAGGGCAGAATCGCGCGCGTGGGATAGCCGAGCACGTTGCGATGGTAGAAGCCGATGGTGCCGAGCAGCATCGGCAGGTTTTCCTTGAACGGCGCCTTGCGGAAATGGTTGTCCATCGCATGCGCGCCATCGAGGAATTTGCCGAAGTTTTCCGGGCCGACGGCGATCATCAGCGGCAGGCCGATGGCTGACCAGATCGAGTAGCGGCCGCCGACCCAATCCCAGAAGCCGAAGACGCGCTCGCCGTCGATGCCGAAGGCGGCGACCTTGTCGAGCGCCGTCGAAACGGCGGCGAAGTGGTGCTGTACGGCAGCTTCGCCAAGCGCATCGGCGATGAACTTGCGCGCCGTCTGCGCGTTGGTCATCGTTTCGATTGTCGTGAAGGTCTTCGAGGCGACGATGAACAGCGTCGTTTCCGGCTTAACGAGCTTCAGGATATCGGCGATGTGGGCGCTGTCGATGTTGGAAACGAAATGAGAGCGCGGGCCGTCATGGAAGGGGGCGAGCGCGAGCGTCGCCATGACCGGGCCGAGATCGGAGCCGCCGATGCCGATATTGATGACATCGGTGATCGCCTTGCCCGTCGAGCCCTTCAGCGCGCCGGAGCGGATGCCGTCGGCAAACTTGCCCATGGCGGCCAGAACGCCGTTGACGTCAGGCATGACATCCTTGCCGTCGACCAGCACAGGCGTATTGGAGCGATTGCGCAGCGCGGTGTGCAGGACGGCGCGGTTTTCGGTGAAGTTGATGGCAACGCCCGAGAACATTTCCTCGCGCTTGGCCGCGACGCCGCCCTCGTCCGCAAGCTTCTCGAGAAGGCCCAGAATATCGTCGTTTACCGCCGTCTTGGAATAGTCCATCAACAGGTCGTCGAAAGACGCGTTGAAGCGGGAAAAGCGCATTGGATCGGAGGCGAAGGCGGCGCGAATATCGGTGGCCTTCGTTGCAGATGCGATGCTCTTCAGTTGATCGACGAGGGCGTTCATGGAGGACTCCTTGCGGTTCGCGCCGCTTGCCGTCCGGAGAGGGCAGGGCACTCTGAGTTGGTCGCGGAAACTATTCCCTATGTAGGGCGTAAATCAAGTTCACGTATCGTCCAAAAAGAAAAAAGGCCGCTCGCCGGCTAAGGTGAGCAGCCTTCTGAATGACACGGAATTATGTCAGCCGCGCAACTCCTTACGCAGGATCTTGCCGACATTCGATTTCGGCAGTTCGGAGCGGAATTCGATGAAACGCGGGCGCTTGTAGTTCGTCAGGTTTTCAGCGCAATGGGCCTTTAGGTCGGCCTCGGTCAGGGCCGGGTCCTTCTTGACGACGAAGAGTTTCACCGCCTCGCCGGAATGCGGATCCGGCACGCCGATCGCCGCCGCCTCCAGAACGCCCGGATGCATGGCGGCGACTTCCTCGATCTCGTTGGGATAGACGTTGAAGCCCGATACCAGGATCATATCCTTCTTGCGGTCGACGATCTTGGTATAGCCGCGTTCGTCCATGAAGCCCATGTCGCCGCTGCGGAAGAAGCCGTCCGATGTCATCACGCGCGCGGTTTCGGCCGGCTGCTTCCAATAGCCAGCCATGACCTGCGGCCCGCGGATGCAGATCTCGCCGACTTCGCCGAGCGGCAGCGATTTGCCGTTCTCGTCGCGAATGTCGAATTCAGTGCCCGTGATCGGCAAGCCGATCGTGCCGGAGAACTCGGAACTATCGAAGCGGTTGGCGCTGGCAACGGGTGAAGTCTCGGAAAGCCCATAGCCTTCTGTAATCCAGGCCCCCGTCATCTTCTGCCAGCGTTCGGCAACCGGCCGCTGCACCGCCATGCCGCCGGCAAGCGTCGCCGTGTTGGAAAGGTCGAGCTTGGTGAATTCGGGATTGTTCATCAGCGCATTGAACAGCGTGTTCAGGCCGGGGAACATGTCGAACTTGTATTTGCCCAGCTCCTTGATGAAGGCCGGTATGTCGCGAGGGTTGGCGATCAGCACGTTATGGCCGCCGAGCGACATGCCCATCAACGAATTCACCGTCAGCGCGAAGATGTGGTAAAGCGGCAGCGCGCAGACGAAGGTCAGCTGTTCGGGGCGCGGCTTGCTGATGTAGGCGGATTGCAGCCAGAGCAGCAATTGCTGCTGGTTTGCCAGCAGATTCGCATGGGTGAGGATCGCGCCCTTGGCAACGCCGGTCGTGCCGCCGGTATATTGCAGGAAAGCGATATCGCTGCCGCCGAGCTCGGATGGCTTGAGCGGCAGGCGTGCGCCCTCGGCAATCACGGCCTTGAAGTTGCGATGGCCGGGGATGGACCAGGCCGGCACCAGCTTTTTCACCTTGCGGACGATGAAGTTGACGATATGGCCCTTGAGTCCGAGCATGTCGCCGAGAGAGGTGACGACCACATGGCGCACATCCGTATGCGCCAGCACCTGCTCCACGGTATGAGCGAAGTTTTCCAGGACGAAGATCGCCTTGGCGCCGCAATCGCGCAGCTGGTACTCGAGTTCGCGCGGCGTGTAGAGCGGATTGACGTTCACGACGACGAGGCCGGCGCGAAGGATGCCATAGGTGGTGACGGGATTTTGCAGCACGTTCGGCATCATTACGGCGACACGATCGCCCTTTTTGAGGCCGAGGCTCTGCAACCAGGCGGCGATCTTGCGCGTTTGCGTGTCGAGATCGCGATAGGTGATTGATTTGCCCATGCTGGTGAAGGCGGAGCGATCGGCATAGCGCCTGCAGCTTTCCTCCAGCAGTTCGACGAGTGATGCATGCTCCAGCGGCGGCAACTCGGCCGGTACGATATCCGGATAGGACGCAAGCCAGATCTTTTTGACCTGCGGTCTATCCGAAGGAGCGGAGATTGAATTCATGCGCACTTCCTCCTTTACGCATCATCACCACGCCCCGCCAATTGCAGTGGCGGTTATGCAGAGTGTCACTGCGCGACCGAAAAGTCTCCCGCTTTTCACGGTGTCGCAGCCCTCGCTCTCAACTAAATCATTCGAGCGTATCCAAAGCTATACTAACCTTAACGTAAGCGTCAATAATTCCTGCGCACTCACGTTTTTTTACAGTTTTGAAAAAAATGCTGGAACTTTTGCTGCAACGGAGCGTTAATGCGCCATGGGCGAATACCCATTCGGAGCATCGTGTGCCTGGAAGAGCAGATCGGACGCTCCAAGTTTATGTAAAGCGTATCCAAAAGGAGGTGCGCACATGCATAAAGAGAGTGTCGAAGTCCCTGGCCGTGACCTCTATGTCAAGGACATGTCGATGCTGGTCGCTTGCGACCGTGTCGAAGGATCCAAAGTGTTCGGATCGGACGGCAAGCAAATTGGTCATATTGAGCGCCTGATGCTTGAAAAAAGCGATGGTCGGATCGCTTTCGTCATTCTGAGCTTCGGCGGCTTTTTCGGCATCGGTCAGGATCACTACCGCTTGCCTTGGGAGAAGCTGCGCTACGATGCCCGCATCGACGGCTATCGTGTCAGCATGACCAAGAACGACATTGAAAAAGCGCGCCGCTTCGCCATCAAGGATGAACACGACAACAAGCATCATGGCCACAAGAGCCATGATTATTTTGGCGTGCCACCCTATTGGATGTGAGCGCGCTGACGGAGCCGGTACGTTAAGCCCCGCTGGCGCGGGGCTTTGGTTTGTGTGACCTATTGAAATCGCCCATGTCTTTGCACGACCTCGATCTTATAGCCGTCGGGGTCGGTGACGAAGAAGAACAGGGCAAAGACCTTCCCATCGCGATTGAGTTCTACGATCTTGCCGGGATTGAGCCCGAGCGTCGTCATGCGCGCATGCTCGTCCTTCAGCTCTGCGACGGAGACGGCGAGGTGGCCATAGGCATTGCCGAGCGCATAGGGCTCGGTACGGCCCTGGTTGACCGTCAATTCCAGTTCGAACCCGGTCTCGGCATTGCTGAGATAGATCAGCGTGAAGGTCTCGAAGGCGATACGGTCGGCAATCTCCAGCCCGAAAGCCTTGTTGTAGAAATCGACCGAGCGTGCTTCGTCGAGCACGCGGATCATCGAGTGAATCATCTTGGCCATGGGCGCCTCTCCATCGGTCGTCTCAGTCTCTAATCCGAAGCCAATGCCATCGGTGCCCGCTGAAGGCAAGGCGCGGAAAATTGTCTTGCGCGCATTTACCTATAGATCCGGGGTTTCTGGATTCCTATCCGTCTGCTTTACTCCCCAGCGCTCAGGCATACGGCTCAATGGGGAGACGCCATGTACTACGCTATTCTGGCCTATCATGAAGAAGACATCGTCGAGTCGTGGAGCGAGGAGGAAGACGCCGCGCTCATGACCGACCTGCTGGAGATCAACGACCGCATGGTCGCGCAGAAATCGCTGGGGCCGGCTGCGCGCCTGGGGTCGACGCAAAACGCCGTGACCGTGCGCGGAAAAGGCGCGGGACTGGTCATCGACGGCCCATTTGCCGAGACGAAGGAACAATTGCTTGGCTTCTACGTCGTCGATTTTCCGACTATCGAGGGAGCGGTCGAGGCGGCCCGCGAATTGCGCCGCGTCAATCCCACCGCCGTTTATGAAATCAGGCCGATCTCGCTGTATTTGCCGGGCGCCTCTCTGCTTTCCGGCGAAGGCGATTGACGGAGCTATTTGCCGATCACCGGCTGTAAGAGCGAGTGATGACCTCCGATCTCAATGGGATTGGAGGCCGATCTTGCTTGTTACGGACCGCTCGATCATCTCCATGCCGTCATAGATCAGCACCGCCATCAGGCCGACGATCAGACCGCCCTGCAGGATGAAGGCAGTATTGTCGTTGATTAGCCCCGCGATAATGACCTCGCCGAGGCCCTTGGCCGCGACGGTGGAGCCGATCGTTGCCGTGCCGATATTGATGACAGTCGCGATCTTCAGACCTTCGATGATCAGGGGCAGGGCGAGCGGCAGCTCGACGCGGAACAGCCGTTGCCAGCCGTTCATGCCCATGCCGTTGGCGGCATCGAGCACCGAGGCTGGGACTTGCTGCAGGCCGGCCACCGTGTTTTCGAAGATCGGCAGCAATGCGTAAAGAAAGAGTGCGATCAGCGTCGGTACTGCCCCGAAGCCGGTGGTCGAGATGGCAAGCGCCAGCACGGCAACCGGCGGGAAGGTTTGCCCGGCATTGGCAATCGCCCGCGACAGCGGCAGGAAATCGGCACCAGCCGGCCGCGTGACGAAGATGCCGCCGAGAACGGCGAGGATCCCGCTTGCCGCAATCGAGATGAGGATCAGTTCGAGATGGCTGAGCGCCAAGCTCGGCAGGCTGTTTTGCGCATAGATCGGTGACGCTCCGAATTTGGTCAGGGGTGCCAGGACGGGCGTCAGCCATTCCGGACGGAACAGCATCACCAGCAGCAGCGTCAGCGCCAGAAGGCGAAAGAGATTGGCGGCGAGGAGTTTCATGCTTTGCGGCCCAGCTCGATCAGATGCTGGATCGAAATCGAGCCCACCGGCATCTTGCGTTCGTCCTCGACGGTCGCCTCGTCCGCGCCCTGCCAGATCAATTCAGCCAAGGCATCGCGCAAATTGAGCGTCTGCGGCAGGCTGTAGCTGAGGCCGAACCGCGGCGGTTGCATGCTCTCCTTGAGCGGCAGCAGCGACATCAGCTTCAATGCGCGGTCCGACGTACCAGTCAGCTGCTGCACGAACGGATCGGCCGGCTCGGTCAGGATCTTCTCAGGCTCGGAGCATTGTAAAAGCTTGCCGCCGCTCATGACGGCGATCCTGTCGCCGAGATGGAAGGCCTCGTCCATGTCGTGGGTGACGAGAATGATGGTGGTGCCGAATTTTTTCTGGATGGCAAGCAGATCGTCCTGCGCCTTGCCGCGGATAACGGGATCGAGAGCACCGAATGGCTCATCCATCAGCAGCACTTCTGGCTCTGCCGCAAGGGCGCGCGCCACGCCGACACGCTGCTGCTGGCCGCCGGAGAGCTGGCTCGGATATTTGGCGGCAAAGGTGCCGGGATCGAGACGGAAGAGATCGAGGAGCTCCTCGACGCGGCGATCGATGCGCCCCTTCTCCCAGCCGAGCAGTTCGGGCACGGTGGCGATATTCTGCGCGACCGTGCGATGCGGGAACAGGCCGTGCCCCTGGATGGCATAGCCGATGCGACGGCGAAGCTCGGTCGCCGGCACGCTCATAATATCCTGGCCGCCAACGGTGATGTGCCCTTCGGTGATCGGCACCAGCCGGTTGATCATCCGCATCAGTGTCGACTTGCCGGAGCCGGAGGTGCCGACGATGACGGTGATCGTGCCCTTTTCCATGCTCATGGTGACTTTGTCGACCACGGTTGCGCTGCCATAGCGCTTGGTGACGCCCTTGAGCTCGATCATGTTGGTCATGCGCGTTGTCCCCGGATGCTGTCGATGACCGCATCGAGGATGACGGCCGATGAGAAGGCTAGAAAGACCGTCGGCACGGCGCCGAGCAGCACAAGGTCATTGGCGGTCTGGCCGATGCCCTGGAAGATGAAAATGCCAAAGCCGCCGCCGCCGATGAGCGCCGCTACTGTGACGAGGCCGATTGCCTGCACCAGCACGATGCGGATGCCGGTGAGGATGACTGGAAAGGCGAGCGGCAGGTCGATGCCGGTCAGGATCTGCCGGCGCGTCAGGCCCATGCCGGCGGCGGAATCGCGCACGGAGGGATCGACGCCGGCAAGACCGACGACGGTGTTGGCGACGATCGGCAGCAGCGAATAGATCACCAGCGCCAGCAGGGCCGGCGCCACGCCGATACCCTTGATGCCGATCGCGGCGGCAAAGGGCACGTTGGCGGCGATATAGCCGAGCGGCAGCATGAGGATGCCGAACAGCGCCAGGCTCGGAATGGTCTGCACCAGGCTCAGCGCCCGCAGCACCACGGCGCGGATGCGCGGCTGCCAGTAACAGAAGATGCCGAGCGGCAGAGCAAGCACGATTGCGATAGCGACGGAACCGAGGGAAAGGAAAACATGACCGAGCGCCTCATGCCAGAACTTGTCGGCATTGTTGGCGTATTCCTTCATGATCGAGAGATTGTTGAGTAGGCCGGAGCGCAGGACCATCGCGAGCAAGGCGCCATAAGCGGCCAGCGCTGCCACGCGCAGCCAGGGCGTCAGCTGCAGCTTCACCAGCGCGTCCGAAATCATCAGCCCGACCACAGCCAGCAACACCCAGAAGGAACCACCGGGTGTAATGCGCGCCACGGTGCTGCCCTCCGGCGTCGCTGCCGTCGAAACCAGCCCGAGCGTGACGATGAGCATGGCGATCGCAAGCGTCGCGACGCCAAGGCGGATAATCTGATTGTGCAGGAAAAGTGCGGCAAGGGCGGTTGCCGCAAGAAGGATGAGCAGGGTAAGCGCCGCCGGCTGGCCAAGAAGCTGCGTCAGCAATTGCGGCTTTCCCGCCGCGATGCGATTCGCCTTGACGATGATGAACGGCATCCAGGCTATCGCGAATGCGCCGCCTGCCACCAATACCACTCCGAGGCGGTCCACTCTGCGGACCGCTAGCGTATCTTCCATAAGGCAAGCTCCGTCAGCGCATGAGCTCAAAATTTGAGGCGGGTTCGGACAAGATCATGCCCATAGGAAAGCCCCCGCGGCTCCAGTCTATCAAAATGGAGCCGCAAGAGCAGCGGCATAGCCTTACTTCAGGAAGCCCTTGTCCTTGAGGTAGGATTCGGCGACGGCCTTAGCCGGCTCACCATCGACCTGGATGCGGCCGTTGAGCTTGCGCAGCACGTCGGCAGTCAGGCCCTTGAAGATCGGAGCCAGAACCTGTTCGATCTTCGGATTGGCCTTCAAAACGGTTTCGCGGATGATCGGTGTCGGCGCATAGACCGGCTGCACGCTCTTGTCGTCTTCAAGAACGGTCAGTTCGGCGGCTTCGATGGCGCCGTCCGTGCCGTAAACCATAGCGGTGTTGACGCCATTGGTCTGGTCGGCCGCAGCCTTGATCGTCGCTGCCGTATCGCCGCCCGAAAGCACGACTTCCTGATCCGGCTTCAGCTTGAAGCTATAGGTGGTCTCGAAGGCCGGCAGGGCTGCCGGAGAATTGACGAATTCGGAAGAAGCCGCGAGCTTGATGGAACCGCCGCCGGCAACCCACTTGCCGAAATCGGACATGGTCTTCAGCTTGGCCGGGCCGGCGACATCGTTGCGCACGGCGACCGCCCAGGTGTTGTTGGCCGGCGAGGGCGTCAGCCAGACGATCTTGTTGGCGTCGTAATCCAGCTTCTTGGCCAGATCGTAGCCCTGCTGCAGGTTCTTCCAGGCCGCATCGTCGGCTTTGTTGAAGAAGAAGCCGGCGTTGCCGGTATATTCGGCATAGATGTCGATTTCGCCTGATGTGATCGCCTTGCGCACGACCGGCGTCGTGCCGAGCGCGATGCGATCCTGAGCCTTGATACCGTTGGCATTGAGTGCGGCGAGGATGATGTTGCCGAGCAGCGTGCCTTCGGTATCGATCTTGGAGGAGACGATGACATCGGCGGCGCTGGCGCCGCTAGCGAGGAAAGCCGTCAGCGTGGCGGCAAGTGCAAGCTTCTTGAGCATGATGTTTTCCCTTTGTACCCCGTTAAACCTTTGTTCTGCTTGCCCATGCGCCTCAAGGCCGCAGTTCGGACAAGCAGGCTTCGAGCGGGCCGGCGGCCCACTGGCGAATTCGTGGCTGTTTCGGGCACGTGGCGCTCATCGCGGAAAAGTCGATGATGCTCCGGATTCCCGTTGCAGTCGCGCGATTATGCCGAGCGTACTCGACATTCGCGCGAAATTGGATTTCTTTTTTCGGGGGCAAGTGCGTTTGTTTTTGTTCCCCTGACCCGTTTGGCGCTGTTCCGATCTCATTTTGCGGCTGGATCGGTAAGGCGACAAGGAAACGATAGCCATCGCTCTTCCGCTTAGGGATATCTTTTTTCAAGAACACATCATATCGTCGGGATATCAATTGGTGCCGCCGTGACGGAAAGGCGGCGCATGCTTGGCTTGGAAGGGAAAAAGGGCTTGTATCTCGGGGCGTTGTTCATAGCGGACATGGTGTTCTCCATCGGCTCGGTAAGGGAGACTGCTCGCAGGCTCTCCTTTTCGGCTTCGACGGTCTCCAGCGCGCTGCGCCGCCTGGAAACGGAACTGGCGATGAAGCTCGTCGAGCGCGCATCCGGAGAGCTGGCGACGCTGCTCGCCAGCTCGAAGGTCCAGAAGGGGCTGCAGCCCGTTCTCGCCGGCATTCGCGAGCTTTCGACCCTGATGAAGGATCCGCCCGCGGCCGATGATTATGCTCAATGGGCGGCACGCCTGTCGCTGAAGATCGCCACCATCGAGCGCTTCCTCGAAGTGGCCGATCAAGGCAGTATCAATCGTGCCGCCCGTCGCCTGCGGTTGGGACAGCCGCAGCTCTCCTTGCAGATCGCCAATCTGGAGGAGCTGTTCGGCTTCCGCCTGTTCGCTCGGCAGGCGCAAGGTTCCGTACTGACCGAGGCCGGGCAGGAGGTTCACGCCATTCTGGCCAGCATCGCACAGGCATGGGACGAGATGAGGGCGGCAGCGGACGAGCGCTTTCAACGCACCGCCCGCGCCGTGCGCATCGGCTCTATCATTCCGACGGGCGCTGAAAGCTGGGTCGCCCGCTCGCTTGCAAGCCTCGTGTCGCGATGGAACATCGGCGGCAACCGCAACATGCTGTCGCTGATGCTGATGACTGCCGATGATCTGCGCGAGGCGCTCCGCTCCGGTCGTATCGACGTTGCCATCGTCGATTCCGTGTTCGGCCTCGACGCTTTCGAGCATATGGAGCTGGTGGCGACCGACATGGTGGCGATCGCGCCACCTGACAGCACGGAGCAGACGCTCGCCGCGCTGGTGGAAAATCATCCGCTCTGCGTGCCGAGCCCGCGCACAGGCATCGGCAACGCGGCGACTGCCTTCGGCTATGATAGCCATGATCGGCGCCGGTTTCGCGGCCGCGACATCACCTCGGCGGATTCCCTGCCTGTCATCGTCGACCTGGTGGCCAATCATGGCTACGTCTCGTTTCTCGGCCGCGTCAGCGCCTTGCCGATCGCCGACAAGGTGAGGATCGTCGATCCGGATGAGGTCCTGCCATTGTCCTACCATCTCGCCCATAATGGTCGCAAAGCCTCGGTCGAAGCTTGTCGGCTGATCCAGCAGGCGGTTCGCGAATTGGTGGGAGAGATGGACGCTCCGCGAAAACACATGCCGTCCCGCGTGATGAATTAATGGTCGCAAGCCTCGGCCGAGGCGCACTTGCTGATCTAACGGTGTTTCCTGGCGTGGCGGGCGATATGGGCAAGCCGCGAAAACGCTTGCGGTGCAGCGGTTAGCGGAACTTTCGAGGGTGCAATTGCGTTTATCTTATGGTCCGGGCGACACGAATGATCCGAGTCGCGTTTGCGTCCGGCATTCAAGGAGGCTGGAAATGAAAATTCTGGCAACAGCGCTCATCGCGCTAGGCATGCTCGCGCTGCCTGCAACCCATGCCGAAGCGCGTCGTCACTACCATCATTGGCATCACCACTATCACCACATGATGGTCTATCGGCACTACTATTATCATCGCTACTACTATCGTCCCTATTACAGCCCTTATCCCAATTACTACCGGCCCTATTATGGCTACGACGAGCCCTATTATGGCGGCTACCAGCCATTTTACTCGTTCGGCTGGTTTGGCGGCTTCGGCGGATATCGCCATCACCATCATGGCTGGGACGGTGATCGTGGATACTATCATGGCGGATGGCACGGCGGCCACGGATACTGGCGGTATCATGGCGAGCCGCATTTCTCGCACAACTGACGACCATGCCGATAGCAAAACGGCGCCCGATGGCGCCGCTCTCTGAGGATGTTCCCGCCTGGCCTGCCGGGCGGTGACAGGCTTATGCCGGGTTCAGCACGTGAACGGCGCGGCCGGCCATCAGATGCTTCACCTTCTCGCCATAGGCTGCCATATGCGCCGAAGCCGCATGAGCCTTGAACGCGTCCATGCTTGCCCACTTCTCGACCACGACGAATGTGTCGGGTCCAAACGCCGGATCGGCTCCTTCGACATCCACGACAGCAGTGTATTCGATGCAGCCGTCTTCGGCGTGAACGGCGGGAACATTGGCCTGAAAAGCTTCGAGCATTTCGACCCGCTTGCCGGGCAGCGCGGTAAGAATGGCGAGAACGTGGATCATGACGATATCCTTGGAACCATAAGTAATTGGGATGAAAAATAGCCGAATCCGCCGAATCCGCGGCAGGTGTCGATCACTATCACAGAATGGCGATATCTAAACGGGCATCACAGATGAAGTCGTCGATGGCCAAGCAAGCGCATGAAGCGTGGCGAATGCATATCGGCTCGAATGCCTGAGGCAAGCCATGGATGCCAAGAATTTACTCATCCACCGCTTCCAAAGCGGGTCATCGGCGCGGCTCGGCCGCTCAACATCGAAGGTATCCGCCGCACATGAATACCCGCGACTGGAGATTTCAGTACAAGAGCGCGATGCCGCACACGCAGCTCAGCCTGCAGCACACGGAAAATGCCCGTTTGCTGCCGGATCGCGGCGAGCTTCTCTGTCGTTTGCCACAGGGTGGCGTCGGCGCGGAGATCGGTGCAGCTTTCGGCGATTTCACCGGCGAGATCCTCGAAAAGAATGCGCCACGCGAACTTTACCTGATCGACGCCTGGGACACGCCCCGTTATCAGGACGGCCTGCAGCAGATAAGGATGAAATACCGAGGCGCATTGGAAAATGATCGCCTGCGGATCGTGCAGGGCTATTCAACCGTCAGGCTGGCGGAATTTCCCAACAGCTTTTTCGACTGGGTCTATATCGATACCAACCATAGTTTCGAGACGACCTGGGAAGAGCTGGTGATCAGCAACAGCAAGGTAAGGCCGCAGGGGCGCATCGCCGGCCATGATTTCTGCAGTGGCAACGTGGTCGATGCCGTCCCCTACGGCGTCGTCGAGGCCTGCACGAAATTCTGCAAGGATTTCCACTGGCAATTCGAATACCTCACCATGGAATCCCACGGGCATTTCTCGTTTTCCCTGAAGCGGCTCTGAATGCACCTCATCCGGGGGACTGAGAAACGTCAATTGTCGGGCGGCAAGCCAAGCAACCTGAAACGCAGTCGAGTTCGTTGTTGATGCAATGCCATTTCGTGGCAAAGGCGCGTAAGGCTGCTTGGCTATTTCTTTGGGCTCCGGTCACAAGACCGTTTCTCGGCGACGCTGAGAGGAACGAATGTCAAAAAGACGGGCCGCCGCCGAAAGCCTCCGTCAGTCGTCGTCGCCCTGATCGTCGTCGTTTTCATGATGATGACGATGCCGCCAGCCGGGCGGAGGGCCGCGGTCGCGCCAGCCGGGAGGGCCGTACCAGCCATTGTAGCCGCGGGGATAGACATACCTGGGCGCCGGTTGCCAATAGTTCCGGCGACAATGGCCCCATTGCGTCAGGTGCCAGCCGGGACCGCAGGCATAGTCGACGAGGACAGGCTTCTGCTCGGTTGCCACGACACCGGCCTCAAGCGCCGGCATGGCATTCGCTGTACCGCCGAGAAAGCACCCGGCGAGCAGCGTTGATGTGATCAGGATTCGATTCATTTCGCGCTCCATCCAGCCCCTTAAATTGCATTAGATCCCGTGCCGCCTGAACGTCAGCTGAACCAAAAGTGATGATTTTGGGGCGGTCGCGTCGTTGGGCCAAAAGGCCAACGTCAACCGGGTAAAACTCTCTTGTTTTATTCGAACCCGGCTCTCGATTGTCGAAAGGGGCATCGTCGAGGCTCGAGCTCCAGTCGCCAACATGGCGGTGTGATAATCCGAGCGCGAATTTTAGAAAACGACGGGAATCATTTTTCGGCCTGCACCGAATTAACAAAGGTGGATAGGAACCATTTGGGGAGGCTAATTCGTTTTCTTTTCAATTGCCTTGCAAATAAAAGTGGTGCCGCTTACGTGACTCGAACACGTGACCCCATCATTACGAATGATGTGCTCTACCGACTGAGCTAAAGCGGCATTCAAGGGGCATTCGGTTCGGCCCCGCGATTTGCATGGCGCTGATACAGTCTATGCGACCAGATTTCAAGCGCTCAAATTGCCATTTGGCAAAAAAGCGAATGGGCTTGTGAAAAACAAGCCCGCTTCCCGCATGCTCAAAGGGCGAGCCGCGCCCGCGCCTGATGGTATTCCGCCTCGAGCCTGTCGATAAGCTTGGCGACGGGCTGGATGGCCTTTACGGCGCCGATGCCCTGGCCGGAGCCCCATATATCCTTCCAGGCCTTGACGCCGGTCGTGGCGGCTTCGAAGTCCATCTTGGAGGGGTCGGCTTCGGGCAGATTGTCGGGATCGAGGCCGGCCGCGAGGATGGAGGATTTCAGATAATTGCCGTGCACGCCGGTGAAATAGTTGGAATAAACGATATCGGCGGCGCTTCCCTCGACGATCGCCTGCTTGTAGCCATCAATGGCGCGGGCCTCCTCCGTCGCGATGAAGGGCGAGCCGATATAGGCGAGATCAGCGCCCGCGGCCTGAGCAGCCAATACGGCACCGCCGGTGGCGATCGCGCCTGCCAGCAGCAGCGGCCCGTCGAACCATTCGCGGATTTCCTGGACCAGCGCGAAGGGCGAGAAACGGCCGGCATGGCCGCCGGCGCCTGCCGCTACGGCGATCAGCCCATCCGCGCCCTTGCGGATCGCCGAATTGGCATGGCGATTGTTGATAATATCGTGCAGCACTATGCCGCCATAGGAATGTACGGCCGCATTCACCTCGGGCACGGCACCGAGTGAGGAAATGACGATCGGCACCTTGTATTTCACGCAGAGCATCAGATCATGCTCCAGGCGCTTGTTTGACGTATGGACGATCTGATTGACCGCAAATGGGGCCGCCGGGCGATCCGGATTTGCGGCATCATATGCGGCGAGGTCCTCGGTGATCATGCCAAGCCATTCGTCGAGCTGGCTTTCCGGGCGCGCGTTCAGGGCCGGGAAGGAGCCGACCACGCCTGCCTTGCATTGCGCCAGCGTCAGCGCCGGATGGGAGATGATGAAGAGCGGCGAAGCGACGATCGGCAGGCGCAGGCGCTCGGTCAGGATGGAGGGAAGGGCCATGAACATCATCCATTTTGACGTTTACGAAAACGTCAAAATGGATAGCAGATGTCCGTTGCCAGGGGAAGTGGCGAGCTGCCGGGCAGCTTTCCAAGGCGATTTCAAGGAGTATCCGGCGCAAGTCGGACAGCCCTTGAGCTATCGCAAAAGCGTCGCCTTTGGCATTTATCCCCGCCGGAGTGCTCGCCGTCCTTGTCGAAGGCTTGCGTATTGACAAGCGGGGCGCTACCGAATCCGGTTAACGAATGCTAAAGACCAAGGCCGTCTTGCCAGCAGAGTATGCGCGTATGTTGCGAGTAAGAGTAAAGGACCTGATGTGAGCGGATTAGAAACGGCTATCAGAAGCGCGTTGGATCGGTCCGATCGCGCCAATCCGGAAATCCGGGCTCGTATCTATCAATCAGCACGACAGGCATTGGAAGCCGGTCTCCGCAAGCAGGACATTACCGATGTCAACGTCATTTCCTCCCAGCGTCAGCGGCTGGAAGCGACGATAAGGGAGATCGAGGCCGAGCAGCGCGCGCGCCCCGCGCAAGAAATACCTATCTCGCCGGATCTCGGCGCCCCGCATGTTTCCCCCGCCGCAACGCGCCCAGAGGCCGGACGGCCTGTGCTGCGGACGGAGCCGGTCATGAGCGTGCGCGGCGAAACCCGTGAGACCGCGCCGCCTGTCGCCCGCGACCCTGTTCCGGTCGAAAGCGAGTCGGTCGAGGCTGCAGGGCCGCAGTCCGATTTCGGGGATATGCGAGCCGGCCCCGCCGATCATCTCGGCGTCGACAGCGAGGTGCGGGCGACCGCGGAAGCGCCGACAGCCGCGCGGCCGATGAATTTCAAGCCGGAGCGCGCCGCGGTTCGCCGCAAGCCGCGCAAGTTCTTCTCGCGGCTGCTGGTGTTCTGCATCCTGCTGGCCTTTCTCGGTGTTGGCGGCTGGTGGATCAAGACCTCGGGTGTCTTCATGTCGGCGGCCCAGCGGGATACGAGCGTCCGCAATCCGCCGGCGCATGTCGATTCGCAGGATTTCAGCGGCAACAATAGCGAAGACGACAACGCCGAGTATGACGACAACAGCGGCCCGGTCAATCCTGGGCTCGCGACCATAGACCCGCAGAACAGCTTCTCCGCAGAGTGGATCGAAGTCCTGAAGCCCACGGAAGCATCGAAGGTTGGCTCCTCGGCGCAGGCGAAGGCTGAAAATGTTTCGGAGAACGAGGGGGCGGCCGTGCGGATTACCTCTCTCAGCAGCGGTTCCGACGGCAACGCCACTGTCGAGGTGCCGACCAGCGTGCTGCAGCAGATGGCTGGCAAACCTTCGACGATCGCGCTCACCTTGCAGTCCACGTCTGATGCACCGACGCAGATCACGGTGGAATGCGATTTCGGTTCGCTCGGCCGCTGCGGGCGTCATCGCTTCACGGTCAGCCGCCAGAAAACGGATGCGCTATTTCAGGTTCGCTATGATCGCGCGATGGCGCCGACGAGCTCTGGTCGACTGATCATCAACAGCGATGTCGATGGCAAGGCGCGCGGCATCAACGTCTACGCTATCCGTGTTTTGCCCGGACAATAAGTCCGGGCTGCGCGCCAGCCGTCAGTTGCTTGAGAGCCATCAGCTATTTGAGAACGGACGATCCGGTGCCGAGGATCTTGTCGTCGATCTCGCCAATCGCTTTCTTGTCCTTGCCGTCATAATCGAGCGTCAGCAGGATGTGACGGATAAGGTTCAGGCGCGCGCGCCGCTTGTCGTTGGCGCGCACGACGGTCCACGGCGCGTGATCGGTATGCGTATCCTTCAGCATGCGATCGCGCTTTTCGCTGTATTCCTTCCATTTCGGAAGCGCGGCGATATCCATGGAGGAAAGCTTCCAGACGGCGCGCGGATCGTGGCACCGGTCGTGGAAACGCTTCAGCTGCATCTCCCGGCCGATATCGAGATAGAATTTGAAGAAGTGTATACCGTCGTGGACGATGAGCTTTTCCATCTGCGGCGCCTGTTTCAGGAATTGCTCGTACTGTTTCGGTGTGCAGAAGCCCATGATCGGCTCGACACCGGCGCGGTTGTACCATGAGCGGTCGAACAGCACGAATTCGCCGGCGGTCGGGAACTCTGCGACATAACGCTGGAAGTACCATTGACCGGCCTCGCGATCCGTCGGCTTGGTCAGCGCCACGACGCGCGCCAGGCGAGGGTTCATGTGGGCCGATGTCGCGGCGATCGAGCCGCCCTTGCCGGCGGCATCGCGCCCTTCGAACAGGGCCATCACCCGCCTGCCGGTCGCCTGCAGCCAGAACTGCACCTTGATGAGCTCGATCTGCAGCGTCTTCAGCTCGTCGAGATACTCTTCGTCCTTGAGCTTCTTCTTGTAGGGATAGTTGCCGGAAGTCAGCGCCTCATCGTCGATCCAGCTTGGCAGTACGGGATCGTCGACATCGAATATGCGCTTGGTACCGCCGATATCCAATTCCACCGTGCGGCTTTTCGCTTCCTCTCCCATATATCCCGGCTCCTCGGTTGTTTACGCTTTGCTAATCCTGCCGCGGGATCGCGGCAAAAAGCTCCGCAGGCAAATTGGCCCTTTTATCCAATGGTTTCAACCCCTTTGCGATCTTCCTCTTTTGCCGGCTACATTTATTGTTGTCAGTTATCGCCTTCTGTGGATACAGCCGAATACTTCTGTCATGAATCGCAGATAAGAGGCGGGATCCAGCATTCCATGATGGCAGGCGAAGGGACGGGCGCAGTTGGAAGACGAGTGGTCATTTGTCAGGAAGTTGGCGGGGCGGCTACGACAGGAGAGCGCCATCCTGATTTTGGCGACGCTGATCGCCGCGCTTGCGCTCATAGAAGGCATCCACACCGGCATCGTGTTCTGGATCTGGGCCATCACGTTCATCGTTGCGCTGATCCGGCCTCCGCTGGTGGAGCGGGTCGTCGTGTCATCGCAGACCGCGCCCGCGTCTGTTGATCCGGAAGCTTTGCTGCGGACCGCTTTCGCGGGCCTTTCGGCACTCGACATACCGGTGCTGATCATCGACCGCGAGGCCTCGGTGCTGATGCAGAATGCCGCGGCTGAAAAGGCCTTCGGCGCCTTTCCGATCGGCGCGCACATCTCTTCCAAGCTGCGCTCTCCGGGCCTGCTCGACATGGTCCGCGAGACCATGGCGACCAATAGCCCGAACCAGATCGAGCACTCCGAGCGGCTGCCGTCCGAGCGCGTCTATATCGTGCGCATCGCGCCGATCGATCTGCAGCAAGCCGAGGTGGAGGCGGGAACCTTCTTCCTGCTGTCGTTCCGTGACATATCGGAACTGCGCCATATCGATCGCATGCGCTCCGACTTCGTCGCCAATGCCAGCCATGAGCTGCGCACGCCACTGGCCTCCCTGCGCGGCTTCATCGAAACCATCCAGGGGCCTGCCAAGTCTGACCCGAAGGCGCAGCAGCGCTTCCTTGGCATCATGTTCGATCAGACGACGCGGATGAGCCGTCTGGTCGACGATCTGCTGTCGCTGTCCCGACTGGAGTCGAAGTCGCATATCGCTCCGGATCAGAAGGTCGATCTGGTGCCGCTGCTTGGCCATGTGCGGGACTCGCTGCTGCCGCTTGCCGGCGATCTCGATGTGACGATCAACCTGCATGTCCCGGCCGGCAAGGCGGAGGTGCTGGGCGACCGCGACGAGCTGGTGCAGGTTTTCGAAAATCTGATCGAGAACGCCTGCAAGTATGGTCAGGAAGGAAAATCGGTCGAGGTTTCGTTGCTGAACGAGCCGGACCAGGCGGTCGCGGTCGTCATTTCCGACAAGGGACCGGGGATACCGGCAGAGCATGTGCCACGCCTGACAGAGCGCTTTTATCGCGTTAACGTTGAGGACAGCCGTTCCAAGAAGGGCACTGGCCTCGGGCTTGCCATCGTCAAGCATATCCTTACCCGCCACCGCGCCAGGTTGATCGTCAAGTCGGAAGTCGGCAAGGGGACGGACTTTACCGTACGCTTCTGAAAACCTCTGTGAACCGGCTGTTTTATGCGAGATTTATCGCATCAATTTCAAATAGATGGCCTGTCATAATTGTTTCACTCGCCTGACATAAAAGGACGGTGCTTTGGCCGGTAAGAAAGAAGCGCTGAAACTGGCGGATGTGCTGTCCGCCGTCGTGCTCCTTAAGCCCGTCAGGGAGGATTCATCATGAACGCGTTGAAATTGTCTATTCTCGCGCTGGTCGCATCGGCTGCTTTCGCAGGCGCCGCCGTCGCCCGCGACCAGATTCAGATTTCCGGTTCTTCCACCGTATTCCCCTATGCCAAGATCGTTGCCGAAAATTTCGGCGAGACCCACACCAACTTCAAGACGCCCATCGTCGAATCCGGCGGCTCCGGTGCCGGCCTCAAGGAATTCTGCAAGGGCGTCGGCACCGATTCCATCGATATCGCCAATGCGTCGCGTCCGATCAAGGACAGCGAAATCGGCGCATGCAAGGCGGCCGGTGTTGCCGACATCCAGCAGGTCAAGATCGGCTATGACGGCATCGTCTTTGCCTTCGACAAGAGCAATCCGGACATCAAGTTCGTGCCCGCCGATCTCTACAAGGCGCTCGCCGCCGAGGTCGTCGTTGACGGCAAGCTGGTTGCCAATCCCTACAAGAAATGGTCTGAGATCAACCCGTCGCTGCCGGCTTTTGAAATATCAGCCTATATTCCCGGCGAGAAGCACGGCACGCGCGAGGTCTTCGAAGAGCGGGTGCTTGCCGCCGGCTGCAAGGCGTCCGGCGCGCTCGACGTCATCAAGGCCACGGTCAAGGATGCCGACCAGCAGGCGAAGAAGTGCATTGCCGTGCGCAAGGACGGCCTGGCTGTCGACATCGACGGCGACTATCCCGAGACGCTGGCGCGCATCAATGCCAACAAGCACGGCATCGGCGTTTTCGGCCTGTATTTCTACCAGAACAACGCCGACAAGCTGAAGGTCGCCACCGTGAGCGGCATCGTACCGTCGGGCCAGACGATCGCCGACGGCACCTATCCGGTATCGCGGCCGCTGTTCTTCTACGTCAAGAAGGCGCATATGGGCGTCATTCCTGGACTTAAGGAATATGTCGATTTCTTCATCAGCGATCAGATGATCGGGCCGGATAGCCCGTTGGCGGAATATGGCCTCGTGCCGGCGCCGGATGCTGAGCGCGACCAGATCCGCAAGGATTTTGCGGACGGAAAGATCATGTGAGTGCGTAAGGACTATGCGTCGGTGCGGCATTCGATCGCGCCGACGTTGGCCGAGGAATGGGCCGGGGAATTGGAATGAGTGTGTCGCTACTGCTGTTATGCGTGTCGGTCATCGGCGCCTTTGCCTTCGTGCTTGGGCGGGTGAGGGCTGCTGCGCTGTCGGGCGGCAGGTCTTCGTCGATGCATTCCCGGCTCGGCTATCACGGCGCCTATGCCGCCATATGGGCCGTGCTTCCGGCCCTGGCGCTTGTCTGCGTCTGGTCGATCGTCAGCCCGGAGGTGATCGACCGCCTGGTGGTCAAGTCCTTTCCGGAGGAAGTGAAAGCGCTTCCGCTGGCCGAGCTCAACCTCAGCTACGGCATGGTGCGTAGCATCGCCCGTGGCATGCGCCTTCTCAATGGTCAGGAGCTAGCTGAAGTCGCCGGCGGCACGGCTGATCTTCAATTGCTGCTGGCGCAGAAGGGCGTGCCGCTCGCAATTCGCCCGACCGGCTACATGATCGATGCCGCCGACAAGTATAACAGCATGCGCGAGATCAGCCGGATCGTCATGACCATATCGGCGATCCTGTTGTCGCTGCTCTGCGCTGTTTACGGCCTGCGGGCCATCGCGCTGCGTTTTCGCGCCCGCAATCGCGTCGAACAGGTCATTCTCGGGGCTTTGATCGTTGCGTCCTCCATCGCCGTGCTGACCACGGTCGGGATCGTTATCTCGATGCTGTCGGAAGCGGCGCGCTTCTTCAGCATGGTGCCCGCCAACGAATTCTTCTTCGGCACGGTCTGGGATCCGCGCTTTACCGGCGCCGGCTCGCAGACATCTGGGACCTTCGGATTGATCCCCTTGCTGGCGGGAACGATCTATATCGGCCTAGTCGCGATGTTCTTTGCCGTGCCCATCGGATTGTTCGCCGCCATCTACATGGCGGAATACGCCTCGGCCCGCGTGCGATCCATCGCCAAGCCGATGCTTGAGGTGCTGGCCGGCATTCCGACGATTGTCTACGGCTTCTTCGCCCTCGTCACGGTCGGACCTTTCCTCAGGGACATCTCGGCCGAGATCAATGGCCTGATGACAGGAAGCTACACGAGCTTCATTGAAGCGCAGAGCGTTCTGACCGCCGGCTTCGTTATGGGCGTGATGCTCATCCCTTACGTTTCTTCGCTGTCGGACGATATCATCATGGCGGTGCCACGCTCGCTGCGGGACGGCTCGCTCGGCCTCGGCGCCACCCGCTCGGAAACCGTCAAGCGCGTCCTCCTGCCGGCGGCACTCCCGGGCATCGTCGGCGCGCTGCTGATGACTGCCTCGCGGGCAGTCGGAGAAACGATGATCGTCGTCTTGGCGGCCGGCGTCGCGGCACGCATGCAGTTCGATCCCTTCGAGCCGATGACGACGGTAACGGTAAAGATCGTCAACCAGCTGACCGGCGATCTGGAATTCACCTCGCCTCAGACCCTGGTCGCCTTTGCGCTCGGCATCACGCTGTTCTGCCTGACGCTCTGCCTGAACGTCTATGCCCTCTACGTCGTCCGCCGCTACAGGGAGCAATACGAATGAGCGACATCGTATCCTCCCCGTCACAGAACATCCCGCGCGGGCTCACGCCAGGCGCTCCGGCGCGACGTGATATTGGCATCAAGCGGCGCTATGCCGCCGAGCGACGCTTTCGCGCCTATGGCATGACCGCCGTGATTTTCGGCCTGGTCTTCCTCGTCATTCTGGTCTCGACGGTCGTCCGCAACGGCTATACCGCCTTCGTGCAGACCTCGATCACCCTGCCGATCGAATTCAGCGAGAAGCTTATCGACCCCGCGGGCAAGCGCGCCGGCGATTCCAAGGTGCTGATATCAGCCAATTATCCCATCCTCGTGCGCGACACGCTGGTGAAGGTGCTGGGCATCGACCCTGCCAATCGCGCGCTCGTCCGCGAAGCGACCTCGATGGTGTCGGACAGCGCCAGGATCGTGCTTCGCGACAAGGTGGTGGCAAACCCTGCGATCATAGGCACGACCCAGAATGTCACCTTCCTCGCCAGCGCCAACATCGACTCCGCCAGCAAGGGGCAGATCGATCTGACTGTTGAGGAGAAGGACCGTAAGGTATCCGATCGCCAAGTCGCGTGGATGAAGCAGCTGAGCGAAAGCGGCGCTCTGTATAAGAGTTTCAACAGCGGCCTCTTCCTGTCGGGCAATTCGAGCCGGCCGGAGGCCGCAGGTCTCGGCGTCGCGCTCATCGGCTCGCTCTATCTGATGCTGACCGTGCTCGTACTTGCCTTGCCGGTCGGTGTCGCCGCCTCGATTTATCTCGAGGAGTTCGCACCGAAGAACCGGCTGACGGATCTGATCGAAGTCAACATCAACAACCTCGCCGCCGTGCCCTCGATCGTTTACGGCCTGCTCGGGCTTTCGGTCTTCATCAACACCATGGGGTTGCCGCGCTCTGCCTCGCTGGTGGGCGGGCTGGTGCTCAGCCTGATGACGCTGCCGATGATCATCATCGCCACGCGTTCCGCGCTGCGGGCCGTGCCGCCCTCGATCCGCAGCGCAGCACTCGGCCTCGGTGCATCGCGCATGCAGATGGTCTTCCACCATGTGCTGCCGCTTGCCATGCCCGGCATCCTGACGGGCACGATCCTTGGGCTGGCACATGCGCTCGGCGAGACCGCGCCGCTGCTTCTGATCGGCATGGTCGCCTTCGTCGCCAACTATCCGACATCACCGCTCGATCCTTCGACGGCGCTGCCGGTTCAGATCTACATGTGGGCGAGCGAAGCCGAGCGGGCTTTCGTCGAAAGAACCTCAGGGGCCATCATCGTCCTGCTCTTCTTCCTCGTCGCGATGAATATCGGCGCGATCCTGCTGCGCCGCCGATTCGAGCGGCGCTGGTAAGGGAGGGGCTAAGATGAACATGATGACGGAAGCTGGAAGTGAAAGAGCATTGGCCAAGAAGATGATGACGATCCCCTACAAGATGATCGGCCAGGACGTTTCGGTCTTCTATGGCGAAAAGCGCGCGCTTTTCGACGTCAATCTGAATATCCGCGCCAATACGGTTACGGCGCTGATCGGCCCGTCCGGCTGCGGCAAGTCCACCTTCCTGCGTTGCCTCAACCGCATGAACGATACGATCGAGACCTGCCGCGTTACCGGCAAGATCACGCTCGACGATCAGGATGTCTATGACAACAGTATCGACGTGGTGGAGCTGCGTGCGCGTGTCGGCATGGTCTTCCAGAAGCCCAATCCGTTTCCGAAGTCGATTTACGAAAACGTCGCCTACGGCCCGCGCATCCACGGCCTGCATCGTTCGAAGGCCGATCTCGAGCATATTGTCGAGACCAGCCTCCAGAAGGCCGGTCTGTGGGGCGAGGTGAAGGACCGGCTGCACGATGCTGGCACCAGCCTGTCCGGCGGGCAGCAGCAGCGCCTGTGCATCGCCCGTGCCGTTGCCGTCAGCCCGGAGGTCATTCTGATGGATGAGCCCTGCTCGGCGCTCGATCCGATCGCAACCGCAAAGGTCGAGGATCTGATCCATGAGCTGCGGGAAAACTTCACCATCGTCATCGTGACGCATTCCATGCAGCAGGCCGCCCGTGTCTCGCAGCGCACCGCAATGTTCCATCTCGGCCATCTGGTTGAGGAGAACGACACCGATAAGATGTTCACCAATCCCGACGACTTCCGCACGCAGGATTACATCATGGGCCGATTTGGTTGATGATGCCGCGCGCGCGGTTCCTTTCACACAATTCACCTTGAGGATAGAAAAATGGTCTCCACTCACATTCTCTCTGCCTATGACGAAGACCTGAAGTTCCTGACCCGCCGCATTGCGGAAATGGGCGGTCTGGCCGAGCAGATGGTCAGCGACAGCGTGCGCGCGCTGGTCCAAAGCGACACTGCTCTTGCGCAGAAGGTCATTTCCGACGACGTCATCCTCGATCATGCCGAGCGCGAAGTCGGCGACAAGGCGATCGTCACCATCGCCCGTCGTCAGCCGATGGCGGCCGATTTGCGCGAGATCATGGGTTCGATCCGCATCGCCTCCGATCTGGAGCGTGTCGGCGACCTCGGCAAGAACACCGCCAAGCGCGTCATCGCCGTGCAGGGCACAGGCGTTCCGCGGAAGCTTGCCCGCGGCATCGAACATCTCTCCGAACTGGCGCTGAGCCAGCTCAAGGAGGTTCTCGATGTCTACGCGACCCGTTCGCCCGACAAGGCCGTGTCGATCCGCGAGCGCGACGAGGAAATCGACGCCATGTACACCTCGCTCTTCCGCGAGATGCTGACCTACATGATGGAAGATCCGCGCAACATCACCACCTGCACGCATCTTCTCTTCTGCGCCAAGAACATCGAGCGCATCGGCGACCATGCCACCAACATTGCCGAGACGATCTATTACATGGCGACCGGCGCTCAGCCGGAAGGCGAGCGTCCGAAGGACGATACTGCGAACACCGTCGGTGCGGTGACGGAATAATCTGGAAGCTAAGAAAGGAGACCACAGGCGCATGGTTCCGAGAGTTGCTGTTGTAGAAGACGAGGAAGCGCTGAGCGTTCTGCTGCGCTACAATCTCGAAGCGGAAGGCTTCGAGGTCGACACGATCCTCAGAGGCGATGAAGCCGAGCTGCGTCTCCAGGAGCGCATCCCCGATCTTTTGATCCTCGACTGGATGCTCCCCGGCGTGTCCGGCATCGAGCTCTGCCGCCGGCTGCGTATGCGGCCGGAAACGGAGCGCCTGCCGATCATCATGCTGACGGCCCGCGGCGAGGAAAGCGAGCGCGTGCGCGGCCTTTCCACCGGCGCGGACGATTATGTCGTCAAGCCGTTCTCGACGCCGGAGCTGATGGCCCGCGTCAAGGCGATGCTGCGGCGTGCCCGCCCGGAGGTCCTCTCCACGGTGCTGCGCTGCGGCGATATCGAACTGGATCGCGAGACCCATCGCGTCCATCGCAAGAGCCGCGAAGTGCGGCTGGGGCCGACGGAATTCCGCCTGCTGGAATTCCTGATGTCCTCGCCGGGTCGCGTCTTCTCGCGTTCACAGCTGCTGGACGGCGTATGGGGGCATGATATCTACGTTGACGAACGAACCGTCGACGTTCATGTCGGACGCCTGCGCAAGGCGCTTAATTTTTCCAGCATGCAGGATGTCATCCGCACCGTTCGCGGCGCGGGCTACTCCATGGAGGCTTGAGCGGCAATGCCCGCTCAGGCACTCGACATAGCGGCGGAAACAGAAAACGGGCCCTGAGCAGCCTGTGTGAGAAGTCCGGCAAATCAATTAAGGTGGCCGCATTGGAAACGATGCGGCCATTTTCATGGGATACATTTCAGGGACTGATCGGGGTCAGACGTCGCTGTTGCCAGCCCGGATCGAGGATTACGTTGCGGCAGATGCTGCGGTGCGGGTGATCGATGCCTTTGTCGATGGGCTTGATGTTGCGCAGCTCGGATTCAGG